>CAKUJT010000041.1 GCA_934661765.1 uncultured Senegalimassilia sp.
GTCGCGACGGTATGCCGCTCGTATAAACGGAGGGTGCGTCTTACCTCTAGGATACGCCGTGCTCGCCTTCGCGGACGTGCCGCGGGACTTACGTGGATCCTTTCGACCGCATCTGCCATGGACTAGGGCTTCGTGGAAAGCCCGCAACTACAGACTCGAAAGAAGCCTTAGTAGTGTATCAGATACGCAAGGAGCGGAGGGTTTCGCGGCGCGTTTTCCGCAAGGGTTTCGCAAGACGGCGCGCTTAAGCTTCAAAGCATGGGAATGCTGTCGAACATAGCAGGGGCCTGCGCCCCGATCGCCGCTGAGGCCGCGGAGGCCTTGGCCGAGACCGTGTGGCCAACGCGATGCGCGATCTGCGATACGCCCGGGCACGTGCTGTGCGATTCTTGCCGGGCAGCGCTCGCCTACGTGGACTGGTGGCGCGCCTGCCCCCGCTGCGGCGCGCCGTTCGGGCGCGTGCAGTGCTGCGAGTGCAACGAGGTGATGCTTGCGGCGCAAGGACGCACGCGCCCGGCGTTCGACGGCATGGCAGCGGCGGTGTCGTTCGAAGAAGGCGCGGCGCGCATCGTGCGCACCTGGAAAGACACCGGAGAAAGACGTCTGGCGACCGAGATGGCGCAGCTCATGCTTCCCCAGGTGCCGCCCGCATGGCTTGCCGGCGCGGTGGCGGCGCCCATACCCGCAAGCGCCGCCGCACGCCGCCGACGCGGCTTCGACCACGGCCGCGAGCTTGCCTGCGCCGTTGCCGGCATGGCGGGGATCCCCGTGGTCGAGGCGCTGGCGCGACCCCGCACCTTCGATCAGCGCGCGCTCGGGCGGCGCGGACGCATCCACAATCTGCAGGGGCGCTTCCAGGCGCTGCCGGGTGCCACGGTGCCTGCCCGCATCCTGCTCATCGACGACGTATGCACCACAGGCTCCACCATGAACGCGGCCTGCGACGCCCTTCGCGCGGCGGGCGCAGTGGAGCTGCACTGCCTCGTGTTCGCCCGCGTCTAACGAACGCGCCCACGACAAGAGCCGACAGTCAACAGCCCATCTTTAGAAAGGCACCAAAGCTTTTGTCCCCGATTTGCAGAAGCAGTCTTGTATGCAACGCAAACTAAGACATTCTAAGGAATCGCCACCTGGAGCAGTTGGGCAAACCCCGGTCACGCCCAGCAGGCCCAAACACCAAACGGCCTAGGCACGCATGCTCCCGCGCATGCCAAATCTCACCCAAACGCAAGGAAGACGGCCCGCAGGCCGCCTTCCCGGTTTCGTATGTTGTTTCGCCGTTCTGCGCTAGGCGCGCTCGCGACGGGATTCGCTTTCGGCGAACTCCTGCACGTCCACGTTGATGGAGTGCTTGATGGGCTTCCAGTTGCACTTCTTCACCAGCGCCACCAGCGCGATGGGCACGTAGGTGAGCATGAAGAACGGGAACGTGAACATGTAGCGGATCTTCTTGTCCGTGGTGGAGTGGATGGAATCCCATTCCACGAACGTGGTCAGCACGCCGAACATGAACATGAACACCATGTAGTTCATCAGGCAGAAGCAGATCGACGACACAGAGGAGGCAACCATGACGCCCGTGGACATAAGGCCCGCAGCCGCCAGGGCAATGATGATGGCGTTGAACGTCACGCTGATGATAGTGAGCAGCATGCCCGGCGCGATGGTCATGAGCATGTCGTAGCAAGCGAAGCGGCTGCCCTTGGGGTTGGTGGCGATACCCTTGGCCAACCGTGCTCCGTAGTGCCAGAACACCTGGTAGAAGCCCTTCGCCCAACGGAAACGCTGGTTCCAGGAATCGCGGAACGTGACGGGCTGCTCGTCATAGAGCACGGCCGTGGGCGTGTAGCTGATGCGCTCGCCCTCCAAGATGGAGTTGGCGGAGAACTCGATGTCCTCGGTGAGCAGATGCCACTTCCAGCCGCCGTTACGCTCGATGATCTTCGCGGACACGAAAAAGCCCGTGCCGGAAACGGCGCAGCTGGTGTTGAGCGTCAGGCGGGCCTGGTTGAGGAACTTCGCCTCGCGCAGGAACCACACGGCGTAACCGGCGGAGATCCAGTTGCTGTCGTAGTTCTTGGAGTTACGGTAGCTGGTGGATGCGACGGCGCCGTTGTCGAAGGTCTTGTTCATCTCGCGGAAGTAGTTCACGTCGAGCACGTTGTCGGCGTCGAAGACGAAATAGGCCTCATAGCCGCGATCGGCATATTGGCTGCGGATGACGCTGAAGCCGTAATCGAGCGCGTAGCCCTTGCCCACCTGCTCGGTATTGAAGCGCGGGAACACGATGGCGCCGGCCTCGCGGGCGACCTCGGCGGTGTTATCCGTGCAGTTATCGGCGATGACGAACACGTCGATAAGCTCGCTCGGGTAGTTCTGCACCTTGATCGAGTGGATGAGCTGGCCGATCACCGCGCTTTCGTTGCGGGCGCTGATGACGGCGGCGAACTTGTGGTTCTTCTTAGCGATAAGCTGCTTGGGCTTGCGGGTGAGCACCACGAACACGTAGTAAAGCTGATACGTATAGCAGATGGTGAACGCCAAGAAGACGCAGAAGTTGAATATGTCCACGAACGAGATATGCGAGAAGAACTGATCTAGCACCTTTGCTCCTTTTACGGGCCGCACTCGCTTCGCGGCCGACCTTAGACGCCGCCTTCGGCGCCCCCAGATGCCCGTACGGCATCAGGCAACGTCCCGCGCGCATGTGCTGTAGTTGTAGGTTCGTTGTAAGCGGAACGTTTCAAACCTAAAGAAGTATAGCGGCATGCGGCCCGTTTGTCGCGCGAACAGCGGCGTTTACTCCAATATACGACCGCTAACAGGCGGAATCGACCCATTTGCACACAGGGTGCGCACACGCCCTTCATAAAATCGAGCTTCCAAGCCCATGCCGAAACCTTGCTTCGAACAAAGCGGATTCCATGATCCGCGAGCAGGGAGCTTCCGTGCCTTACGCGCATCACGACCCGTACCCGAACCGGGAATCCCCTATTCCGACTCGCGGATACGCGCAGCGTGCAAGGCGTCGAGCTTGAGGTAAAGCGCGTGGAACGCCACGGCGGACAGCGCCGCGACGATGCCGTAAAACATCCACATACCCGGCGTGAACGGCGCAATGCAGAACACGCCGGGCATGAGCAGGCACGCACCAGCGGTGCCGCCGACCACCACGGCAAGCAACGCCGTGCGGATAGCCGTGAAAGGTATGGACAGGCGGATCACCAGATTGCATCCGACCCAGGAGGTCAACAACACGCACAAGGTGGATACCTGCTCGTAGTCAAGGCCCATGAGGTAATAGCCCGCCACGTTCGCCGCAAGGATGCAGCACACCGAGCACACGGCGCCGGGGATCGACTTGACGATGACGTTGCCCAGGAAACGACCCCGGATACGCTCGCGATTCGGCTCGAGCGCAAGCACGAACGACGGTATGCCGATGGTGAACGCGCTGATGAGCGTCATTTGGATAGGCTGGAAGGGATATTGCCAAGGCGCAGCAATGAACAGCAGGGCCGAAGCGATGGACAGCAACGTTTTCACCAGGAACAGCGATGCGGAACGCTGCAGGTTGTTGATGGAACGCCGCCCTTCGGCCACCACCTTCGGCATGCTGGCAAAGTCATTGTCGACGAGCACCAGCTGCGCCACGTTGCGCGCGGCATCCGAGCCTGCCGCCATAGCGACGCTGCAATCTGCGGCCTTGAGCGCCAGCGTGTCGTTCACGCCGTCGCCAGTCATGGCGACGGTGTGGCCCGCCTTTTGCAGCGCCAAGACGAACTGCTTCTTTTGCTCAGGCTTCACGCGGCCGAACACGCTGTCGCACGCTAGCGCGCGTTCCGTATCGGATTCGGTTTTCAGCGTGGTGGCATCGACGTAGCGATCGGCGCCTTCCACCCCCACCTTTTCAGCGATGCCGGAAACGGTGCGCGGATCATCGCCGCTGATGACAAGCACGCGCACGCCCTGATCTTTGAAATAGGCGATGGTTTCCGCCGCTGTTGGGCGGATTTGGTCCCGAATGCCCACGAACCCTAATGGCATAGGGTCGCCCTGAATGTTCCCCTGCTCATCGAAGCCTTGCACGCGAGCGACGAGCAGCAGGCGCGCATCGGCTGCAAGCCGCTCGACTTGCAGCCTGACATGTTCGTAAGCGTCGCCGAGCACAAACTGCGCAGCACCCATCACATAGCAAGACCCATCGGAGAGCTGGGCGCCCGACCATTTCTTGTCCGAGCTGAATGGAATCATGCGCGAGCACGTTTCGGGACGCCCTTCGGCGTCCTTGAAATACGCGACGATGGCTCGGGATGTCTCGTGAGGGTCATCGTCTGCACAGGCGATGGCGCGTAACGCGCGGCACGCTTCCCGTTCAAGCGCCTCGGACGTATCCTGAGCGGCAGCGCCCTCTACGGGCCGCACCCAGGCAACCTCCATGTCACCTGTGGTGATGGTACCCGTTTTGTCCAGACAGAGCACATCCACGCGCGCCAACGTTTCAATGCAATACAGCTGTTGGACGAGCACCTGGCTTCTTGACAAGCGCACGACCGCCACAGCCAGAACCGTCGACGTGAGAAGGATCAGCCCCTCGGGTATCATGCCCACCAGCGCGGATACCGTGGATAGGATGGCGCTGTTCAGCTCCGAATTACCCGAAAGATAGTCCCGCGCGAACAGCAATGCGCCAACCGGGAACATGATGCAGCTGACGAATTTGATGATGCCGTTGAGGCAGCGCATGATCTCCGAGCGCACAGCCTTGCGCTCCTTCGCCTCGGCGGAAATCTTCGCCGCATAGTTCTCAGCCCCAACGTGGATCACGCGCGCGTACACCGTTCCCGAATTGACGAACGATCCGCTCATAAGCGTGTCACCAGCCTGTTTGCGGATAAGATCGGCTTCACCGGTAAGCAGGCTTTCGTTAACCCGGCATTCACCGTTCACGACCTGCGCATCCGCAAGGACCTGATCTCCACGGCGCAACACCACCACATCATCGCGCACCAGCTCATCGAGCGGCAACTCCGTTTCCGCGCCATCGCGCAGCGCATGCGCTTTCGAGCCGGCTATGATGGACAGCTTGTCGGTGATGCGCTTCGAACGGACTTCCTGAACGATGCCGATAACGGTGTTGCACACGATGACCACCATGAACAACATGTTCTTGTACGACCCCGTGAACAGCACGATAAGGGCCAAGACGGCGTTCACCAGGTTGAACAGCGTGCATACGTTGTCATGGACGATCTGCCCGATCGACCGCGTTTTCACGCCCGCATCGACATTGGCCTCGCCTGCTACGATACGCGCCTGCGCCTCTTCGGACGTGAGGCCAAGCGAAGCCTCTATCCCAGCCGCCTCGTTCATTCCGCTTCCCTCCAACCAACGCCGCGTCATCGCGGATAAGAACCCGAACAGCGTGTAACAAAAAGGCCACCGCAGGAAAGCGATGGCCTTGACGTAACGATGGAGCCGGCAACAGGACTCGAACCTGCAACAGGCAGTTTACAAAACTGCTACGCTACCATTGCGTCATGCCGGCACACGAAAATACGTGTCGGGCCATTGTACGACAACAACCCGGATTCTCAAAGCCCACCCCATAAAAGGTACAACCATCAGCACCAAGATATAGTCAGGTTGATTCGCAAGTTCATCCGAACACTTCGCTTTTGTTCTCGAACTCAGCCGGACATGTCAAGCACCCGCATACAATGAAAAGCAGATGAAGCTCCCATAGGCTCTTGCGCATTTCGTTTTAGTCATCGCCAGGCGTTTATCATCGTCAATGCAAGCGAATGCTCGGATGCTCTTGTTTTACGCATCGCAACCGAACCGTTAACCGCTCTTGTCGAACTGTCGCCGGTATCTGGTTATACTGGTTCGCGGAAATAACCCGCTATCCTATGAACGCGATATCTCTTTTGGAGTCTTATGACTAACGACGAACAACAATCTTCCCCTAACGCGACGCCCTCCCCCACGGTAAAGAAGCGCTTCCGAGCCGACCGAGACGCCATCGATCGCAAACGTCTCCCCTTGGCAGTGAAGGTGTTCGGCGTGCTGTGCCTTGTAGCAGGCGGAGCCACCACCGTGCTTTTGACGGTCACCATCGTGACCATGGTGCTGGCGTTCACTTCCGGCAACCTTGATGTCGAAGCATCCACCGCCACCGTGGTCATTTACGTGGTGGAATCGGTGCTGTACACGGCGCTGGCCGCCATGTTCGCCATCTTCGGCATCCGTTTGCTGCGAAACAAGCGCAAACACGCCGCCCATGGTACCGAGGCCATGATATTCATCTTGGCCGCCATCATCATCTGCTCGATCATGCTCAACGGCCTGGGAGCCAACGTGATCCCTCATGCCGTGGTGGCGGTCTTCCTGATCGTTATGCAGTCCTACCTTGACCCGGCGCTCGCCGGCGAGCGCGAGCTGCGCCGCAAGCTGCGCGACATGGAAACCAGGGAGCAAGCGGAAGACGGCACGCTCGGCCTTGATCCCACCGGTCGCGGTTACATCACCCTGAACTTTTTCAACCTGTTCTGGATATTCGTGGTATGCAGCGTGCTGGGTCTTGTTATCGAAACCGTGTATCACGTGCTGGTAGTGGACCCTGGCGTTTACGAGGACCGCGCCGGATTGCTGTTCGGGCCTTTTAGCCCCATCTACGGCGTTGGCGCGATGCTAATGACCATGGCGCTCAACCGCTTCCATAAAGCGCCCTTCCCCGTGATCTTCTTGGTAAGCGCCGTGATCGGCGGCGCGTTCGAATATGCGGTCAGCTGGTTCATGCAGTTCGCCTTCGGCATCGTTGCCTGGGACTACACCGGAACGTTCCTTTCCATCGACGGCCGCACCAACGGCATGTTCATGGCCATGTGGGGCGTATTGGGCCTGTTCTGGGTGAAGCTATGCCTTCCTTGGATGCTGCGACTGGTCAACCGTATTCCCTGGAACTGGCGATATACGTTGACCACCGTATGCGCCGCGTTGATGATAGTGGACTGCGGCATGACCCTGATGTCGCTTGACCGCTGGTACCAGCGCGAGGCCGGCGTGGCTCCCGACAACGCCATCTCCCGCTTCATCGACGATCACTTCGACAACCAGTATATGGAGCAACGCTTCCAGAGCATGTCGATCGATCCGGACAATGCAGCGCGTACGCTGTAGGTAAAGCCCTGCCGCCCTTCAGCTCGTCACGCACCTCCACGATATTGCGCCATAACCGCTTCGGCATGAACTGCCTCCGAAGCTCGGGATGATGGCGAGCCGATATGGACATGGCATCGTAGAACCCTTTCCATGCCGCTTGCATAGCCGCTTCGTCTGCGGCATGTTTCGGCAGATGCACCTCGTCGGTTTGCGCCAAATTCCAGCCTGAGCCATCGTAGATGCCCGCAACTTGGTGCACCTCGTCATATATGACGAAACGCTCGGTATTGAACCGACCCGCAAACCAGTCCATGAGCAACGGCACCACGTTGGCCTTGGGGTTGCATTTCGCAAACCATATGCCGTTTTCAAAGTGCTCGAAGCGCAGGAACTGCATCATCAAGTGCCGCTCGTTCATCACCGAACGGTCCAGGCGGGCAACGGGACCGGCGATGGGATGCGCCAGGTTGCGAATCAGACCGCTATTCGCAGCAGCGGGCTGCGCCATGATATGCCGGACGAACCGGTATATCATGGCGCCAGCCGAAGGGTCATCTGATAGCGATGCGCGCAACACCGCATTCCAGGCATCCCGTCCTGCTTTTCGCACGATCCCCGCCTTCACGCGCGAGGCCAACGCCGTATCGGTTTCGATATAGCGCACGCTTTGCCCTAACCGAGGCAGCAACGCGGTCTCGGTCGAGAAGTCCTCGGGCCGCTCGTGCAACGCATACGCCTGGAATATCGCCGAGAGCAGCCCCTCGGTAGTGCCATCGTGCACGTACGCCACATTGCTCAGCGGCTCTGCGCCGACATCCAGGCTCATGCGGGTACCTTCTGCCGGCCCTGCAACGCGTGCTGCCAGCCGAAGACCCCATCAGCTACCGCAGCGTCTTCGGCACCCGCCGGCCCCTTCAGCTGCCGCGCCCCGATCGCGCCACCTGCCGGCATGCAGGCCTTATCCCCTGCGCCTATGGCGGCGCGCCCGACCTCGGACCCGAACAAGCTGAGCTGACCGGGCAACACCTTCCCTGAGCGGGCACCGTGCCGGCCGCCATCTATAGAGCTTGCCAACTGCGCCCGCAACGCCTCGGGGCAAAACTCCACCCCATTGCCTTGGTATTTCCCGTTGCAGGTGATGAAGTAACGCGCCCGTTTGAACGCGATTCCCAACTTGCGAAGCTCCCCTTCCCGCAAGCAGGTTGTGCGTCGGGCACGCAAGATCAAACGAGCCCCGTGCGGCCCTATCCCCGGCACGCGCAGCAACACCTCCAACGGAGCCGTGTTCACCTCCACCGGAAACAAATCCAGATGGTTCACCGCCCATGCGGCTTTCGGATCCACATCCATCTCCAGATTCGGGGCATCGGCGCTGATGATTTCCGATACATCGAATTTGTAATAGCGCAGCAGCCAATCAGCCTGATACAGCCTGTGCTCACGGTTCAGCTGCACTGCGGTATTCTGCGGCAGGCGTTCATCGGAGCTTACCGGCAGATAAGCGCTAAAGAATACGCGCTTGAGCTGCAAGGTTTTATACAGCGCCTGCGACAGGTTGAGGATTTGGAAATCGGTTTCAGGCGTGGCCCCTATGATCATCTGCGTGGACTGTCCTGCCGGCACGAACGCACGCCCCCGCTCCTTCGGGCGAGTGGAAGGCAGATACGTTGTACTTTGACGCGATATCCCGCGAGACTCGCGGTCCTGCGCCATGTTGTCTCGTATTTGACGCATAGGAGCTATGATGCGCTGTTTGGTTTTCTGAGGACACAGCAAGCTCAAGCTTGTCTGACTGGGCAGCTCGAGGTTCACGCTCATACGATCCGCCAGATGCCCAAGCTTATCAATGAGCTCAGGCGAAGTTCCCGGCACGGCTTTCGCGTGGATATATCCACGGAATCGATGATGATCGCGCAGCAGCTGCAACGTTCGAATCATGAGCTCGGTGGTATGGTCGGGCGACCCGATGACGCCCGAGCTGAGGAAAAGCCCTTCGATATAGTTACGGCGGTAAAACGCCATGGTGAGATCGGCCAGCTCTTCGGGCGTGAACGCCGCACGGGGTACCTCGTTGCTGCAACGGTTGACGCAATACGCGCAGTCGTATACGCATACGTTGGTCATAAGCACCTTGAGCAGCGAAATGCAGCGACCATCGGGCGTGAAGCTGTGGCAGCATCCGGCGCCGAGCGCGTTACCGACATAGCCGGCCTTCGAACCGCGCTGTAACCCCGACGATGTGCAGGCGACATCGTATTTCGCCGCATCGGCGAGGATCTCCAGCTTCTCCTGCACATCCATAGCAGCCCCTTCCACAAACATCCGTACGTATAGTATTCGCATACTATACTCGTACGCTTGTTCGTGGTCAAGAACGTTTGTGCGATATTACCGCGGCACCCCGGTCAAATCGAATGCGGGAATGAAACTGTCCTTCGCGGCGCCCCCTTGCTGCCAGAAATAGTCCTCGATGCCTAACGAATCGGCATAGTCCAGCAACTCCTCGTATTCGCCGTTCGATACGCGTCCACCCAGCTCAGGGCAGCGTTGAAGCTGGCGTTGCGCCCACGCATCCCCAGCCTGCGCCGCATCGGCGAGCACCGGTGTGTACTGATTCATCAGCGACAGCAGCACGTCGTTTCCGAAGCGCTCCCATATCGTGCGCACCACGCGCTTGGAATCCTCCAAGGCGCCGGGCAGCATCAGGTGGCGCACCACCACCCCGCGCGTGAGGCGCGGCTGCCCATCCACTTCATCGCCATCGGGGGCGCCCACGCAACGCACCATCTCCTCAAGGGCTGCCAGAGCCACTTCGGGATAATCGGGCGCCGCGGAGTAACGGCGGGCAAGGCTGCTCGAACAGTACTTGAAATCGGTCAGGTACACGTCCACCGTGCCGACGTTGTCCCGCACGGCCTGCACCGTCTCGTACCCCGAGGTGTTCCATACCACGGGCAGCGCCAAGCCGCGCGCACGGGCGCGGGCGACCGCGGCGCGGATATGCGGCGAATAGTGCGTCGGCGTGACGAAATTGACGTTCAGCGCCCCCTGCTGCTGCAGGTCAAGGCACATATCCGCCACGTCATCCACCGTAACGGGCACGCCAGCGCGCCCATCGGCGATCACCTGGTTCTGGCAGTACACGCATCGGAGCGGGCAGTTCGAGAAGAACACGGTGCCGCTGCCGCGGGAACCGCTGATAGGCGGCTCTTCCCACATATGCAGCGCCGCGCGAGCCACCACCAGCTCCCCTTGCGCCCCGCACACGCCGCGCTCGCCCGCGGCGCGGTCGATGCCGCACGCCCGCGGGCACAGCCGGCAGCAAGCCAACGATTCTTCGAACTCCATAGCAGACCCTTCCCCGCTTCTCTACGCGATTGCGCGTCGAAACCGCTCGCACGCGCCACTGCCTGCTGCGACGTAGCGCCGCCCCGCCAAACGACGGCTCAGCCGCCCAGCCGACGAAACGGGCCCGCATCGCGCAACCCGACTCTGCGGCGCACAGCTACGGCATCCACCAAAATCAAGCAAATGCGCAATCGCCCTTACCGCCAGAAAGGGCCCGCAATGCACAACCCGGCATGCAACGGGCAGCACGCATCAGCAACTGCGCCCTTCCAAGCAGCCGGGCCGCCGCCTTGCGGGCCCTCATTCATCCTTCGATCGCCCTTTACGGGCAAGGCGCCTAGTTAAAACCGGGATAGGCGCCCGTCATGCCATCATCGTCCATGATGCCGGCATCGCCGAAATCGTCGCCCCAATCGGCATCCTCATCATGGTCGTGATCATGATCGCCGTACGTTTGCTCAGCGCGGGTCCAATCCAGGCCCTCCTTCGCACATGCATCCTCCTCGCGGTAGACCAGCGACAACGCCGAGGGAGCCTTGTCCGAACCGCCGATGATGGCCAGAAGCTCCAGCAAGCGCTGGACGGCCTCGGCCTGCGGCAGGATAAGGTCTGCATCGTCGGCGGTGGTCAGGGCCGCGGTCAGCTCGCCCATGAGCATCTCCACCGTGTAGGTGCCGTCGAAGCGGCCGTCGGTGACGGCGGCCAGCAGCGCATCGCCGGCCGGCGTGATCGCGCCGGCGCGCATGCCGGCGATCTCGCCCATGTCGGAGGACGTGCGCACCGCGTGGTACAGCGCATCGGCCTCCACGGCGGCGACCAACTGCGCCGCCGCCTGCAGGCTGTACGCGGCGCGGGCAAGCTGGGCCGAGCCCGGGCCGCCGGCGTCGGTCACGTGGGCAACCAGCAGGTCGAGCACCTCGCGCGCTGCCTCGACGCAGTCCTCTTCGCCGCCCACGAAGCAGCCCAGGTTCTCGCGCGCCGCGAATGCGTCGGGCACGGCCACGTCGGTGACCACAAGCGGCGCCTCGACGGCGACCAGGTCGGCGACGCAGGCCATGGCGTTGAGCTCACGGGCGAAGGTGGGCGTGGTGCACGACAGATCGATGATCTGGGTACCCTTTCGAGCGCCCTGCACGATGCCGTTATCGCCGAAGTATGCGTCCTCGAGCGCGGTTTGCGTGGTGAAGTAGGTGATGACGGCATCCGCCGCGCCCGCATCGCCCACGCGCTGCCAGCCCGCGCCGCACAGGCGATCGGCCACCATATTCCCCACCGTCTCGTTTCCAGCGAACACGAAAGCCTTCGTCATGGCTTAACCCTCTTTCTTGATCTTGCGGGCGATGCGATCGGCCACTGAAAGCTCCTCACGCTTGTCGCCTCCCCAAAACACCACGGCCAACATGCCCGGCCCCACGTGGCTGCCGATGACCGGCCCGATGCTGCTTTCCAAAAACAGCAGGTTGTCGTCCTCTTTCGCCAGCAGCTCCTTCAGACGCGCCGCGTCTTTGGGGCAATCGGCGTTGCCGATGACCACGCAACGGCCCGGCATCTGATCGGTCATGCGCTTCGAGCAGTACTCGGCCAGCTGCCTGATGCCCTTCTTGCGTCCGCGCGCCACGCCCGTCAGCGCAAGCTTGCCCTCGATGCTGATGTTGAGCAGCGGCTTCACGTCGAGCTTCGCGCCCGCGTAGGCAACGGTGCTGGGGATGCGGCCGCCGCGGCGCAGCGATTCCAGATCGTCGACCATGAACTCGGCGTCCACGAAGTAGCGCGCCTCCTCGGCCCATGCGGCCAGCTCGCGCGCCGTCATGCCGTTGTCGCGCTGGTTGAGCGCCTCGTAGACCAGAAGAGCCTCGGCGACCGACGCCAGATAGGTGTCGACCACGTACAGCTCGGCCTCGGGATGCTCGGCGATCAGCTGGTCGCGCATCATTACCGCCGTGTTGAAGCTGCCGGAAAGACCGCTGGTGAAGCTCAGGTACACGGTGGGAACGCCGCTTTCGATAGCCTTCGAGAACACATCATGGAACACCGTCACGGGCACCTGCGCCGTGGACGGCTGCGAACCTGCGCGCATGCCCTCGTAGAACTCATGCGGCGTGACGGTGCGATACAGATCGTCGCTATGCTCGCCCTTTTCGTCGATATAGGGAAACTCCAGCAGCTGCACGCCGGGACGGTCGATCACCTCGAAGGGGAGGTCGCAGCAGGAGTCGATGATCAGATTACATTTCGGCTGGGCTTCCATGCATCTCCTTTCGTTGGAACGCCCGCGCCCGCAGGCGGTGGGCGGGTTTTCGCTTCGCGCCTAGGAAGCGCAGGTCAAGGCCGCCTTCGGCCCGGTCAACTTGCCCGATATGGCATGCGCGCATTCATAGGCGACGCCGACGGCCGGGCCCACGTGCAGCCCCACCACCGGGCTTACCGGCAGCACGCTGACCTTGCGGCCGAGCATGGGCTCGATGACCTCGTGCGCCCATTTCACCGCCGGGGCCTTGTCGCCGATATAGTGCACCACCACATCGCGCAGGCCGTGCTCCTCGATGTCGGCCTTCATGGCGGCCACGATCTTGTCCAGCGCCTTTTTGCGCGTGCGCACCTTGGCATAGGTGACGGGGGAGCCGTCGCGCACGGCGAGCACCGGTGCCAGCTGGATGAGGTTGCCCAAAAGCGCCGCCGCGCCGCCGATACGCCCGCCTTTCTGCAGAAACGTCAGGCTTTCCGGCGTGAACAGGAAGCGGGTGCGCTCGATGGCGTCGAGGGCCGCCTGCGCCACGCCGCGCAGATCTTCGCCCGCATCGCGCGCCGCCACGGCCTCGAGCACGGGGAAGGCCTCGTCGAATCCGCACGACTGAGAGTCGATAAGCTCCCACTTGAAGCCGATGTTGCGCGCGGCCACCGCGCGGATGGCGCGCAAGGCGCCATCATAGGCGCCCGAAAGCCCCGTGGAAATGAAAATGCCGCACACCTGGTCGCCGGCGCGGGCGGCATCCTCGAACACCTCTTCCAGCAGTTGCTGTGAAGGCTGGCTTGACGTGGGGATATCATCCACCATGTCGTAGATATCGGCATAGAACGCATCCAGGTCCATGGTTGCGTCCTCGTATTCCCTGCCATTGCGGTTCACGTACAGCGTGACCACCTGGATATCAAGTTGGGCGGCCATCTCCTGCGTGATCGAAGACACGGAATCGGTGATGATCCTGATCATGAATCCCCCAATCGGAAGCGCGGCTTAAGCGCGCGTACATTACGTTCAACCCTACGCGATACCGCGAAGCTTGCCAACAAGCGCGCGGCGGCGCTCACAAAGACCATACTCCAGGCCCACCGGATAGGTATGGGGGTTGAGCATGCGCTTCTGGCTTTCATCCAAGCAAGCCAAGCCTTCACGGCAACGCCGTTGCGCCTCCATGGCGCTGCGGCCGCTTGCGTCGAGCACCACTTGCCCGTTGCGGGCCAGAGGCTCGAGCATCGTGGAAAACCGCTTGCCCGCAAGCTTCTTGCGGCGCATGGAATCGAGCGGATCCACGATGACCTGGCCCTCGTCCACGCCGGCGTTCACATCGAACACCATATCGCCGGCGATGGTCCCATCGTCGTTATAGTAGCGGCGCACATCGAGCACGCCCGGCACCGTCAGCTTCGCCGCCGACTCGCTGATCTTCAGACGGTCGACCCACTCGGTCTGCCCCGGGGCGCGCGTCGCCGAAAGCTTATATACGCCGCCGAGCGTGGGCTGGTCGAACGCGCAAGCGAGCTTGGTGCCCACGCCCCAGCTGCTCACGGGAGCGCCTTCGTCCAAGATGGACTGGATGGTGTATTCGTCCAGGTCGTTGGACAGCACGATGCCGCAATCGTCCAAGCCGGCCTCATCGAGCATGCGGCGCGCCATCTTCGCCAACCAGGCCAGGTCGCCCGAGTCGATGCGGATGCCCGCCAGGCGCTCGCCCCGAGCGCGCATCTCAAGGCCCACGGTGATGGCGTTGCGGATGCCCTGCTCCACGTCGTAGGTGTCCACGAGCAGCACGCAGTTACGCGGGAACTCGCGCGCGTAGGCGCGAAACGCCTCCAGCTCGCTGGGAAACGACATCACCCACGAGTGCGCATGCGTGCCCGACACCGGCAGACCGTAGGTTTTGCCTGCAAGCACGTTGGACGTGGACGCGCAGCCGCCCACCACGGCGGCGCGGCTTGCCCACATGCCGCCACCGGCGCCCTGGGCGCGGCGCAGGCCGAACTCGGCAACGGGCAGCCCATGGGCCGCCAAGCACACGCGAGCGGCCTTGGTGGCGATGAGCGTTTCGAAGTTCACGCAGTTCAGAAGCGCCGTTTCGATGAGCTGGCAGTCCATGATGGGGCCCATCACGCGCACAATCGGCTCATGAGGGAACACCACGGCGCCCTCGGGCACGGCATCGACGTCCACGCGCAGCGAGAACGTGCGCAGGTACTCCAAAAACGCCGGCTTGAACAGCCTTCCCCCGCCCGGCGCATCAAGGCTTCCCAAGTACTCCACGTCCTCGGCGCTGAACGAGAACCCATCGATGAGTTCGGCGAGCTGGTCCATGCCGCAAGCGATGGCATAGCCGCCGCGGAAGGGATAGTCGCGGAAATACGCGTGGAAGCACGCCTGCGTGGCACCCTGCCCCGTTTCCCAATAGCCTTGCGCCATGGTCAGCTGATACAGATCGGTGAGCAGCTCGTGACCGTTTTCCCCGTGCACGTTGTTACCTCCTGACGAAGGCGCCCCCGCTTCTTACCCAAGCGGGGGCGCATGATGCTGCTAGTTGCCCTGCGGGGCGCCCTGGCCCTCGCCGGCGCCTGCGGCTTTATGGCTGCGACGGCGGGCGCGACGATGCTGGCCGGGAGCCTGGCCTTCTTGGCCGCCTTCGCGCTGCTTGCGCTGGCCGCCCTGGTCGGGACGGGGAGCCTGAGCCAAGCCAGACGACTTCTGGCCGGGACGCACGCGGGGCTTGGGACCCTGGTTGTCGGGCTTACCGCCGCGCTGCGCGTCGGCGCCGCCCTTGGGGCCCTGGCTGCGCTTGCCCGCCTGCTGGGCGGATCCGGATTGCTTGCCGCCCTGGTTGGGCTGCTGCTTGGCATCCTTGCCGCCCTGGCCACGGCGCTTGCTCGGCTGCATGCCGCGACGCTTGGCCTGGCCTTCCTTGGGCTGCTTGCCGCCCTGACCGGATTGCTTGCCGGCAGGCGACGCGTTTGCGGCCTGGGCGGAATCGGTGCGCGGAGCCTGATTCTCCCCCACCTGCGCGGCGCCGCCCGACACCTTGGTGGAGCGGCGGCGACGCGGCTTGCGCGCAGGCTGCGCTTCGGCGGCCTTCTGCTCGGCGCGCTCGCCCTTGCCGCGGCCGCGCCTGCTGGAGCGGCCGGGTTTGGCCTCGCCAGCGCCGTCGGCTTTCTTGCCGCCCGGGACGTGACGCACGCTGGCGCGATCGGCCAGCTTGTCCTTGCCCGACAGCTGCGGGGTCGCCAGCGCGGCGGCGGCGCCGAAAGCATCGCCGGGCTGCTCGCTTAAAGCACGCTCCCAAGCCTCGCATCCCACGCACTTCGGACGTGTGCCTTCCTCGGGCGCATCGAAGTCGGCAAGCGGGACGCGCACGGGCTTCTCGCCCTCTATGCGCAGCGACACCACTTCGCGCGGGACGTCCAGATCCACTACCTTCGCCACACCATCGGGCGTTTCCACCTGGGCGTTCTTCTTCGGCGCACGGCTTTTGAAGTCCTTGTAGGCGTCGTATTCGTAACGAAGGCAGCACATGAGCCTGCCGCATACGCCCGAGATCTTCTGCGGGTTCAGCGACAGATCCTGCTCCTTGGCCATGCGGATGGACACGGGACAGAACTCGCCGCCCAAGCGCTTGCAGCACAGCTCCTGGCCGCAGTGGCCCAAGCCGCCCACCATGCGCGCTTCATCGCGAACGCCGATCTGGCGCATGTCGACGCGCACATGCAAACGCGATGACAGCGTGCGCACCAGCTCGCGGAAGTCGACGCGGTTCTCGGATTCGAAGTAGAACACGGCCTTGTCGCCGTCGAACAGGTACTCCACCGAAACCGGGCGCATCTCCTCGGAGGCCTTCGCGGCAAGCTCCTTGAACACGGGAAGCGCCTCGGCGGCGCGGGCCTCAAGCTCGACCTGCTTGGCGCGATCTTCGTCATCGGCCACGCGCAAGACGGGCTTCAGAGGGGTTTTCAGCTTCTTGACCTGGTCGGGCGTTGCCTCGAACGCAGGCTCGCCCATATGGCCGAACTCGGTTCCCCGGGCGGTTTGGACCACGACGTCGCATCCGGCGTGCAGTTCCAGCTCGCCCGCATCGAACCACAGCGTTTTGGGGTTGTAGGGCAGGTTGACAGGCGCTATGCGGACCATGGCGCTCCTTCTTTCTATCTGGTATACGCCCGCGGCGCCGCATTGGGCAGCGCACGGCCGTACAGTATGTCGCGAACCTCGAGCAGCATCGCGTCGATGCACGTCTCGGGAGATACATTATAAGAGATGGCGACGTCGCAGCGGCGCACGGCCGCGATGGCCGCGGCGGCGCGCGCGGCATCGGTACGCGCCGCGGCTTCCTCGATGGAGGGCCTGACGTCGGCGTTGACCACTTGATCGGACGCACCCGCGGCTTGGACCATGATGTCTCGCAGCCACGAGCGGGTGATGCCGGTGAGCTGGCGCAGCGACTCGGCGGTCTTAGCCGTAAGCTGACGCTTGTTGCGCGCCTCGATCTGGCGGATGGCCGACTTCGCCAGGAAGTCGGCGTTCTCGGCAAGCTCGGCCTCCTGCTCGGCGCGCACGGTGTCGAGCGGAAGCTTCACGCGCACCACCAAATCGGCGGCGAACCCGATGACATCCCAGTCGTCGGCGCGGCGCAGGCACGCCAGCACCTCGAGCACCCGGGCGCGGAACTGAAGGCGCTCGTTGGACTTCAGGAACTCCACCGCGCGGGTGATGGAGCCATCGCAGGCTTGCAGCGCCACGCGCGCCTGCTCGGGGCTTGCGCCCGAGTTCTGCACCACGATGCCCGCAGCCTCCGAGACCGGGATGGTGCGGAACGGAACCACCTGACAGCGCGAGACGATGGTGGGCAGCACGCTTTCGCGCGTGCGCGCGAGCAGAATGAGCACCACGTCGGCGGGCGGCTCCTCGAGCGTTTTCAGGAACGCGTTGGCCGCCTGCACGCCCAGCAGGTCCACGCGATCGAGGATGTAGACCTTGCGATCTGCCTGGATGGGCGCCAAGGCGGTGTCGGCCACGATGCCGCGCACCTGCTCGACCAAGTAGCCGGCAGCGCCCTCAGGCTCGAACATGCGCACATCCGGATGCTTCTTGCGCATGATGCGCCCACAAGTATCACATGCGCCGCAGTTGCCGCCGCGAGGGCCCTTGGGGCCTTTCGGGCACAGGATGCCCTGGGCGAAGGCGAGCGCCGCAAGCGTCTTGTTCGAGCCGGCCGGCCCGCAGAACAGGTACGCGTGGCTGACGCGCCCCGATGCCACAGTGGCGCGAAGGAACTCGCGCACCTGAGGCTGGCCCAAGATGTTCTCGAATGCGTCTGCCATAAGCGCTACTGCTGCTCCTTGCCCGAACGCTCCGCGCGAGGCGCCGATGCGGAATCCTCACGGTAATCCACGCGGCCCTCATGGGTGCGATGCACGTCAAGGCGCTCGAAGTAGGCCTCGTTGGCGCGCACGAAATCGCCCATCCACGGGAACAGGTCCGCCAGCTGGGCGAACACCTGCACGGCCGTATGCGATTTGCGCCCGTTCGAGCGCACCAGGCGCACCCGCCGCGGGTTCTTTTCCGCGATCTCCAAAAACGCCGCGTTCACGCGGGCGTGGAAGTCTTCGCCGGCGCGTTCCATGCGATCGGCGCCGGCGCGACGCGTGGCGCGCTCGAGGCCCTCGGCAGCGCTTGCCGCCACCAGCAAGATGGTGCGATCGGGCACGATGCCCTGGCACGCGAACGCATTGGCCGCTTCCACGAAGGCACGGTCGAGCCCGCGCCCGTAGCCTTGATAGGCCACGGTGGAATCGGTGAAGCGGTCGCACAGGACCACGGCCCCACGCTCGAGCGCCGGGGCTATGACCTGGCTGACCAGCTGCGCACGGGCCGCCTCGAAGACGAGCAGCTCGGAAGCATCGCACATATTGGAGTTCGCCGGATTCAACACCACGCCGCGCAGCTGCTCGCCCACCTCGGTGCCGCCGGGTTCGCGAAGGCACACGACCTCGCGACCCATGGCGGAAAGGGCGTTGGCCAGAAAGCGGATATGGGTGGTCTTGCCGGCGCCATCGCCGCCCTCAAACGTGACGAACACGCCGCGCTCGGGCGCCTGCTCTGCGGAAAGCCCCTGATCGGCGGCTTGCGCGGGAGCAGCCGGGTGCACCGGGGCGCCCGAAGCCGGACGGCCCTCGCGCACCATCGGCACCTCGCTCACGATGCCCGTGTTGCGGATATCGGCCACGTTGCTATCCCTGCACGGCGCCGGCCACGGCGGCAGCCACGGCTTCCACGGCGCGCGGGTCGAACGGCTCGGGCATGATGAAGTCCTCGCACAGCTCATCGTCTGAGACGAGCGCGGCGAGCGCCTCGGCGGCGGCCAGCTTCATCTGCTTCGTGATGCGCGTGGCGCGCGACTCCAGGGCGCCCTTGAAGATGCCGGGGAACGCCACCACGTTGTTGATCTGGTTCGGGAAGTCCGAGCGGCCAGTGCCCACCACGCGAGCGCCGGCGGCGCGGGCGACGTCGGGGAAGATCTCGGGCGTGGGGTTGGCCATGGCGAACAGAATGGCATCGGAGTTCATGGACTTCACCATCTCAGCGGACACGATGCCCGGGGCGGAAACGCCCACGAAGATGTCGGCGCCGCGCATGGCGTCGGCAAGCGTGCCTTCCTCATCGTTAAGGTTGGTGGTGGCGAGCATGGCGCGCTGGGCCTCGTTGATGCCCTCGGAGCGCGAGTTGATGATGCCGCACTTGTCGCACAGGATAAGGTTCCTGAAACCGTAGTTGAGCAGCAGCTTGGCGATGGCAATGCCCGCCGAACCGGCGCCGTTGACCACCACACGGCACGCTTCCTTCTGCTTGCCCGTCAGACGAAGCGCGTTGATGACGCCGGAAAGCACCACGATGGCGGTGCCGTGCTGGTCGTCGTGGAACACGGGGATGTCGAGCTCGTCGATCAGACGGCGCTCGATCTCGAAGCAGCGCGGCGCGGAGATGTCCTCGAGGTTGATGCCACCGAAGCTGGGGGCGAGGCGCTTGACGGTCTCGACGATCTCGTCGACGTCCTGCGTGTCAAGGCACAGCGGGACGGCGTTCACGCCGCCGAAGGTCTTGAACAGCGCGCACTTGCCCTCCATGACGGGCATGGCCGCAGCCGGGCCGATGTTGCCCAGGCCGAGCACGGCCGAGCCGTCGGAGACGACGGCCACGGTGTTGGCCTTCATGGTGTACTTGTACGCATCGGAGGGATTCTCGGCGATCTTGCGGCACGGCTCGGCGACGCCGGGGGTGTAGGCCAGCGCCAGATCCTCGCGCGTTTCGATCCTCATCTTCGGGGCCGTTTCCAGCTTGCCCTGCCACTGCTCATGCAAACGCAACGATTCCTGCGCGATATCCATGCTGCTCCATGCACCTTTCCCTATGCACGGCGCCGACGGCGCCGTTTAACGTGAGTGTTCCCGCCCCTTGCGGAAAGCGGATGTCCTGCTAGGGATTATACCCCTTGCATCTTGCAGCCCGCACACCGCGCCCGCTCTCCCCGAAAAACGCCCATGAGGTGTGTTTCGCCCGATGAGCAGGGGGCGTACAAAGAATAGGTAAGCGAATGAGGGGAAAGGCGGCCGAGCCCTCGGGCCAAACGGAAACGCAAAACCCAGCGAACCTCGGGCGGCCCCGCGAGTTGCATCGCAACCGGTTTGACACGGCGGCGGAAGATGAAAGGAAACGACATGGAGAGATCTCGCAAACGCGTCTTCGCCGCGCTCGGTGAAGACAAGACGATGCGCCTTGTGGCGCAGCGGGCGGTCCGCATCGCCCACGATGAGGGCGCCGCCCTGCGGCTTGGGCACATCGTGGACGCCCTGCCGACCGACGCGAGCATCGCGAACCATGCGGCGCTATCCGATTCGGTGCGCAGGCGTCTGTGCACGGACCTGGCCGATGTCCTGGCGCTGGCAAACGCGTCCGAGCGTATCCCCTCGGTGGAGGTATGCGTAGCCGCAGGCCCGGTGAAGCAGACGCTCACAAGCAGGCTCATCCTCCCCTGGGACCCCGACACGGTGGTTTGCGGATCGCGCGGTTTAAGCAAGCTGGGATACGCCCTGACGGGCTCGGTGAGCGCCCATCTGGTGCGCACCCTCCGCTGCGACGTGCTGGTGGTGCGCTAGGAGGTCGACTTCCGGCGAGCGCGCCGCGAGGTGGAGGCGCTCATCGAGCGA
>CAKUJT010000042.1 GCA_934661765.1 uncultured Senegalimassilia sp.
AGCAAGGCATATACGGGTTGCAGTATACGCTATTTGCCTTGCGCGCCCAAATAATCACGTATAACTGCATCACTGGTACCGGCGGCCGCGCGCTGTCCGGCATAGTTTCTGATAACCTCTGCCCATGTTGCGAAATACGCATCTTTTACCAATTGCTTCGGGTCGCTTGGCAAGGCGGCAGCCATCGTCGCCGCCTCCTCTTCGGCAGCGTTATACGCATCATTTCGCGCAATGGCCTCATCCTTGTTTTTCGCAGCGAGAGCCTCATCGGATTGCACCGCCAAATCCATCGCAGCCATTCGCGTTTCCACATACTCGATCAGCGGTGAAACATCAGCCGTTGGGTAATCCGCTTGAAGCGCCTTGAGCTGATTCAGGCTCTCGGAAAACGTTTCCTTCGCTTTCAAGGTACGCTCCTTCGAAGCGTCGACTTCGTTCCGTCCGGCCAATTTCGTCGCCTCGCGAACCTGAGCATCCGCATCCAACACCACCTGCCACGCAGCATCGCATTCCTTCGCCGCCTGCTCGGCATCTTCCGACATCTCAACCAGCTGCATGCCTTGCGTTATCATGCCTTGGCGCGCCGTTATCGATATCACCGTCTGATTGGCTACTTCGCGAACGGAAGGATCCGAGAGTTTCTCCGAAACGTTGCGGGCCTTCCCATCGGCATCGATCAGCAACTGCTTGGTTTGCTCGACGGAGGATAGAACATCTTGCCTCTTCCCTTCGCTTTCCTCCGCAAAGGGGTCGTCCACTATCGCGTCTATTTGCAAGATGGTCTCATCAGCTTCGGAAACCAGTCTCAGCGCTTCCATAAGCTCGGATTCGTATCCTTGCTGCTCAGTGACCTGACAATGCCACCCCCACACGCCAATGGACACGATTGCCAACGAAGCAGCTGCCACCACGGATATCGCAGCAATCCTTCCTTTGCGTCGGCGTGCTTTTCTTCGCGCTATCTCTTGCTCGATAGACATGCGCTTGATAACAGCTGGCGCCTGAGAGGAAGCTTCTTCGCTATAGCCTGATGCGTGGAGACCCTTCTTGCTTTGGGTTGCCTGCTTAGCGTGCTTCTGTTTAAACCAGACTCCGCTTCGCCGCCTGCGAGCACTGATTTCGGCAGCATGCGAACCGGCCGACGCCTTATGATCGGATGTTTCACGTGAAACATGTTCGCCTGTTTCACGTGAAACACTCTGAGCATCCGCATCCCTGCGATCGGCAAGCAAATCTCTCAGGCTGAATCGCTGAGTTGTTTCCTTATATTTAGCAGCATCGAGGACGCTGAACGATATCTCGTTGGACGTTCCGTGCGTCCTCTCTTTGATATGAGCTGCTCGGGCGATTTTATCGTCTCGTCTTCTCATATATGCCGCCAGGTTCAGCCTCGGTTCGTTGCCGCCAATTCAGCAACGATCTGAGCAGCGGGCAACACCTTGATGTTGCTGCTTGGCAAGGAATTCAGGAACACCTTCCCATAGCTCTTCGAAACCAACCTATGATCCGCGAGGATGAGCGCTCCAGTGTCATCGGCGCGACGGATCAATCGACCAGCCGCCTGCTTCACTTCAAGCACCGCCGCAGGCAGCACATAATGTCGCCAAGCTTGGTCATCGCGTTCCGCACGCTCGCAAGAGAGCGGGTCAGTCGGCTTCATGAAGGGGAGCTTCGGGATGACGACGCCTTTCAGCGTTGCACCTGGGGCATCGAACCCTTCCCAGAAGCTTTTCAGCGCGAACAGCGACAAGTGCTCGTCAGCAAGGAAGTCATCGCGCAGGCCCTTCACCGACACGCCCCACTTCTGGCACACCAAGCGCAAATCATCACTTTTCAGTTCAGGCTGAACGTAGTCGAAGCAACGCTCCATCTCGCGACGGTTCGTGAACAGCGTGAGCATCGAACCCTGCTGCGCTTTATGCGCCTCAACAAGGAACTTTTGCAGGGTGGCCATATAGCTAGGCTCATTTGGCTCGGGCATATCGGCTACAACGTACACCGTCATGTTCTTGTCGAAGTCGTAGCTCGAATCAAGCTGGCAGGTTTTGACCGGCGAGAACTCTCCTTGACCCAAGCCCATTGCATTCGTAAAGCCATCGAAGCTCCCGTTGACGGACAACGTTGCCGATGCGAACACCACCGAATGCGTGGATGCGTAGAGCGTATCGTTCAGCTTTCCGCCGACGTTAACGGGCATGCCTTGCAGTTTTTCACCGACGCGGTCCTTCTTCCGGCATAGCGTTGCAGCATACGCGTAGCTCTCGTTGGGATCCTCAAGAATCACCTGTACCGCATTGACCTGTTCCTTCAAGTCAATGGCCATCGCGGCTATCTCGCGTTGTATCGCGGCTGCGTTCTCGATTTCCTCAAGATACGCCACCAGGTTCTGGCAAGCCGCAATCAGCTTCTCAGCAGATTCCCTCATTGCGACGCCCTTGTCCACGATATCGCCGAACGTGGCGGAACTACGGATGTCGCTGTTCACCCACAGCTCAACGATCTCGTAGCCGCGCCCATGCCGGTTCGTATCGAAGAACAGCAGACCCTTCAGGCTGGCACAGAAGGCTTCGGCGGTCTGACGATACGCCTCGCCCGCACTCTTGCCTTCTTGCGTGAGCGCATAGAACAGCGTTTCGCTTTCCTCTTTCGCGCCGTTCAGGACCACACGGCGTTCCGCGCGGGAGAACACGTTCCTACGAGCATCATCTGCCGCTACTCGGCGAGCCTCTCGGAGGATATTCTCAGCCTCAAGCTCGATGGAGAAAGCACGGCGCGCCTCGCTTTCGGCACCATGGGCCTCATCGACCGCCCAATAGCGAACCGGCGGCAGCAAGCCGCCATCGGCGGCCATGTCGCAGAACAGCAGGCTATGATTGGTAACCAGGATGTCAGCAGCTTCGGCACGCTTGCGCGCCCCGTGGACGAAGCACAGGTTACCGAAGAACGGGCACTTGCGGCGCAGGCATTCCTGGCTGCTCGTCGTGATCACCTTTCGCGGCAGCAAGCGATAGTCAAGCTTCAAACCGTCGATATCGTCGTATTCTGTTTGCTCGATAAACGAAAGCAGCGCCGCCATCGCAGGGGCTTGCGACAGCTCTTTGCCCTGAATCTCCTTCATTGCAGCGCCGTCATCCACTACGCTGCGAATCTTACGAAGGCACGGGTAGTGGGAGAAGCCCTTCAGCGGCGCGCACGTCAAAGGCTTTGCATCGGGATCAGATGCGCGCAATGCCTTCGCAAGCGCGGGAACCTCTTTGAATACCAGCTGATCGAGCAAAGCATTCGTTTTGGTTGCCACGCCAACGGTGATGCCGTTCCTCTGCGCGGTGAGAGCCAAGGGAACCAGATACGCCATGGATTTGCCTACGCCGGTTCCGGCTTCGACTACAAGATTATCCCCAGAAGCGAACGCATCACGTACCGAAGTGCTCATATCTTGCTGCTCGGCGCGCGGCTCGTAATTCTTATACAGGTTGCCCACAAGACCCTCTTGGCTGAAGGCCTTGGCAATCTCCTCGGCAGTGGGATACTCCATGCTGCGCATAGGATCGGAAGCAATCGCATCCGCATCAACCTTCGGCCTGTTCTCGATCTTGCGAAGGCGATCACGGCGAATGGATTGCAGCGAGAACAGATCAAGCTGGCTCGTCGCCCATGAGAGCTGACCCTCGTTTGTTTCACGTGAAACAATGTCGCGCGCAGCGTCTTCGGCCAAGGCAGCTTCATCGGACGCTATGTCAGCAGTATCACCAGAATGGTCGGCGAAGTACTGGAACACAACCTGGGTTTCCCACTGCTCAGGCGTTGCAAGGGATGCGATTTTAGCCACAAGGGGCTTCGGCATGGCATCCACCGCAGCCAGTAAAATACGGAACACGGCGCATGTAGCCGCAACGTCATCATCTGCGCGATGCGTGGAAACCGGTGCCCCGAAGGTGCGAACCAAGTCGATAAGTCGATGAGATTTCAGGCGGGGGAGAGCAATGCGAGCAAGATCCAAGGAGTCAAGCCAGGTGTTTTCCAGCAAAGGATAGCCGCTTGGATGCCGCGTGGTGAAGGTGCGATCGAAGGCGGCATTATGAGCCACAAGCTTCGACCCGCCGACGAACTCGGCAAGCTGCGCAAGCGCTTCTTCCGGAGAAGGAGCGTCGGCAACATCCTCATCGTGAATATTGGTCAGATGCGCAACATCTTCCGGAATAGGCTTTCCAGGGTTTACGAACGTTACGAACCAATCGACAATCTCGCCCTTATCCATGCGGGCGGCCGCAATCTGCGTCAACTCATCGTGATTGAACGAGAAGCCGGTTGTCTCGGTGTCTATAACGACGATATCGCGGTCAAGCTCACCGTAATCGCTTTCTTTCGAAGCATCAGCAAGCGATGCATAGCGATCGATGATCGCCTGAGGGGTTCCATCACTAATATACGCGAGCAAATCACCACGCACGGCATATTCCTTATCTCCCACATGGATGCTTCCATGTTTGCTTCTATCACTTTGTAACCTTCTTATTGTAAGTCAGCCGGCATCGATGGATGCCGGCTATTCCGCTTCTTCGTTTGTGTTACGCTTTTTTCACTTCATTTCAGATAGGAGATTCCATGCTGCCTGATTGCTATTTCGGCGCATATGCCCGCTTTGACACCACTTCCAAGAAAGATGCGGCGATTCTGCTTGGGTCGAATTGCATCATCGGCGACGTTTTCAAAATCGAATTCAAGCCCCTGGAAGGCAAAACGCGCGCATGGGTCGTGAACGATTACGGCGATATCCTCGGCTACCTTGATGAGCAAACGTCCCACAAGCTCAACTTGCTTGCTGCTAAAAGCTGGGAAATGCATGCCGTCTTATCGTTCGTCGCCTTCACCGATCAGCCGGAACCTGGTTTCTACTGGGGCGAAGTCGCGCTCTTCTGCTACGACAAGGTGTATCAATCGGATTTCGATACCTTCATGCGCACGACCATGAAATCGCTTTCGCAGGGTATACGCCCGCGCATCGACATCAAGAATCAGGGTGTGCAATCGATTCTTGATTCCCACGGAACCTGGCAGCCTTCGCAGCGAGCTGATATGCCCAAGGGCGACAGCCATACCGCCATCCTCAAGAAATCCCGCGGCTTCACCGACCTGATGGTCCAAAAAAGCAGGGAAGGGAACAGAGGGTGCTTTTTGGCCAGCTGGCTGATCCTGCTCGCATTGGTCACGCTGGCGGTGTTCGGACTGAAAAGCTGCGGGCTGTTCTAGCCGCACCCTTCGCTAAGCTTGTTAGCAAATGGCTTTCTTAAAGGAAGTTCCAGGTGTTTGCTCAACACTACGGAGTTCATCCTGTCACAGGACGACATAAAGTTTTGTTTCAAGACTATTCGATCTCGACTCCCTGCATCGCGTTCAACCTCCGAATCAGTGGATAACATGATCGTTTGTTCCGTGAATAAGGCGTTATTCCAGAAATCAACTTCAACGCTATGCAACCCGTTTGGACACCGCAAGACGTCAAGCTACAGTAAGAGGGGGCTGATCCCGGAACACTTCCAAGATCAGCCCCCTCTGTTTGCCACGTATTCTTTATTCAACGGCATCCATTTATCAAGGGTGTGCTGAATTGTTTTTCGTCGCCTATCCGTAGAAAGACGATCGTTTCAACCGATTGCCAAACAAACTCGTTCCGCAAACCCGTTTATCGCACAGGCTCTTCCAAAGCAAGCTCGATAAGCTTGGTGCACAGCTCGGGGAAGGTCATGCCTGCAGCACGAGCGGCATCAGGAAGAAGGGACGTTGCCGTCATACCGGGAATGGTGTTCGTCTCCAAAGCCCAGCAATCACCATTATCTTCCAGGATGAAGTCGGTGCGAGAGGTACCGCTGCACGAGAGCGCCTTGTGAGCGTTCTCCGCCTCGCGCTGCATAACCTTCGTCACATCGTCGGGGATGCGCGCAGGGCAGATATGCTGAGAGCCGCCCACGGCATACTTCGACTCAAAGTCGTAGAAATCGCTCTTGGGAACGATCTCGATAACGGGCATGGCCTTCGGTTCATGATTTCCCAGAACAGCGACAGTGAATTCGCGGCCCTTGATATAACGCTCGATAAGCACCTCATCATCGATATCGAGCGCTTTCTGCAAAGCGTCTTCGATAGCTTCCGCACCTTCTACGATGAACACACCGATAGCGCTACCCTCGGTACCGGGCTTCACAACAACCTTCTCGCCCATAGACGAGATGACCTGCTGGATATCAACCTTGTCGCCCTTGTTAACCGTCAGGGACGGGGGAGTGGGAATACCCTCACGCTCGTAGAAGACCTTTGCCTTCACCTTATCCATGGCAAGCGCGCTTGACCAAACGCCGGAGCATGTATAAGGGATGCCGACAATATCGAGCAAACCCTGTACCGTGCCATCTTCGCCATATTTACCATGCAGGCAAAGGAACGCCACATCGAACGGCTCCTCGATCAAACGCTTCAGATCTTCCTTGTTCGCCGGATCGATATCCGTGACGGAAAAACCCGCCGTCTCCAAAGCTTCGCGAGCACCCTTACCGGATGCCAAGGAAATTTCACGCTCGTTGCTTTTGCCGCCGCACAAAAGAGCGACATGACAAGAACGAGGATCGATACTTGAAGACATGACTCCTTCTTTCTCCTTTAGAGATCGTATTGCTGCAGTATAGCAAAACCCGCACACGGGCTTCGCAGCATGCAAGGTAAGCGCTGATGTTTCACGTGAAACAGGTATAATGACCCGCATGAATACACCAATCAAAAACTTCACCCAAAGCGACCTGGCTTCCCTTATGAAGGAGCTCGGTCAACCATCCTTTCGCGCAAAGCAACTTTACGAGTGGCTCTACAGCAAAGGCGCTCAAAGCTACGACGACATGACCAACCTGCCCGCCAAGCTTCGAGCCCAGCTTTCCGAGGAATATCCGCTATACGTGCCCAGCGTGCTTGAGGAAGCTGTTTCCAGCGACGGCACCCACAAGCTGCTCTTGGAATACCACGACGGCGTATGCGTTGAGACCGTTGCCATCCCATCGCGCAACGGTGACCGTCTTACGGTCTGCTTCTCCACGCAAGCTGGCTGCCCTATGGCGTGTGCGTTTTGCGCGACGGGAAAAGAAGGCCTTACGCGCAATTTGACCGCAGGCGAGATCGTTGATCAGATCATCACAGTGCAGCGTCTTATGGGGCGTCGCGTGACCAATGTCGTTGGCATGGGGCAGGGCGAACCGCTGCTGAACTACGACAACGTGTTAAACGCGCTGCGCATCATCAATGATGAAAAAGGCTTGGGTATCGGAGCGCGTCATATCTGCGTCTCCACGTGCGGCATCATTCCTGGAATCGACCGATTCGCGGAAGAGCCCGAGCAGTTCACACTTGCCGTCTCCCTTCACGCAGCACGACAGGATGCACGCCTTGAGCTGATGCCAAAAACCAGCGGCTTCCCTCTTCCAAAACTCAAGCAAAGCCTGCTGCGTTATATCGAGAAAACAAATCGTCGCGTCACATTCGAATACATCATGATTGACGGCGTTAACGACACCGATGCGGACCTGACGGCGCTGCTAGACTTCTGCAAAGGCCTGCTTTGCCATATCAACCTGATTCCCATCAATTCGATTCCGGAATCCCCTTACAAGCCAAGCTCTACCAAGACTATCGAAAAATGGATTACGGAAACAGGCCGTCACGGAATCGAAACTACGTTGAGAGATTCCAGGGGATCAGATATCGCCGGCGCCTGCGGACAACTGAAGAACACGTTCACGAATGGACGGCAATAATCACTGACAATGCAACGCATTACCATCCGCTAAACAAAAAACGAGCCGACGATGAAAACGTCGGCTCGTTTGTTTTGCTCGGAAGTCGAAACTCTTTATGCGAGGTTCGAAGCAAGAATGCCCTTGAACAAACGCTCAAGATCGTCTTCATCCTTGAACTCGATTTCAATCTTGTTCTTACCGTTGACGGATTTCACCTTAACCGGCGTATCCAGAACATCCTTAAGCGTACGGGCAACCTTTCGGTATTCCTTCGGCACAGGAGTCTTCGGCTTAGCATTCTCATTTTTCTTACCAGAGAACAAGCGAGCCAAAGCCTCGGCTTCGCGAACGGACAGCTTTTCCTCAACCAGCTTACGCGTCAGGCGCTCGCGCCCTTCTTTCGTAGGGATGGAAAGAATAGCTCGTGCATGACCGGCGGTGATCTTCTCCTCGAACAGCAACTGCTGGGCTTCCTCGGGAAGCTCCAGCAAACGCAAGGCATTCGCAACCGTGGAACGACCCTTCGACATCGCCTGAGCAACCTCGGCCTGCGTCATGTTCAAGCGTTCCATCATGCGGCGATAGCCGTACGCTTCCTCAATGGGATTAAGATCAGAACGCTGGATGTTCTCGATAAGCGCAAGCTCCAAAGCCTTATCGTCGCTAGCTTCTTTAACTCGGATAGGCACTTGCTGCAAACCGGCCAGCTTCGATGCCTGCCAACGACGCTCGCCGGCGATGATCTGATACGTGCCATCCTCAAGCGGACGCACCAAAATCGGCTGCAAAAGCCCGTCTTTTTGGATAGAAGCGGAAAGCTCCTCCAGCTCCTCGCGCTTGAAATTCGTACGAGGCTGATCAGGGTTAGGGGCGATCGCGTTGATATCCACTTCATTCACTTCGCGAGATTGCGCATCATCGGCGTTTTGCGCAGCAGCAGAAGACGCTACCGTGCGCTCAACCACTTCCTGAACAGCAGGACGCGCAGCGCGCTGGGCAACTCCCTTGATAGTGACCTCGACACCGTTATCGACGATAGACTCCGGCTCCTGCTCTTCATAGGAAGAGGAGGGAACGGCTTCGCGGGCCGTCCGAGGCTCAGGCGATTTTTGCGCGGGAACGGTCTCGCGGATCACTTCTCGCTCAGGCTGAGGCTTCGGTTGAGACTGCTGCGGCTGCTCGGCATCCACGCGCACACGTTGCGGCTCTTCCTGAGGAATAGCCTCCTCATAGGCACCGCCCAGCAACGAATTCAGACCACGACCAAGACCACCACGACCATTCCTAGCCACGGGCAATCACTTCCTTAGCAAGACTCATGTACGACTGGGCACCTTTGCCCGAAGGGTCGTACAGGGTTATCGGTTGACCGAAGCTAGGAGCCTCGGAAAGCTTTACGGTACGGGGAATCAGCGTTTCGAACACCAATCGCCCGAAATAGCTGCGCACTTCCTCGACCACTTGGCGGGACAGCGTGGTTCGGCCGTCGTACATAGTCATAAGCACGCCGTAGATATCCAACGTGGGATTCAGGCGAGTTTTGACACGTTTCATTGAATCAAGGAGTTTTGTCACACCTTCCAATGCATAGAACTCGCATTGGATGGGGATAAGCAGCTTATCGGCGGCAACTAGGGCGTTAACCGTCAACAGACCCAGGGAAGGGGGGCAGTCGATGAAAACGTAATCATATTTACCGCGAAGGGCTCCGATGGCATCCTTAAGGCGATTCTCGCGTGCCATCTCGGAAACCAGCTCGACCTCAGCACCGGCAAGGTTGATGGTCGCCGGAACCAGGTCCAAGCCCTCGCACACATCGGGGATGATAACTTCTTCGACGGGAACATCGTTGAGCAACACGTCATAGATGCAATTCTGCACCTGGCTCTTCTCAACACCTAGACCGCTCGAGGAATTACCCTGAGGATCAAGATCGACAAGAAGCACCTGCTTACCCATCTCACCAAGCGCGGCGGAAAGGTTGATTGCGGTAGTGGACTTGCCTACGCCGCCCTTCTGGTTGATGATCGCCATGATCTTCGTCTGACCAACCACATGCTTCACCGGCTTCTTATCGCGGTAGGAGCGAATAGGCGTAGGCTCGATCTCGGGGCGAGATTCAACAGGCTGCGGCTCAGACTCAGTCGAGCTCTGAGGGTCGCGCTCGACCACTTCGATGTGCTCGATGGCTATCTCATCCTCAACGGTATCTTCCTGTACGCGTTGTTCCTGCTGAACCGGCTCAGCTTGCTTTTTATCTTTCCTGAGGCCGTCGAAAAATCCCACAGGAACCCCCTTTCATGGTTTCAGACGCTAGTATACCGTGTTTCGTTTCACGCGCATAAAACCCCAACCCACAATGGGGACTTTTGAACGGAAATCAACGAAACCTCGATAAGAAAAAAGCCGCCCCTACAATATCGGGAGCGGCTTATATCGCTACAGCGGCTTTTTCTGAGCCAAACCGGTTCTGCGAGGCAGCTTCAGCTTCGGCTTAGCAACCTTCTCGTAGCACAGAATCCGGCGAGAGTAATCATCAAGCTCGTAGGTCTGATCGTCGACCAGTTCCATTCCAACCTGCTTGCCGACGACGCGGGCGTGATCAAGCTCATCTTGCTCAACAAGGGCTTTGAAGCAGATGAGGCGGCCACCCATCTTCAACAACGGGGAAGAGAGCTCCAGCAAAACGGACAGCTTCGACAACGCTCGGGCACTAATCGCAGCAAATTGCCCAGCCTGCTCGCGACCGAGATCTTCGATACGGCCAGCGTACGTGGAAACGTTGGAAAGGCCGAGCTCCTCAATGAAGCCATCAAGGATCTGAACCTTCTTCTGAACGGAATCGACCAGCAGGGTAGGCCTACCGGTTTCGATGGCAAGCGGAATACCAGGATAGCCCGCGCCCGTTCCGATATCAGCATAGCGGCCCTCAGGGCACGCATTCAAAGCATCAAGGCCAAGCAGGGAATCCTGCACATGGAGCACCATGCCATCTTCCCAAGAAGAGATGCGCGTGATGTTCGTGGTCTTGTTGGCTTCGATAACCAACTCCAAATGTCGCTTGAGCAAGTCCTCGTGCATGAACCGTTCCTTCTGTCCTGTTGTTTCACGTGAAACATACTTTAGCCCTTCACGCAGCATATTGGACTCCAAGGATATAAACCCCTTGAAAAACAAAGAGGCCGCATCCGAAGATGCGGCCTGATAGGTTCTTGAGATATCAGCCAAAAGCCGAATAGAAGCGACTGCCTAAAGCGGGACAACCACAACGTGGCGCGCGGAGCCCTCTCCCTCAGATGCCGTCTCGACGCGCTCGTCGTCGCGAAGCGCAATATGCACGATGCGGCGCTCATACGGAGTCATGGGGCGAAGCTTCACGCTGCGATGCTGCTTGGCAGCCTTTGCGGCAGCATTACGAGCAATGGACTCGAGCTTCTCTCGCTGACGATTCTTATAACCCTCAACATCGACGATGACGGGGTAGCGGAAGCCCATAGTACGAACGGTAATGGCAGACACCAGGAACTGCAATGCATCAAGGGTCTTACCATGGCGGCCAATGAGAACAGCCAGGTCGTCACCGGTGATATCGAGGATAAGCTCGCCCTCATCGCCTTCGTACTCGTCGATGGTGACCTCGCCGACATCGAAGTGCTTCAGGATGTCCTGGATGGTTGCGATGGCGGTATCCGCGATGCGATCAAGATCCTCGTCGCTTATGCCGTCTTGTTCGACCTGGGCGTCTTGAGCCTCTTCTGCGGTCAATTCCACGTTCTCTTCTTCTGCCATTTGCAGCTCCTTAGAACTAAAAACCACAGTGCGCGGTGTTTCACGTGAAACACCGCGCACCATTACGCAAAATCGATTAAGCGTGCTTTTTGGAGGTGTCCTTCTTCTTCGGACGCGGCTTCTTAGCCTTGCGGGTAACGTCGACCTCGATCGGCTTCACCTCGATGGTTTCCTCCTTCTCCGCATCGCGCTTCTTCATGAGGCGCATGGAGATCTGCTGCTGGCACACGCCGATGATGGAGGAAACGCCCCAGAACAGAAGAACGCCAGCGGGGGAGCTCCAGCTGATCCACAGCATGAACAAGCTCATGACGCCAGCCATGATCATGGTCTGGTTGCGCTGCGGGTTATCCTTCTGCCCCATCTGCATCAAGATCATGGGCAGGAACGTAGCGCCAGCGAACACGATCATGAGGATAAGGTACGGAAGGAACGTGCCGAAGCCACCGGCAACCGCACCGGACGGCGTCATAACCAGGTTGGGAACCAGGTTGAAGAACTGGTAGCCCTCATCGGAACCCAGATAGTTCGGCATCTCACGCAGCACCTGGAACAGGGCGATGAAGATAGGCATCTGCAGGAGCATGGGGAGGCAGCCGGCCAAGGGGTTGAACTTGGCGTCAGCGTACAGCTTCTGCATCTCCTCCTGCATGCGCTGCGGGTCGTTGGCGTACTTCGTCTGAATCTCCTGCATCAGAGGCTGAACCTTCTGCATCTGATAAGAAGACTTCGTCTGCTTATGCATCAACGGGGAGATAAGCACACGGAAGATGATGGTCACGATGATGATGGCCAAGCCCCAGTCTTGGCAGAAGCCAAAGAAGAATTGGATGATGTCGAATATCCAGTTCTTGAATACTTCCCACATACTATGGTTTTCCTTCCTTTAACCGACAAAAAGCCGCCGGCTGAAGCCCCGCCCTTACGGAACGGGATCGTAGCCGTGCGGCCCTCCAGGTCGACACCGTAGAATACGTTTTACCGTCAGCCTTAAGCCCTTTGCGAAACCGTAACGTTGAAACGCGATGAGCCCGTATTCCGAGCACGTCGGGGTAAAACGGCAGCACGACGGGAACATAGGCGAAATCGCCGCCCTATAAAAGGTAATGAGAAACATAGCCACCTTGCACGGTATGCTTCCGAAACCTTTCTTCATTCCAATCAGACCCTACCGAATTCCAGCGCGTTTCAGCGCTTCGTCGCATGTTTCGAGCACTTTACTATACTTAGCGCGGCAAATACCCGACTTCGCGAGAAATATCACATCGAGATTCGGGAAGGGGCCGCCCAACTCATGGCAAACAGCTCTCATTCGACGTTTTGCGCTATTACGCCATACAGCGTTACCGGATTTTTTTCCTGCAATAAAAGCAACACGACCGTGAAGGCCGTGCTGCTTCGCTGGTAACACTATGAGCGTAAGGTACGGTGTACGCAGGCGCTTTCCGCTAGAGAACAGATCGGAGATGTCCGCTTTGGACTTGATAGTCTCCAATCGAATACTCTTTACACGCAGAGACGCTTACGACCCTTAGCACGGCGAGCAGCCAGAACCTTGCGGCCGCCCTTGGTTGCCATGCGGGCACGGAAGCCGTGGCACTTGGCACGCTTACGAGTGTTAGGTTGATAGGTGCGCTTCATATCGTTTCCCTTTCATGGTTTAGAGCAACTTGTTGAGTATAACCGGAACAGCCCGACTGTCAAAAGGTTTTTACCTATATATGCCAACCGATGCACAAGATACCCACATTATGAAAGCCCACCTGCGAAAACACGAAGTTTTCCACAACATTGCCAGTGCACTGGAAAACGTCGCTTTCAACAATTCATTGGGGGATCGAAAACGTGGGTCGCAACATCTAGTGGGAACGTCTTTTCAACGGTTCGAACGCACCTGCATGAGAAAAAACGGAAATATCTTCGGCACCGATTGGAGATATCGATTCCCGCATCCAGCGGAAGCGTTTCCGGCAGCCTAGGGGAGACCGCACGCGAAGCGATCTCAATCCGTTTTCGGCAACCCAAGGGAAAACTATACGCGAAAAACGCCCACCAAGCACCTCGGCAACGCCAGATTCAAATGGCAGAAGGGCGGAAGTGGAAAACCAGATTGAGCAATGAAACGAAATTCAACAAGAACGAACCTTCATAACCGATCGCTGCCGCCGAAAAGAAGGAAATGCGCCCCGAAACCCGCGACCAACGGCTGAAAAAAAATGAATTCTCCCCAGCAGCCGATTCCAACGATTGTGGAAAACGTTGAAAACTTGGAATTCATTCGAAAGACGCTGTGGAAAAACATCGAATAGCACAATCTCAAAGCACTTAAAGGCTTCGACAAAACAAGCGCTGGACCAGGCATTTAAGCAGTTGCATAGTTTTCAACACGCCCCTGAACAGGCATTTTGCCGTTCTCTACAGTGCAATCGCATTACTTTTCGGCAGAATGCACAACTGACCTGGGACTTTCCGACTCTTCCGCCAAACCCTTGCCTTCAGTCGAGAAAATGTCGCGGAAACGCCTCGGAACAACCTGGAATTTCAACAATGCGGAAAACCTTTGCATCTCTGTTTTTCACACTTATTCGAGTTTTCATTCCAGTTTTCAACAATCTTTGAATAGAAAGTGGAAAACGTAGGAAACAGTGAGTTCATCGCTGTGAAAAACTTTCACCTAATAGTGATTTTTCCACATTCGATTCCGGAATTTGCCCAGTTGAATGGAATTCGATGGGAAAAGAAGGTACACTTTTCAAGGATTTTTCCCGAAAATGTGTAAAACTTTGGAAAACGACGAATGTGGAAAGCGGTAAAAGCGCAGATGAGCGAGCAAGAACAGCATCAGGAATCACCTGAAAACAACGACGACGAGGGCTTCGACTTCACTCACGTGAATTCGGTTGCACGCATCGCCCTATACGACAACTTGCTAAGCGCGCCGCGCGTCACCGAAATCCAGCCCGCTCCCACCGGCGAATTCATCGAAAGCCTGGCAACGAACGTATACCAGCAATCGCAGGCGGCAGGCGGCACCATTCCCTATACGGTTATCCGCGAGGTTTCGGAGAACTTCATACACGCACGATTCCAGGAAGCCACGGTATCCATCCTCGATCACGGCTGCACCATCCGTTTCGCGGACCAGGGACCGGGCATCGCCTGCAAAGACCGTGCGCAACTGCCCGGATTCACCTCCGCCATCGAGCCCATGAAAAGCTACATCCGCGGCGTGGGATCGGGCCTCCCCATCGTGAAGGAATACCTCGACTTCACCCACGGAACCATCAGCATCGAGGACAACCTCGGCACCGGGTCGGTAGTCACCATCAGCGCTAACGGCAGCAATCCTCAGCTTCCCAAGGAACTGGAGATCGACCATGTCGAGGAAGACGAGGACGCGGAGCATCCCGAGCCCGCGGCGCCGCGCTATCGAATCGCCGAGGAGGATCACGAGCCCGCATACAATGCCCAGCCCGCATACGCTCAGCCTTCGGCTCAATACGCACCGGGGTTTGCGGCGCAGCCGCCTATGCAGGCATATCAGCAGGCTCCGCAGATGGCATACGCAGCCCCTCAGCAGTTCGCGCAGCCCGGATATGCGCCGGCTGCTCAGCAGGGCTACATGCAAGCACCCATCCAGCAACCGATGGGCTACCCCTACGGCCAGCAACTGCAGCAGCAACCGCAGATCCAGCCCGCGCCGGTGGACGCGCAGCCGATCATCGCGTCCCTGTCCCAGCGCGAAAAGGACTTCCTCGTCATCTACCTGAAAGAAGGGGTGCTGGGCGTATCGGACGTGGTCAAGCTGACCGGAGCAGCGCAATCAAGCGTACACAACACGCTGAAAAAGCTGGAAGGTATCGGCCTTCTGAAGATGTCCGGCAAGAAGCGCATGCTCACGAACCTGGGCATCCAGGTTGCGCAGCTGCTGTAAAACACGGCGGCAATCAGTTTTCAACGAACCGAAACCGCGCAAGGCGAACACGCCTGAACGCGCCTGATCGAAGGCCTGCTTATGAACACGGAAGAAATCAATCAGCTATGGGCGGAGGTATGCAGCCGCGTCAAAAGCTATGAGGGGATCATAGGCCCTCAGGTAGATGCGCTGTTCAGCCAGCTATTCCCCCAAGCCGCAAGCGACGGGTTCATGATGCTGACCGCCAATACGGAATTCATCAAGAACTTCATCGAGCGCCATTACATCGACTGCATCAAGCGCGCCCTCGAAGAGATTCGCGGGGTGCCTTTCGACGTGCTCATCGGCATCGACGAATCGCAGGCTCCCGCGGCAGCGCCGGCGGCACCCGCTCCGGCAGCCGCGCCCAGCCCCGCCGCAGCGCCGGCCGCGACTCCGATCGCAGCCCCCGCGCCCGCACCGCAAACGACAGCGCAAACCACCGTTACGGCAGCAGCCGATCCCGTCGCCGCACAGCAAGCAGCCCCTGCAACAGCGACGATGCAGGCAGCCGAAGCGCCGACCGCGATGCCGGTCCAAATGACAGCGCAGCCCAACCCCGGCCAGCCGGCAACCCCAGCGCCCTTCACGGCTGCAGCACCGGCTACCGCAACGGAACAGCAAGCCACCGCTGCCCCCGTTGCCGCCCCCGCAAGCGCACCGGAGCAGCAAGCCGCCCCGGCACCCGTCGCTCCCAGCCCGGAAAACCCTGCCCCGCAGGCCATCCCGGCCGATAGCGGCGAGGCCGGTCAACCTGCGCCGAACAACTCCGTCACCTCGACGCTCACGTTCGAGAACTTCGTCATCGGCGACTCGAACCGCATGGCGTATTCCATGGCCGTCTCCGTTGCCGAAACCCCGGGCAAGCCGCATCTGAACCCGTTGTTCATCTACGGTAGGTCGGGCCTAGGCAAGACGCATCTGCTTCGGGCCATACAGAACTACATCAACAGCAACATGCCCAACCTGCAGGTCGTCTACAAAGACTCGAACGAGCTGCTCGAGGACTACATGGACGCATCTGCAGCGCACGACACGGAGAAGTCCAGCTTCAAGAACTTCAAGATGTACTACGAGGAAGCCGACGTCCTCCTTGTCGACGACGTCCAGCAACTGCAGGGCAAAAAGCAGACGCTCGACATCATGTTCCAGATATTCAACAAGCTGACAAGCCAAGGCAAGCAGGTCGTGCTCTCCGCCGACCGCGCGCCGAAGAACATCGACATAGACGAACGCTACAAGACGCGCTTCAACTCCGGCGGCACGTTCGACATCCAGCCGCCCGAGATCGAGACCAAGCTGAGCATCGTCAAAAGCTTCATCCGCGAATACGAGGATATGGAGCAATCCGGGCCCATCAACATGCCCGAAGACGTGCAGATATGCATCGCCGAGAGCTCAGGGTCGAACATCCGAGAGCTGAAAAGCGCGGTGACCAACGTCATCGTCAAGATGAAGTGCGGGGAAGGCTCGGATATCACCGTGGCCGACGTGCGCAAACTGCTGGAGAACCACTTCTCAGGCGGCCCCAGCAAAAGGCTCACCGCAGACGACATCCTGAAGGTGACGGAGGACTTCTTCAAGGTCAGCCACACCGACATCGTGGGAAAAAAGAGGACGCGCAACATCGCCCACGCACGCCAAACCGCCATCTACCTGTGCCGACAGCTGCTCGACATCCCCTACGGGGACATCGGGAAGAAGTTCAACAGGGACCACTCGACCATCATGTATTCGGTAGGCAACATCGAGGCGAAGATGAAGGAGAACCGCGTAGCCCGCGAAGAGATGGAAGCGCTCAGGCAGATCATTCGCGAACTATAACGCAACACCATTGGGAAAAACGCAATGTTTCACGTGAAACAACCAGGTTGACCAGGCACTTTAAAGGATTCGGGAAAACATGGGGATAAACATCGTAAAACATGGCGAAAACCATCGAACTCAAGGGGAAAGATAATGTAGTCAATAATCGCGGTGGATGGAAGGAGCAGGCAACCCACATTTGAAGTTGAATTACTTTCCAAGAATGACATGGGGTTTTGCGAGTTCTCAACATTTCCACAGCGCTTATTATTACTACTATTCAAAAACCTATTATTAAAAGAAAAGCATTGAAGATAAATAACAACGTTGCATGAACCATCTATCATGGAGCAACGTCTTACGTAAAAGGAAAGAGGAGCCAGTGAAATTCAGCATCAACCAATCGGAACTGCAGGATGCGCTCGCCGTTGTGCTCAAGGGCATTGCCACCCGTTCCACGCTGCCCATTCTTTCGGGTATCTACCTTGATGCCCATAACGACAACCTGACGCTGCAGGCAACCGACTTGGAGCTGTCCATTCAATTCACCATCCCCGCCTTGGTGGAAGAGGAGGGCCGCTCGGTATTCCCCGGCAAGCTGTTCTTCGATATCGTGAAGAACCTGCCCGACGCCGCCGTGCATGTTGAAACGGGCGAGGATTCCGCCGTCATCACGTGCGACGCTTCTTCGTTCTCCATCAAGACGCTGGATGCCGAGGACTTCCCCGGGTTCCCCCATGTCGATACGCAGCAGGCTATCTCCATCCCGTTCTCTCAATTCTCGTCCATGGTCAAGCGCGTGGCGCGCGTGGTATCCAAGGACGAGAGCCGCGCCATCCTCACTGGCGTGCTCATCACGTTCGAGGGCGAGACGCTGAAGATGGTGGCAACCGACTCCTATCGCCTTGCCATCACCGAGGCCCAGCTTGGCGAGCCCTCGGCCGAGGGCTTCCAGGCCGTTATCTCCGGCTCGTTCCTGCAGGAGCTTGCTTCCCTGACGCGTACGGACGACCCGCTGACCATCGCCTTGGCGGAGAACCAGATCGTGGTCACCTATCACGACACCGTGTTCATCAACCGCCGCATCGAGGGCAATTTCCCGAACTATCGTCAGCTGCTGCCCGATTCCTATGCGACGCGCGTTCGCCTCAACGTGAACCACCTCGTCTCCGGCGTGAAGCGTACGTCGATTCTGGGTCAGCAAAGCTCGCCGGTGAAGTTCGCCATCGACGTGGAAAGCCAGACCGTGCAGCTTTCCGCCGCCGCCCAGGATGTGGGCAGCGCTCAGGAGACGCTGGCGTGCCAGGGCGAGGGCGAGAACGTCGAGATCGCCTTCAACTACGCATACGTGCTCGACGGCTTGGGTTCGGTGAACACCGACGACGTGTTCCTGGAGGTCCAGTCGGGCATGAAACCGGGTATCTTCAAAGCCGGCGAAGGCGAGAACTTCCTGTACCTGGTCATGCCTGTGCGCATCGCCTAACAACGAAGGCGTTGCATGAGCCTTCGCATCAAAGACGTTTCGTTCGATGATTTCCGCAGCTATGAGCATTTCCGCTTGAGCGACATCGGGCCCTTAACCGTGTTGGTGGGGCCCAATGCCGTCGGCAAGACCAACGTTGTGGAAGGCATTCAGCTGCTTACGGCGCAAACGTCGTTCAGAAATCCCACTGGAGTGCAACTTGTGCGCGAGGGCGCCGATTTTGCGCGCCTGCATGCAACCGCCGCCGACGAGAGCAGGTTGCTGGAACTGGGTCTGACGATCGAGGCGGGCAAACGCCGGTTTACCCTCAACGGCAAGCAGAAACGAACGGCGGACTTGAAGGGCGTCATCCCCTCGGTCACGTTCACCCCTGACGATCTGAATCTGGCGAAGGGTTCGGGCACCACCCGCCGCAACGCGCTCGACGCCGTGGGATCGCAACTTTCGCGCAACCATTACCTGATACGCCGAGACTTCGACAAGGTGCTGCGTCATAAGAACTCGCTGCTGAAAGACGAGGCGTCTCCGCTTTTGCTGGAGAGCCTAAACGACCTGATGGTCACCTGCGGTGCTCAGCTGGTGTGCTATCGGGCGGCTCTGTTCGGCAAGCTGGCGGCGTCCATGGCGAGCTATTACGCCGAGATCGTGGGGAATCGGGAAACGCTGTCGGCTCGTTATGCGCCGTCGTGGCTTGCCGAGGGCGAATGGCTCGACGTCGGCGGAACGCTCGACCGCGACGAGGCTCGCGAACGTTTCGCCGCAGCTCTTGCGGGGTCGATGGCGCAGGAGCGTGCCCGCCATCGCGCGCTGGTGGGACCCCATGCCGACCGCATCGAGTTCTTCGTCGAGGGGCGTCCGGTGGGCGTATATGGAAGCCAAGGCCAGCAGCGCTCGGCGGTGCTGGCGTTCAAGCTGGCGGAAGTCACGCTTATCTGCGACCTTCTGGGCCAGCAGCCGGTGCTGTTGCTCGATGATGTGATGAGCGAGCTCGACGAGCAGCGCCGCCGCGCGTTGGTGAGGTTCGTCTCGGGGGATATCCAAACGTTTATAACCACGGCGAACCTGGCGTATTTCGACGAGGATCTGCTCGCAGCGGCCCGCGTCGTGCGTTTGCCCCTTGAGCGAAAGGACGGTGAATGATGGCCGATCTTGGCAGCGGGCTGCAGCAATTGCTGCGAAGCCTTGGCGCCGCCGGCGCCCAAGCCGCACGTTCCCAGCGCGTCGCGGAGGTGCACGTGCGTTGGAAGTGCGCCGTGGAGGCCGTCTATCGCGATTCCGCGTCGCTCGTGCTCGACCATACCAACGGCGTGTACATCATGAAGCCTGAACAGGCCAATGATCCTATGGCGGCGCGCGTTCCGGCAGGCAAGACCCTGCTCGTGGTGTATTGCGACGATGCCATGATCCGTTCGGACATCGATGCCCGCCAGGAGATGCTCAAGATCCGCCTCAACGAGCAGGGCGAGCATGTGGCCCTGTTCTCAATCAAGCCCGCCCGCTTCGACATGAAGGCCCGCCACCCGTTTCGCGAGGAGGCTGCGCGCGCTGCACAGCAGGCGGCCCAGGCCTCGCGCACCTCGCAGCCGCTTATCAGCTCCGAGGCCGCGGCTCGTTTGCGCGAGCAAGCCGAAGGCGTTGAGGACAAGCGCCTCAGAGAATCAATTTTGAAAGCCTTGGAGGCAAGCGAAAAGCCGGGAAGCTCAAAAAACGGCAAAAGTGGTCTTTAGAGCGAAAATCATGCCTTAGAAGGCATCTGAAGGCCTGTAAAGGGCGTGGAGAGCCCCGGTGCCAAGACGCGTTGTGGTAGAATTAATAGGTTCCAGAACCATCCGGAATCGAAACATTCAATACTAGAGGAGCGTGTCAGTGGCAGCAAAACCTGATCATT
>CAKUJT010000043.1 GCA_934661765.1 uncultured Senegalimassilia sp.
CGCCCCTTTGGTGCGCCCGCTTTCACGTTCGGCGGGGCGAAATGAGGGCGCCTGCGCCGGACGGGGGAATAAGGTGGTGATCGGCGCTGCGTCGGCGTCGTGGGGCTGCGGTCGGGCGAAAGGCCGCGCGCCTGCGGCAGGCGCGCGTCATGGGCGCTTCGCAAGGTGCGAACCGAAAGCTTCGCGTGCTCCAGGGTGTCTTCTCGGCGTGCAAGGCCGAAGTCCTTGGGCTCCTGCGGGGTGCTCCGTCGATGCGCGCGTTCGGGGGCGCACATCGGCGGGGCCGTGCGGCCTGCTTTCGCCATCGGCGGCTGAAAAGGGGTTCACATGGAAGCTTGGCTGCAGGGGGTCTTCGCCGACACGCCGGTGCTCACGGTGCCGTGGAGCATCGACTATTTCAGCGTCATTGCCGGCGTGCTCACCGGCGCGCTGTTCGCGTGCGATCGCAAGCTTGACATCATCGGCACAGTGGTGTGCGGCTTGATCACGGGCTATGGTGGCGGCGTGCTGCGCGACACGCTCATGCAGGGCACGGGCGTGTATTTCACTTCCCACCCCGATCTTATCGTCACTTGCATCCTCATCTGCGCGTTCGTGTTCTACTTCCGCGGCATATTCAAGCATCTCGAGGCAACGGTGTTCCTGGCCGACGCGTTGTCGGTGGGCCTGTTCGCGCTGGCCGGTGCTTCGAAGGCGGTGGCCTTCGAGCAGGGCATGGTGCTGTCGGTCATCATGGGCGGTATCACTGCTGTCGGCGGTGGCGCTATCCGCGACATTTGCGTCGGCGAAGTCCCCGGCGTGTTCCAGCGCAGCAACTATTACGCCGTCGCAGGGCTTGGCGGTGCAGCGGTGTACGTGGTGCTGGCGCGCTTCGGGTGCCCCTTGGCGCTTGCGGGCATCGCGTGCGTGTTCGCCGTGGTGGCGCTACGTTATTGGAGCGTGTACTTCGATTGGCGCACCACCTCCGAGGCCGACCTGACGCCGCGCATCGCCCGCGGGCTGCATCGTGCGGGCGAAGTGCTGTCGGGGGTCTTCCTGCACGGTGGCGACTCCGAGCGGCATCAGCGCCACGCCGGCGCGCGCATCGCACGCGGCGCGAACCGTGATGGCGAAGCGCACAAGGGCGCTTCGGGCGGCAATGATTCCGCGAACAGCGATTGGCCCGCCAACATGCGCTAAGCGGTGCATGGGGGTCTTGCGGCGATTGACGCTGCGGGAGGCTCGCGTGCGCGACGGCTGGTACAATAGCGCAATCGATCTACGTTATCTTGCAGAACCGAAAGGCCCCATCACATGGCTGATTACATCGAAGGCAAGCGCCCCGTCATCGAGGCGTTCCGTACCGGCGTGCCCATGCGCCGTATCCTTATGGGCGACTACATGAAGCGCGACCCCATGATCGAGGATATCATGCGCAAGGCCAAGCGCAACGGCGTGAAGGTCATCCAGGTGCCGCGCGACGAGCTTGATCAGAAGTCGGCCCGCGGCAGCCATCAGGGCGTCATGGCCGAGGCCGCGCCGTTCAACTACGTGGGCATCGGCCAGGTGGTCGACGCCGCGAACAGCTACGCCGAAGAGCACGACGGCCGTGCGCTCGTGGTCATCTGCGACCACCTCACCGACGCGGGCAACCTGGGCGCCATCAGCCGCTCCTGTGAGGCTGTGGGCGCATCGGGCCTGATCATCCCCAACAAGCGCAGCGCGCGCGTCGAGGCTTCCACGTACAAGAGCTCCGCGGGCGCCATCACGCACGTGCCCGTGGCGCAGGTGTCCAACATCGTGCAGAGCATCCACCGCTTGCAGGAGGAGGGCTTCTGGGTGTGCGCCGCAACCGAGCACACCGACGATCTGGTGTGGAACGCGAACCTGAAGGGCAAGATCGCCATCGTCCTGGGCAACGAGCACGACGGCGTGTCCCGCCTGGTGCTCGAGCACTGCGACATGTACGCCAAGCTGCCGCTGGAAGGCGAAGTGGCCAGCTTGAACGTGGCGCAGGCTGCAACCGCCGTCATGTACGAGTGGCTGCGCCAGAACATCCACACTGCCTAGCAGCAGCCGGACCGCTCGACATTGCGGGGCGCTCTCGCACCCCGCCTTCGACTTCAGCTGCACGGCATGGCCCAAAGCCTATGCCCGCTTGCTTCAGCCGAATTTGGGGCACGAGAGCGCCCCTCACTGACTTTTTGCGAACCTGTAATGTGCAATACGTGAAAGGAGGGATGCGTGATGGCAAAGGCAAAGAAGAGACAACGGCTCTTAATCGTAGACGGCTTCAACGTTTTGCGTTCGGGGTCGCGTTATCAAGAGGCGTTCGCGCATCCCGACTATACCGATGATGCGTTCAACACGGCGCGAGAGCGTTTGATCAACGACGTCATCAACTTCGCCGGCCGCGAATACAAGGCCGTCATCGTCTTCGACGGCGGCGACAACCAATTCTCCACCGGCGAGGTGGAGACCATCGGCGGCGTGCGTATCATGTTCAGCCCCGCCGGCACCTCGGCCGACAAGGTCATCGAGAAGCTGGCTCATGACGCGCGCGTGCGCAACGTCGAAACCATGGTGGTCACCTCCGACGCCACCATCCAGGACACCGTGTTCGGCGGCGGCATCGACCGCATGTCGGCAAACGGGTTCTCACGCGAGGTGGGCATGTACTATGAGGACGTGCACCTCGACGAAACGCCGAAGGTTGCGCTCAAGCGCACGCTCGGTGACCGGATTAAACCGGACGTCCTGGAAAAGCTCAAAGCCATGCGTGACGGCGCATAGGGAGGTTCCGGCTTGCTGACCAGGGATATGCGCGACGGCGCATGACGGCTTTCCTAGCATGTCGACCAGGGGAATTCGCAAAACAAAAGGGCCTTGCCCGAACCGCGCTCGAATCATCGAGTAAGGTTCTGGCAAGGCCCTTTGCATTGGGCGTCTGCCGTTTCGAGCGTTCGGCCCATTTGTGGTGCCAACCTGATGGCAACCGTTGTCGTCAGAGCATCTTCGAGTCGGCGCGATCTTCTTGGTCCTCGGCGGTTTGCGTCCTCCGCACGCTATTCCTTCGTGCTGTCCAGGTGTTCTTTTGCTAGGTAGATGGGACGGCGCTTGTTCTCGATGTAGTCGCGGCCCAGGTATTCGCCGATCACTCCCAGCACGGCTAGCTGCAGGCCGCCGAACAGCAGGATCAGACATGCCAGCGTGGGGTAGCCCGGGGCGTTCGTCCCGTACAACAGGTACTCGGCCAGCACAGACAGCAGGTATATCACCGCCGCGACGGCGCAGATGCTGCCCAGCCACACCGCAATCTTGAGCGGCCAGGTGGTGAACCCGAAGATGCCCGTGGCGGCGTAGCGGAACAGTTTCCTGAACGACCATTTGCTGGTGCCGGCGGCGCGTTGCTCGGCCTCGTAGGGGATCTCGAGCGTGTTGAAGCCGATCCATGCGAACAGGCCCTTGCTGAAGCGCTCGCGCTCGGGCAGCGCGAGCAGCGCGTCGCGCACGGGGCGGCGGAACACGCGGAAATCACTGACGTTTGCGGGGATGGAGATGTCGTCGGCCATGCCGTTGAACGTGCGGTAGAACGCGCGCTTGAACAGCTTCAGCACGAAGCCTTCCTTGCGGTCGACCTGGCACGCGGCCACGCAGTCGACGTCGGAGTTCTCCATGAGCAGGTGGTACATGCGCAGCGCGTCGTGGGGCGTTTGCTGCATGTCGGCGTCGATGAGGCAGATGTTGTCGCCGCGCGCCGCCTGCATGCCGGCGTACAGCGCCGATTCCTTGCCGAAATTGCGGGAGAAGTCGATGGCCTGCACGGCGTGCTTGCCGCGCGCGGATTCCACCACGCGTCGCAAAAGCTGCGCGGTGCCGTCTTGGCTGCCGTCGTTCACGAACACGATCTCGATGCCCACGCCTGCTTGCTCGAAGCACTCGGTGGCCGTTTTGTAGAACAGCGGGATGTTGTCCGCCTCGTTGTAGCAGGGGACCACCAGTGTCAGGTCGTACAGGGCGTCGCTCATGTGTTCGTTCCAATCTAGCTTTGCCGCCGCGCTCCCTGTCGGGTGCGGCGCTTCCTTGCGAAGTGGGCGTGCGATAGCGCCTTAGGGCTAATCGGTGCGCGCTCGAGCTACGCTCGATTATTCGCCATCATGCAACATGCTACGCCTGCGCGCCGCTATACGCCATACGGCGAACAGCGTAACGGACGCAATGCCCACAACCGCCCCCGGGATAAGCCCGGGCGTGAGATAGCGAAGCTCGACGATGTTGTCACCGGTTTGCACCGGTATCCCCATCAGCCCGTCGTAGGCCGCCTGTACTTCGACCGGCTGGCCGTTGACCGTGGCGGTCCAACCGTCCTCGTAGGGCTGGCTGATCACGAGCGTCTCATCTTGGGCAGCGTTGAACGTGGCCGCAATCCGCCCGTTCTCGTAAGCGGAAAGGGCAAAACCGGCGGAATCGATGCGCGACAGCTGATCTTCTAGGATTTGCAGGTCCACGGTGCCGGCCTGCACTAATTCGACGGCGGGAACGTCCCAGAACGCGGATTGCACGTTCGTCACGGTGCCGTCCTCGAAGCGCAGTTCGTAAGGTTGTTCGGCCAGCGGCTTGATGGCCACCTGCACAGATTGCCCGGCGCGCCCCCAGCCCAGGTACACCTGGTTGCACGACCCGCGCCCGCCGATGGTTTGCACGAGCGAGCCGTCGGCCCATACCTCGCACACGACGCCGCCTTCGTAATAGAGGTCGTTCACGAACGCCGTCGGCGTGTACAGGTACACCGGGCCGTCGGCCGATGGGGTCAGCGTGAACGTGCGCGCATCCTGATCGCCGTCGCATTCCTGCATGTCGACGGCGGAAAGCGCGCTCACGTTATTGCCAGCGGCGTCGGCGAGCATGGCGTCCTGGTTCTCAAGCGGGCGCCCCTCTTGCCAGTCAATGTGGGCGCTGCCCGTGGTTCCCCAGCCCAGCGGAAGCGCCAGCTCGTTGCGGTACGCGCGCCACGTGCCGCTCAGCACGGCGTCTTCGGGCTCGGTTGCGGCAGGGGGTTGGTCGTCCACGATATCGGTGACGCCGAGCAGCGCGTCTGCGATGACGTTGGAACTCATGTAATAGGTGCCGAACGGCGTGACCTTGCTATAGCCCAGGTCGTGCAGCAGCTGCTGGATGCGGTATTCCTGCGTGGACGAATAGTGGTCGAACGTGCTCACGCCCAACACGAGCGCCATGTTGTCCGGCCCGTTGACCTTGCTGCCGCCCCAATACGGCGCGGCGTTGCCCACACGGGCGAAGGCGGAAGCATCGTCCGCGTTGCCGGCGGTTGCGCTGTTGGCGCCGGAAGCGTCGCTTGCGCCTGCGCCGTCGGCGCCGGAGACGCTATCTGCGCCGTTCCCCGCGGCCGCGCCGTCAAGCTGGCCGTAGAAGCCCTCCAGCTCCGTGAGCGTGTCGGTGTAGCCGCTGACCGTGTAGCGGCATCGCGAAAGCTGCGCCTGCGCGCTGAACACCTGCTCGCCGACGAACACGCAGACTAGCGCAACGCACAACGCGGCGCGTAAGATCGGTCGGGCTCCGTGTGGCGGGCAGCCGGCTCGGTTCGCGCTGGGGAAGGCGGCGTCGCGCACGGCGTCTGCGTCCGCCCGCTCGGCATCCGCCGTGCGGGCCGCCTTGCTGCCGACCCGTTGCGCGCCCTCGTCGTTCGGCCTCGCAACAGCGCCGCGCATCCCGGCCGCGCCCGCGATCAGCAGCGTGAACGCCGTCAGCAGCCCGCATTCCAGCGCCACCAGCTCGGGCGCCTGCGGTAGGCTTCCCTTCGCCACGTACAACCACGTGGCGGACCCGGCAACGCTGACAAGCGCCGCACCGCCGCCCACCAGTGCGCAACGGCGTCGCGGCTTCGCGTCAAGCCGCGAAAGCGCCAGCAGGCCCTCGGCGGCAAGCACCGTCATGACCAGCAGGATGGCGAACCCGTTGCGGTTGGTGTAGGAGCTTTCGGGCACGAACCCGCTCCAGATGGTTGCCACGGGCGTGAACACCAGGCTCGTGGCCATGACGAGCGCGAAAGCCGCGCCCGCGATGCGCTCGCGGCGCCCGACGGCCCCGTTCGCCAGGAACACGCCGACGCTGACCAGCACCAGCGCCGAAATCGTCAGGGCGGGCAGGTTCGCCTGCGTGGTGATGCCGGGCAGGGTGCCGATGCAGAACAGGTCGGCCACCGCAAGCGGGTTGCGGGCCAGGCCCGTGTTGCACGCAAGCGAGGCCAGCCCCGCGTGCGTGCCCTTCCCGCCTAGAAGCGCCAGCGCGGTGGGGATGAGCACCACCATGCCCGCGCCCACGGCAAGCGCCATGGTGGCGGCGAAGCGCCAGCAGCAGCGCAGGCGCCGTCCGCGCAGGCTGCGGTCGCGCGCCAGCTCGTAGAAGAACCACAGCGCGCACAGCAGGCACACCATATATCCCGTGTACCAGTTGAACACGATGGCGCACGCGCACGCGGCGAACAGCCCGCCGCACGCGCGGCGCTGCACCAGGCGATATACGCCCAGCGCCGCCAGCGGGGCCATGATCACGCCGTCGAGCCACATGATGTTGCTCGCATATCCCAGCACGTACGAGGTGAGCGCGTAGGCACATGCGAGCAGCACCAGCAGCGCCTGTCGGCTAGCCGGGGCGCTTGCCGCGGCGGCGCGTGCCTCGCGCCAGGTTTCGGCATCCGCAGCCAGAAGCCTTCCGCGCAAAAGCACCAGGCAGCCCACGGCGCACGCGGGGATCTTCACCAGGTACAGGACGCTGAACAACTGCGGCACGGTTTCAGGCGTGAAGAAGAACGCGATCAGGTTGAACGGGCTGGACAGGTAGTAGGTGAACAGGCTGAACATGCCGCCGCCCAGCCCGGCGGCGGTGCTGTACAGCAGGTTGCCCTGGCCGTGCAGCACCTGGATGAGCCAGCCGAAGTACTCGGCGTACTGCACGGGCATGTCGTAGAGCATCACCGACACGTCGCCGAACGGGTAGATCCCCCGCATGGCGAAGGCGGCCAGCAGCACGCAGATGGGGATCGCGAAGGCCGCCAGGTACGGGGCGGCGGCACGGGCGAAGCGGCTTGCGCGGGCGCGGGCCGCCGGGCGTTGATGCGGTTGCGCGGTTGCGTCGTTGCCGGATATATACATAGTAGGGAGGTCCTCTCTTGTCATGCCCGGAAATCGGGTATGGAACCCATGGTACCCCCAGTCGGCAGCCTATGGGGCCCCGGTGGCGGTTGTTTACGATAACGCCGGAATCTTCTCCGCCGCCACGCCGCCCGCCGTGCTAGAATACCTTCCGCACGAGAAAAGTCATATCAGCGTTTCCCCAGGTGAAGCGGCGAAAACCAACAAATTTCCACAGCTCGTGAAAAAATTCCTTGACGGGCTTGACATTTCGCCGTATTCTAGCAAATTGCAACTTTTTCGCAGTTTTGCGGATGCACCTGAAGGAGGAAAAGCCTCGTGGCCCAAGACAAAAATGCTGGTCAGACAGTACTTTATCGCAATCGCCGCTCGTTTGCGAAGATTCCTGACGTCATGGACGTGCCCAACCTCATCGCCATTCAAACGGATAGTTTCAAATGGTTCATGAGCGAGGGTCTCGACCAGGCGTTTCAGGACATCGCTCCGATCGAGAACAATACGAAGGACATGTGCGTCGAGTTCGGCGACCATCGCTTCGGCGACCCGAAGTACACCGTCGACGAGTGCAAGGAAAAGGACGTCAGCTATCAGGCGCCCCTGTACGTCGAGATCCGTTACATCAACCGTGAGACGGGCGAGATCAAGGAGCAAGAGGTGTTCATGGGCGACTTCCCGCTCATGACCAACCGCGGCACCTTCATCATCAACGGCACCGAGCGCGTCGTGGTGTCCCAGCTCGTGCGTTCCCCGGGCGTGTACTTCGGCTCCGAGCGCGACAAGGCATCCGACAAAACGCTGTATAACGCAAAGGTCATCCCCAGCCGCGGTGCATGGCTGGAGTTCGAGACCGACAAGCGCGACATCCTGTCCGTGCGCATCGACCGCAAGCGCAAGCAGCCCGCTACGCTGCTCGTCCGCGCCCTCGGCCTGGCCGAGACCCGCGAGGAGATCATCGACCTGCTCGGCAGCGATGAGATGGTCCTGCGCACCCTCGACCGCGACCCCGCCACCACCAAGGAGGAGTCGCTCATCGAGCTGTACAAGCGCTTCCGTCCCGGCGAGCCGCCCACCATCGACTCCGCCCGTACGCTGCTCGAGGGCCTGTTCTTCAACCCGCAGCGCTACGACCTGGCGAAAGTGGGCCGTTACAAGATCAATAAGAAGCTCGGCTTCGATCAGGAGGAGGCAACCTGCTCCACGCTGACCGAGGAAGACATCACCAAGACTATGCAGTACATCATCGGCCTGCATGCCGGTGCCGAGGGCGTCAAGGTCGACGACATCGACCACTTCGGCAACCGCCGCATCCGCACGGTCGGCGAGCTGATCCAGAACCAGTTCCGCATCGGCCTGTCCCGCATGGAGCGCGTGGTGCGCGAGCGCATGAGCATGCAGGAGCCCGACGAGATCACCCCGCAGTCGCTCGTGAACATCCGCCCGATCGTGGCGGCCATCAAGGAGTTCTTCGGCTCCTCCCAGCTGTCCCAGTTCATGGACCAGGCCAACCTTGCCGCAGGCATCACGCACAAGCGCCGTCTGTCCGCACTGGGCCCGGGCGGTCTGTCGCGTGAGCGTGCAGGCTTCGAGGTCCGCGACGTCCACAACTCCCACTACGGCCGCATGTGCCCCATCGAGACGCCTGAAGGCCCGAACATCGGCCTTATCGGCTCGCTGGCAACCTTCGGCCGCATCAACCCCTACGGCTTCATCGAGACCCCGTACCGTCGCGTCGTCGACGGCAAGGTGACCGATGACATCGACTACCTGACGGCAGACGAGGAAGAGAACCACACGATTGCCCAGGCCAACGAGAAGTTCAACCTGGAGACCCGTGAGTTCGGCACCACCGACGAGGACGGCAATTTCGTGAAGGCCGCTCGCGTTCTCTGCCGTACTAAGGACGCCGATGGCGTGTTCGGCGAGCCTGGCGAGGTGCTGCCCGAGCAGGTCGACTACATGGACGTTTCCCCGCGTCAGATGACGTCGGTCGCAACGTCGCTCATCCCGTTCCTCGAGCACGACGACGCAAACCGCGCCCTCATGGGCTCGAACATGCAGCGTCAGGCTGTGCCGCTGCTCAAGCCGCACGCCCCGCTCGTAGGCACCGGCATGGAGCACCGCATCGCGGTCGACTCCGGCGAGATCCTCATCGCGCAGAACCCCGGCGTTGTCGACTACGTCGACGGCCAGACCATCATCGTGCTCAACAACGACGGCGAGTACGACGAGTACCTGGTGCCGAAGTTCCAGCGCTCCAACCAGTCCGGCTGCATGAACCATCGCCCCATCGTCCGCAAGGGCGACGAGGTGGCGGCTGGCGACGTGCTGGCAGACGGTCCGTCCTGCGACGGCGGCGAGCTGGCGCTGGGCCAGAACCTCATGGTCGCGTACATGCCCTGGGAAGGCTACAACTACGAGGACGCAATCATCGTGTCCGAGCGCGTGGTATCCGAGGACCTGCTGACCTCCATCCACATCAGCGAGTACGAGCTGGACGCCCGTGACACGAAGCTGGGCCCGGAGGAGATCACCCGCGAGATCCCGAACATCTCCGACGACATGATCGGCGACCTGGACGCCGACGGCATCATCCGCGTGGGCGCCGAGGTGTTCCCGGGTGACGTCCTGGTGGGCAAGGTCACCCCGAAGGGCGAGACCGAGCTGACCGCCGAGGAGCGCCTGCTGCGCGCCATCTTCGGCGAGAAGGCCCGCGAGGTCCGCGACACCTCCCTGAAGGTGCCGCACGGCTCCGGCGGCCGCGTCATCGACATCCACCGCTTCAGCCGCGCCGCCGGCGACGAGCTGGCGCCGGGCGTCAACGAGCTCGTTCGCATCTACGTGGCTCAGAAGCGTAAGGTCCAGCAGGGCGACAAGCTCTCCGGCCGTCACGGTAACAAGGGCGTCATCTCCCGCGTGCTGCCGGTTGAGGACATGCCGTACCTGGCCGATGGCACGCCCATCGACGTCATGCTGAACCCCCTTGGCGTTCCGTCCCGTATGAACGTCGGCCAGCTGCTTGAGAACCACCTGGGCTGGGCCGCGAAGTGGGGCTGGAACGACGACCCGAACTCCGACGAGCCCGTCGAGGGCCCGCAGTTCGTGGCAACCCCGGTATTCGACGGCGCCACCGAGGAGGAGATCTCCGACGCCATCGACGCCGCCAACCGCAACCTCATCAACTGGAACCACAAGAAGTACGGCGACCTGGCGCGCGACGAGTTCGTCCCGCAGCTGTCCCGTACCGGCAAGGCATGGCTCTACGACGGCCGCACGGGCGAGAAGTTCCGTGAGCCCATCACCGTCGGCCAGACCTACATCTTGAAGCTGGGTCACATGGTCGACGACAAGATCCACGCCCGCTCGACCGGCCCTTACAGCCTGATCACGCAGCAGCCTCTGGGCGGCAAGGCGCAGTTCGGCGGCCAGCGCTTCGGCGAGATGGAGGTGTGGGCCCTGTACGCGTACGGTGCATCCAACGTGCTGCAGGAGATCCTGACCGTGAAGTCCGACGACACGTCGGGCCGCGTGAAGTCCTACGAGGCCATCGTCAAGGGCGAGAACACGCCGGCTCCCGAGGTGCCTGAGTCCTTCAAGGTTCTGGTGAAGGAAATGAAGTCGCTGTGCCTCAACGTCGAGCTCGAGGGACACGACCATCAGACCATCGACGTCACCCATGACCCCGATCTGGACGACGTGAAGCGCGACAACGCCGATACGGCCCTGTACAACGCCATCGCCGACGATGCGCGCAAGACCGAGGCCGAGGAAGCCGGCGCTCTCGACGACATCGCCGCAGAGCTGGGCGAGCTGATGGCTGATACGAAGCAAGAAGAAGACGACAACGACCTGATCGGCAAGGAGGACGAGCGATAAATGACGACGGAATTCGACGTTAACAATTTCGACGCCCTGCGCATCTCCCTGGCTTCCGCCGAGGATATCCGCAGCTGGTCGCGTGGCGAGGTGAAGAAGCCCGAGACCATCAACTACCGCACGCTCAAGCCGGAGAAGGACGGCCTGTTCTGCGAGAAGATCTTCGGTCCCACCAAGGACTGGGAGTGCGCCTGCGGCAAGTACAAGCGCGTGCGCTTCAAGGGCATCGTGTGCGAGCGCTGCGGCGTCGAGGTGACGCGCAGCAAGGTTCGCCGCGAGCGCATGGGCCACATCGAGCTGGCGGCCCCCGTCAGCCACATCTGGTACTTCAAGGGCTCCCCGTCCCGTCTGGGCTACCTGCTCGACATCCCGCCGAAGGAGCTGGAGAAGGTCCTGTACTTCGCAAGCTCCATCATCACCTCCGTCGACAAGGAGGCTCGCGACGAGGACGTCGAAGATCTGCGCGATGAGCTGGCCGCCGATCTGGAAGAGCTGGACGTCGAGCGCGATCGCTTGATCGAGCAGACCCGCAAGCTGTCGGTGGACTACGTCCCCGAGGACGACGACTTCGTCGACGACATCGACGAGGACGAGCGCCTCACGCCTGAAGAGGTGGAAGAGGAGATCGCCGACATCTACGAGGAATTCAACGAGCGCAAGGCTCTGCGTCAGGACGCCTTCGACCTGTTCATGAAGATCGAGCCGAAGCAGCTGGTTCCCGACGAGTCCCTGTACCGCGAGATGCGCGCCAACTACCGTGACTACTTCACCGGTGGCATGGGCGCCGAGTCCGTGCGCGACCTGCTCGACGCCATGGATCTCGAGGCCACGGCCGAGGAGCTGCGCGACGTCATCGCCAACGGCAAGGGCCAGAAGCGCGCCAAGGCCATCAAGCGCCTGAAGGTGGTCGACGCGTTCCTGAAGTCCACCAACAAGCCGTCCGATATGATCCTGGACGTCGTCCCGGTCATCCCGCCCGACCTGCGCCCCATGGTGCAGCTCGACGGCGGCCGCTTCGCCACGTCCGACCTCAACGACCTGTATCGTCGCGTCATCAACCGCAATAACCGCCTGAAGCGCCTGCTCGACCTCGGTGCCCCCGAGATCATCGTGAACAACGAGAAGCGCATGCTGCAGGAGGCTGTGGACAGCCTGTTCGACAACGGCCGTCGCGGCCGTCCCGTCACGGGCCCGGGCAACCGTCCGCTGAAGTCGCTGTCCGATATGCTCAAGGGCAAGCAGGGCCGCTTCCGCCAGAACCTGCTCGGCAAGCGCGTCGACTACTCCGGCCGTTCGGTAATCGTCGTCGGCCCGTCGCTGAAGCTGCACCAGTGCGGCCTGCCTCAGCAGATGGCCCTGGAGCTGTTCAAGCCCTTCGTCATGAAGCGCCTGGTCGAGCTCGAGTACGCTGCCAACATCAAGGCCGCCAAGCGCGCCGTGGATCGTTGCGCCAGCTACGTGTGGGACGTGCTGGAAGAGGTCATCGTGGACCATCCGGTCCTGCTCAACCGCGCACCAACCCTGCACCGTCTGGGCATCCAGGCCTTCGAGCCGGTTCTCGTCGAGGGCAAGGCCATCAAGCTGCATCCGCTGGCCTGCACCGCCTTCAACGCCGACTTCGATGGCGACCAGATGGCCGTGCATGTGCCGCTCGGCGCCGAGGCCCAGGCCGAGGCCCGCGTGCTCATGCTGTCCGCGAACAACATCAAATCCCCGGCTCATGGCCGCCCGCTGACCGTGCCCACCCAGGACATGATCATCGGCTCCTACTACCTGACGGCAGCCCGCGACGGCTTCCCGGGCGAGGGCCGCGCGTTCATCGACTTCGCCGATGCCCGCAACGCCTATGACGCCCGCGCCGACGTGGACCTGCAGGCCAAGATCGAGGTGCGCCTGAGCAAGGACACCCGCGTGGCCAACGCGTTCGGCAAGTACGAGGACATGAAGGCCGGTCAGCGCATCCATACCACCATCGGCCGCATCATCTTCAACGACTCCTTCCCGGAGGACTACCCCTTCTTGAACTACCAGATGAACAAGAAGGAGATCGGTCGTCTGGTCGAGGACGTCACGAACCGTTACCCGCTGGCCGACGTGCCGGAGATCCTGGACGGTTTGAAGGCCACGGGTTACCACTATGCAACCCGCGCCGGCATCACCGTGTCCGTCTACGACGCCACCGTGCCGCCGACGAAGGCCGACATCCTGGCCGCTGCCGACGATAAGGTCGCTGCCATCGATGAGGACTACGAGATGGGCCTGATGAGCCCCGAGGAGCGTCACAAGCAGGTCGTCGACATCTGGACGGATGCCAATGAAGAGGTCGGCGAGGCCATGGCCGCCAACTTCGACAGCTTCAACCCCATCTTCATGATGGCCGACTCCGGCGCTCGAGGTAACATCAAGCAGATCCGCCAGCTGGCCGGCATGCGCGGCCTGATGGCAGACACCAAGGGCGGCACCATCGACATTCCGGTTAAGTCGAACTTCCGCGAGGGCCTGTCGGTGTTGGAGTACTTCGTCTCCACGCACGGCACTCGTAAGGGTATGGCCGACACCGCTCTGCGTACTGCCGACTCGGGTTACCTGACCCGTCGTCTGGTCGACGTCGCGCAGGACGTCATCGTGCATGAGATCGACTGCGGCACGAACGTGGGCGTCCCGTACCCGCTGCACAACGAGAAGGGCGAGCTGGACGAGAACCTGATCGGCCGCTGCCTGCTCGAGGACGTCAAGGGCACCGACGGCTCCGTGGTCATGGAGGGCGACAACTACATCACCTCCATCGAGCAGCTTGCCGCCATGGAGGCCGCGGGCGTCGAGGAAGTCACCATCCGCACGGTCATGACCTGCCATGCCGAGCATGGCGTGTGCCAGAAGTGCTACGGTTGGGACCTTGCCACGGGCCGTCCGGTCAACATCGGCACCGCCGTCGGCATCATCGCCGCCCAGTCCATCGGCGAGCCCGGCACGCAGCTGACCATGCGTACGTTCCACGCCGGCGGCGTCGCAGGCGAGGACATCACGCACGGCCTGCCGCGCGTCCAGGAGCTGTTCGAGGCCCGCAAGCCTAAGGGCCAGGCAGTGCTGGCGGAGATTTCCGGCACGCTGCAGATCAGCTCCGACAAGAACACGAAGACGCTGACCATCCACGACCAGGAAGGCAACTTCCGCGAGTACGTGGTGTCGGCCCGCGCCACCATGCTCCCGGGCGTGGAGGACGGCCGCCAGGTCCGCATCGGCCAGCAGCTGACCAAGGGTTCCGTGAACCCCCACGACCTGCTGCGCCTGACCGACCCGAACACCACGCTGCGCTACATCGTGGCTCAGGTCCAGGACGTGTACGTGTCCCAGGGCGTTGACATCAACGACAAGCACATCGAGGTCATCGCGCGCCAGATGCTGCGCAAGGTGGCCGTGCTCGACGCCGGCGACTCCGACTTCCTGCCGGGCCGCCAGGTCAACCGCTTCGAGTTCGAGAACGTTGCCAACGAGCTCATCGCCGAGGGCAAGAACCCGCCGGTGGGCCAGCCGCTGCTGCTGGGCATCACGAAGGCCTCCCTGGCCACCGATTCGTTCCTGTCCGCTGCATCGTTCCAGGAGACCACGAAGGTGCTCACCGACGCCGCCATCGAGGGCAAGGTCGACCACCTGGTGGGTCTGAAGGAGAACGTCATCATCGGCAAGCCGATTCCGGCTGGCACGGGTCTGAAGCGCTACCGCGACGTCGGCCTGACCTACAAGGGCAAGCCGACCGCTCCGGTCGAGGGCGACATGCTGCCCGAGTACGCTCCGGACGACCTGCGCCAGATCGAGGACCTGCTGCCCCAGCCCCAGGATTGGTCGCTGGATGGCGAGGGCTACCTCAACATGGGCGGCAACTACGGCAGCTACTACAGCGGCCTGTCCCTGGGTCATCGCGGCCCGCAGCTGTCCGACGAGGACGCGCGCCTGTACATCTACGACGATCTGGGCGTGTCGCAGCGCTGGGCGAACAAGTTCAGCGAGGCGGGCATCGAGACCGTGGCCGACCTGGTGGGCCACACCGAGGACGACCTGCTGCGCATCGAGGGCATCGGCGCGAAGGCCATCGAGGAGCTCAAGGAAGGCCTCGAGCAGCACAACCTGCTGCATGTGATCGAGGACGACCTGAGCGCATCCTCCGATGACATGAGCCAGCTGCTCGACATGGTGTTCAGCCCGGATGATACCATCCTCATCGGCGGCGACGAGCCGGCCACCTTCAACACCGAAGGCGAGGACATGCTGGGCGAGGCGCTGCCGCCGCGCAGCTACCACCGCAACCTCGAGGAGCTCGACGAGCTTCTGGGCAACGGCGCGTTGGGCTTCGGCCTGACCAGCCGTCAGGACGAGGAAGAGTCCAACGAGGCTCAGGCTAACGGCGAGGAATAACGCCAGCTGAAAGGGGCGCGCATCGGCGCGCCCCTTTTTTCGTTACGGCGGGCAGAACGGCGGCAACGCCTACGCCTGCTTACGTTCGAAAGGCTTTTCATGAGCGAAAAAACTTACATCCCCGAGGGGGAGCAGGCTCCCGCGTCGCAGATTGGCGCCACGCTCGAGGCGCTGGCGGAAACCATCCACGCTCGTCGCGACGCGGGGGAGGGCAGCTACACGTTCCGCCTGCTCACGGGCAACGCCGACTCGCCGCTGAAGAAGGTGGTCGAGGAGTCCAACGAGGTGGCTTTGGCCGCCAAGGACGTGGAAACGGCGAAGATGATGCTGGCGGGCCTTGCCGGCCACGAGGGCTCGCACGCGGGCATGGCCGATGCGTTCGCCGCCAAGGCCGACGCGGCCTGCGACCATCTGCGTTATGAGGCTGCCGACGTGGTGTATCATCTTCTCGTCGTGCTTGAGCGCTACGGCATCGGCATCGACGAGTTCGCTGCCGAGATGAACAACCGCATGACCGACGAAGAGCGCCCCCAGGGCGCCATCCGTCTATTCGATGAGCATGTAAAAAGGGGTAAGTAACATGGCACGTCTTTTCGGTACTGATGGGGTTCGCGGCGTTGCGAACAAGGAGCTTACGTGCCAGATGGCCTTCCAGCTGGGTCAGGCAGCCGTGGTCTTCAAGGGCCGCACCATCCTGATCGGCAAGGATACGCGCCTGTCGGGCGACATGCTGGAGTCGGCGGTTGCCGCCGGCATCATGTCCATGGGCGGCACGGCGCTGCTGGCTGGCATCATCCCCACGCCGGCTATCGCCCTGCTCACCCGCGAGCTGCATTGCGACGGCGGCATCGTCATCTCCGCCTCGCACAACCCGCCGGAGTACAACGGCATCAAGATCTTCGACGGCCAGGGCTTCAAGCTGCCCGACTCCGTCGAGGACGAGATCGAGGCCTTCATGGCGCGCGGCGGCGCCGCTGCCGATGAGCTGCCTAACGGCGACGAGGTGGGCGTGGCCGTGCCCGTCGAGGACGCTTGCGAGCTGTACATCCAGCACGCGGTGCAGAGCGTGGAGAAGCAGGGTATCGACTTCAAGGGCCTGAAGGTGGCGCTTGACACGGGCCACGGCGCATCCTGCATGACCAGCGCCGAGGCGCTGCGCCGCTTGGGCGCCGACGTCACCGTCATCAACGATGATTACTGCGGCACGGATATCAACGTCCAGTGCGGTTCCACGCACCTGGAGCCTCTGCGCGCCCTGGTCGCCGAGTGCGGCGCCGATGTGGGCATCGCGCATGACGGCGACGCCGACCGCGTCATGCTCATGGACTCCGAGGGCAACGAGATCGACGGCGACATGGTGGAAGCCGTGTGCGCTATCGACCTGAAGCAGCGCGGCCTGCTGGCCGGCGACACCGCCGTGTCCACCGTCATGGCGAACCTGGGCCTGACGCATGCGCTGCGCGATGCGGGCATCAACCTCATCCAAACGAAGGTTGGCGACCGCTACGTGCTCGAGGCCATGCGCGAAGGCGGTTACGTCATCGGCGGCGAGCAGTCCGGCCACACTATCTTCCTGGAGCACAACTCCACGGGCGACGGCCTGGTCACGGCGCTGCAGTTCCTGGCCGCTTGCAAGCGCGCCGGTAAGTCCGCCGGCGAAGCGGCGAAAGCCATGACCCGCTTCCCGCAAACGCTCATCAACGTGCGCGTGAAGGATAAGCACGCGGCTGACGGCAACCAGGCCATCGCCGATGCCGTGGCAGCTGCCGAAGCGGCGCTTGGCGAGGACGGTCGCGTTCTGCTGCGTCCGAGCGGCACCGAGCCGGTCGTTCGCGTGATGGTGGAGGCCATGGACGAGCAGGCTGCCGAGCAGCATGCGAAGGCCATCGCCGAAGTGGTCGAGCGCGAGATTTAGGCGATCGAGTAAAGAAATGAAAAGCCGGTAACCGGTCTACACCGGTTACCGGCTTTTGTTTTTAACAGTTGTCGCCTTTAGACCAGTCTGTGATTGCCTGAGCGACTGACCATGTTGCAGCGTTGTCTTGGCTGGCGGCGGCGTCGCCCGATGCGTGTGCGCCTGCTGCGGCGTGGGCGGCGTTCTCGCCTTCGACTTTGCGGCGCCAGTACAGCCAGAAGCCCAGCGCGCCTGCGCCTGTTGCGGCAAGGGCCGCCAGCAGCCCCGCTACCACGGGGTTCATCTGCTGCTTGGGCAGGCCGGCTTCGGGCACGGTGATGCCGAAATCATCGGAGCCGGTTTTGAACGATGCCTGCGACGCAGTGGGCTTGAGCACGGATTCGAGCGTTGCCGTCTCTGCCTTCGCCTGCTCGCTCGGGGCGTCGAACTGGGTGAGGTCGTACGTGTCGATGTAGGCTTTCAGCGTGCGCGAGTAGGTGGTGCTGGTGGCGTAGTGCCCCTGCAGGTAGTCGCACGCATCCTCGTAGGTGCTCGTGTTCGACTTCTTCACCGGGGCGTACAGCGAATCGCCGGTGAGCAGGCCGACGTAGTCCTTAAGCGATTCCGTCAGGCTGGGGTAGCGGCGGAACTCGGCGACGATGGTTTCCAGGTTGCCCTTGCCGTCGTCCTCCTGCGTTTTCATGCGCACGCTTTTGCCCTCGTAGCTGCCCTTGATGCCGAACAGGTTGTTGTACGGCTCGCACGAAAGCCCCGAAGAGCCGGATGCCGACTCCACCACGGCCTGCGCGATCATGACTGAGGCGTACAGGTCGTTTTCCTGGCACAGCTCGCGGGCTTGCTCGCCGATCTGGCTGATGAACTGCTCGGTGGTCAGGTTGCGCGAGACGTAGACCAGCTCATCCTCGTCAAGGGTGGCGCTTTCCTGCACCATGTCCTCGGGGGCGTCCTCCACGTCCTCGGCGGGCTTCTCCGCGGTGGCGCCTTTGCCGGTGCTTGCGGACGGGGTGCTGGATGCGGCGGGCGCAGCCGGGGTTTCGGCGGGCTGCGCGGGCACGGTGGGCTCGGGCTTGGCCTCGGGTTTTGCCTCGGGCTCGGAGGCGGCGCTCGAATCGGCGATGGCCTTCTGCGTTTTCTTGACCAGTTTCGCCAGGTCGGCGTCTATGGTTGCAAGCGCGTCGACGTCGATGGTGAGGAAATCCGCTGCAGCTACGGTTTCGCCGGAAAGATACGCTTTCAGCGGCTTCAGGCCGACGAGCTTGGCGGCCTCGGCCTTGTCGAGGATGGCCTTGTTCTCCGCGTCGGTTGCGGTCCAGTCGCCGGTGTTGGCGACGCTTTCGATGGGCGTTGCCTGCGCCGCGTACGCAACGCCTGCCGAGGTGGCGCCCGGTGTATGCGTGAGGCCCGCTAAGGCGGGGGCCGTTGCCATGGATGTTGCCAGCACCGCGGCGAGCGCGGCGTTCGTGAAAATGGTGCCCTGCTTCATTACGCTATCGTACCGTTTCTCCTTGTTCGACCTAGTAAGCCAAGTATAACTTATAGTCCCTCCCTTTACCGTTCATCACGATAATCATCACGCCGGCTCCTTGCAATGTCGTGGCGGCAACCGTTTGCCAATCGTCGTGATTCCTTCATGTTTTCAGCCGCTGAACAGGGCAAAACCAGCAAAAATCGTTGCTTGCCCATGCTAGAGAGAGGGCGGATTGGGAAGGGGGGATGCCAGTCGACGCGCCGACCGCTACCGAGTCGGCAGCCGAGAAGGCCGACACTGAGCAGACCGTCGCAGAGAAGCCCGAGTATCCCCCCTAAGGACGAATAGACGGCGCCTCGCGCCACTCGGGCCGGTGTGCTCCGCGCTGCCCGAACATTATGTCTCAGCAGCGCTCCGCGCCGCTGTAGCGTTATGCCCCGGCGGTGCACCGACCGGAACGCGAACGGCGCGGACGTTGCCGCATCGCATCGATTCGTAACCGAAATGCCTACTATGTCTAGAGACAACCGTGATATGATGAGCAAGACATATCGGCGCTCACAGACGAGAGAGCGAGGCATCATGCTGGACAAGGATCAATTGAACGACATCGTTGCAGGCATCGCGAAAAACTACAGCGAGCGCGAGGAGATCTTCTTCACCGACCCGAACAAGCATTTCCCGAACAAGCTTGCCATCGTGAACATCGTGAAGGACCTGCGCCGCGTCATGTTCCCGCGTTACTTCGGCGACGAAACGCCCACGGGCATCAATCCCGAGTACTTCATCGGCGAAACGCTCATCCGCATCGAGGATTCGCTGCGCCGCGAGCTGCGCGAGGCGCTGCTGTTCCGCGGCGGGCTGGCAACGGAGGAGCTGGACGCGCGCGTCGACCAGATTTGCGCCACGTTCTTCAGCCGCCTGCCTGAAATTCAGCGCATCCTGCTGACCGACGTGCAGGCCGCTTTCGACGGCGACCCGGCCGCCCAGAGCAAGGAAGAGATCATCTTCAGCTATCCGGGCTTCTTCGCCATCTTCGTGTATCGCATCGCGCACGAGCTGTACGTGCAGGACGTGCCGCTTATCCCGCGCATCATGTCCGAGTACGCCCACGGCCGCACGGGCGTCGACATCAACTCCGGCGCGACGATCGGCGAGTACTTCTTCATCGACCATGCAACCGGCGTCGTCATCGGCGAGACCACCACGATCGGCAACCACGTGAAGGTGTACCAGGGCGTTACGCTGGGCGCTCTGTCCACGCGCGCCGGCCAGGCGCTCTCCGGCGTGAAGCGCCATCCCACCATCGAGGACGACGTCACCATCTACAGCAACGCCAGCGTGCTGGGCGGCGAGACCGTCATCGGCGAGGGCTCAATCATCGCCGGTAGCGCGTTCGTCATCTCCAGCGTGCCCGCGGGTAGCCGCGTTTCCCTGAAGAACCAGGAAGTGAACGTGCGCACGCCCAACAAGGACCACGCCAAGTGCTGGGAGATCTAAACAGCGAACGCAAGCGCCGTTGGGTGCTCACCGTTTCCGCGTTGGCCGGCGTCTAAGAGCCGGGCTGCAGCAGAAGCTATAAGGGCTGAGCGGCGAAAGAAGCAATGCCATCAGGGCCGACCCCGCGATACGCGGGGT
>CAKUJT010000044.1 GCA_934661765.1 uncultured Senegalimassilia sp.
TTGCCTTCGCCGAACGTGAGCAGCTTGGAGAGGAAACCTGCCATATGAGCGCCATTCCTTTCAGCGCCGGCCCTGTACGCCGGCGCGGGTTCGTTAATTGAGTTAACTCTAACATATCCTCAAATCAGCTAGGTTCCATTAGCCGACTTGCACAGCTTCTTCGCAGCACCGTGCAGCTTATCGCGGGGGTTTGCCCTCATGGGACCCCCGCTTCCCCCGGCGCACGTCACCCAAACGCGCGCCGAAACAAGACCGCCCGCATCAAGAGCCGCAAAGGCGCACCCCCCCCCACGCCCTTGCGGCGCCGAGCGCCCTATACCCTCTCCTCGACCTCGATGATCGATCGGTACAGCCGCATCGTCTCGGCCGAAGGATCGATGCCCAGATCATCGGCCAGATACCGTCGACAGGCGAAATAGGTTTGCAGCGCCGCGGTGCGTTGCAGCGAGGCGATTTGGGCGCGCATGAGCGCCACGTACACGTCCTCGCGCGAGTCATCGCGGGAAAGCGCCGCACGGGCGAACCACAGGCCCTCCCGGGGATCGCCCGAGTCAAGCAGCTTCCCCGATGCCGCCACCAGAGCATCCACCAGGCGGTTTTTGCAATCCTCGCGAAGCCCGTCGATGACATCGCAGCCATCGTCGCCCGGCAGAAGCTCGTCGGCGAAGGAATCCTCGACCCGCGCGAACAGATGCCCCCACCCGCCGCGCCCCGGACGGTTGAACAGCAGCGCCCGGCATACCTCCTCCAGCTCGAGAACGTCGCTTGCAAGCAGCCGTGCCTCGATGCACACGCCGTTTTGATGCCTGACAAGGTACGGGCAATCACCCTCGGGCGTGGATAGCGCCGAGCGCAGCTGCGACCAGGTAGCGTAGAAGTTCTTTCGCCGGCACGATGCGCTCGACTCGGGCCAGAGCTGCGCGGCAAGGCGATCGCGCGACACGTCGCGCCCGCGGTTGAGGACGAGCAGGGCAAGCAGAGAGCGCACCTTCTGCCGCGAGAGATGCCCCGATTCAACCGCAACATCGCCAACCTTCACCTCCAAACGGCCGAACAGGTTCACGGTAAGGCGCGCCGGCGCCGGCGCCGCGGGCATCGCCGTCCCCCACGCCACTTTGCGAAACGCATCGGGGTGCGTGCTCTCGAACGACGCGCGGGAGCGCAGCTTGCGGGCATGGGCGCGCTCGCACTCCATGCGCTGCACGGACAAAGCCCGCTCAAGTCGGTTCGCCGCCATTGCGCAGCGGGGATCCAAACCAGGCATATCCAAGTACCCGCGCTCCAAAACGCGCGAGAACGAGCAAGCCGCGAGGGCTTGGGCAAGCGTGAGCGACCCGGTTGCGGCAAACGCCCGGGAGACGTCGCGGGCGACCGCGGCGGCTACGCGCTCGGCCAGCTGAGCCGTCAGCAGCCCCTCGGAGCTGCCCGCATCGTCGAGCAGCTTCGCGCCGCACAGCAGCGCGCCTTCCGCAAGATCGGTCCCCTCGAACGCCAGAAGCCACGCCTGCGCGGGAAGGATGTCCTCGTCAAACGCCGGATCGACCACGCAGGCCAAGGCGCTCAGATGAGCGAACGGCCCGTCGCCCAGCTCGCGTATCGCCGACACGCATGCGGCAGCGGCTTCCCCCGCCGAACCGGAAAGCTGCACGAGCTGCGCCACCGCCTGCTGCGCGGGCTCGGCGCCGCACGCAAGGGCGCGACGCGCCGCAAGGCAGCCCGCCACGTTCTCGCCCAGCAGCGCACAGCGGACCGCCTCCTCGAGATGCTGTTCGGCGTCGAGCTGGCGGGAATCCAGGCTTGCATACAACGTACGCGCGCTCAAAAGGCACGCCGCATCGCGCAGCCGGCGGCTTTGCGAGGCAAGCCAGGTGCAGCGCACGTGAGCGGATGCCAGGCAGCGCATGACCTCGCAAGCTCGGGCGCAGCGCCCGGCGTCCATAAGGGCCTCCGCCAATCGCAACACGAACGCGCCCGCATCCTCATGCGCGCTCGCGCCGAGATTCGCCAGCCTGTCCGAGAACGCCTCGGCGATCTGGGAGACCCCGAACGGGGCCGCGCAAAACACGCCGCGCACGCGATCGACGCCCACGTACACGTAGCTTCGCTCCAAAAGCTCGGCCACCTCGTCGTCGATGCGGACGATGCGCCGAGCGTCGGAGAGGCTTCCCGATCCCAAGCACAGCAAGGCGAACACGGCGGCCATCACATCGGCGGGCAGCTCCTCGGAAGCGGCAAGCTCCAAAAACGCGGGCGATCCGGACTCTCCCCAGGCAAGCGCCGCCACGCGTCGGCAACGCGCGACATCATGCGCCGAGGTCTCGGCGATATCGGAAGGCAAACGCGCGAAATCCACCTCCTCGTCGCTGAGCAGCAGGTCGCCCGCCCCTACGAGCATGCGATCGATCTGATCGGCGAACACATCGGCCGCCGGCGTGCAGGTGATGAGCACCTCGCAACCCCGGTCGAGCAGATCATCGAGAACGGCGCCGAACAGCTCGGCTCGCAGGGAATCAAGCGGCGGGACATCCTCGAACACGGCGAGAAAGGGCTGATCGTCGACCTCGACAAGACCATCGACGATGCCGCGAGCATCCAAATCGCGCAAAAAGCACGGGCTGGCGCAATCGATCCAGAACACGTGGTCGAACGCGAACACCGTTTCGGCGTATTCAAGTGCAAGGGTGCTTTTCCCGAAACCTGACGGGGCCACCATGAACCGTGCGACGTTGCGCTCGCGCAGCAGCTTGGCCACCAACGCCGGGCGCGGATATGCACGTAAAGAAGAGAACCTGGACGGCCGGTTACCGCGGCACGCCGATTGAGCTAAAAAGGACAGCATCCTGCAAACCCCCTATAAGACGGGATCGGATGCTTGGCCTGTGATGCCGCCACCATACCGCAATATATTGATGCGAGCAAGAGCCGGTATTTCGATAACGCAAGGTGATTTCGCATGTTTTCACAAACCATGAGATTATGCGAACTATATGTTGTGGGTATCACAAAGCGAACTCACAACAGATTCGAGATCCGGATACAACGATGCCCGCACTCCTTGCGACGTGCGGGCATCTGCTAACGGCACCGGCGGCGCCTTGAACGGTTGTGGGGATGATACGCTACGCTTCGCGGCCAACCAGCTTGGCGATGCGTTCGGAATAGATCAGATCGGTCAAGCCGGCCTCCCCTTCCAGATCGACCAGGGGCGCGTCGTTCCACAGCGACTCCAGGCGATAGTAATCGCGCGTTTCGGGCTGGAACACGTGCACAATGAAGCTGCCGTAGTCCAGCAGCGACCACGTGCCGTCGGCCGTGCCCTCGATGTGATAGGGCTTCGCGCCGCCGCGCAGACGGCATTGTTCCTCGATCTCGTCGACCACGGCATCGACCTGACGGTTGTTCGACGCCGTGCAGATGACGAAGTACTCGGTGACGCCGATCAGGTCGCCAACCTGCTGCACCATGATATCGGTGGCCTTCTTCTCGTTAGCGGCCTGCGCGGCGATGATGGCGCACTCGCGCGGACTGAGAAGGTCGGGCTTCTGACGTCCGTACATATCCACGCCCTGGTTGATGGGGGCGTTGTTGTCCACTGCCTCGTTCACTTGCTTCCTTTCGCATCGTTTGCGGCGCGCTTGCGTGCGCGTGCCACGTAATAGTTCCAAACGGTCACGGTATCGGGATGGATGAGCTTGCGACGCTCAATGAGGTTTCCCACCACGTAGACGAGCGTTGCCATGAACAGCTCCTCAAGCTCCACCTTCCCCACCATATCGCGCAGCTTGTCGACTCCCGCGCAATAGCGCCCGGGCTCGATGACGTCTGCCACGTACACGATAAGGTCGAGCGGCGACATGCCTACGGCCCCGGTGGTATGCAAGCGGATGGCCTGCAGCAACGGCGCCGGAAGCTCGGGGAATTCCCTGGCCAGCGCTGCCGCGGCGGTAGGGCCGTGCAGCAGATGGGGCATGTCCAGATAGCTTGCCAGCTCATCGGCGATGCCGAGCTCGTGCGCGCGGGCGCGGATGCCCTCGTCGTCGTAGCCCTTATCCCAATCGTGCAGAAGACCTGCCAGACGGGCCAGTCGTTCATCCTGCCCGTAGACCCGCGCCATGCGCGCCGCCGTCTCGGAGACCCCCAGGGAATGCTCGAAGCGTTTATGCCCCACGCGATGCGCAAGGTCTTCGCGTCGGGCCTGGTAAAACACATCGCCGAGAACGTCTGCCGCACCCAGCTCCGTTGCCCTGCCTTGATCCGGTTCGACTTCGCTCACTTCGCACACCGCTTCCCTGTTCCGCTTCCAACCATAGAGCCCATGGGCGGCAATATAGTCGAGCACCCGCTGCACCGTCAAATAACGGATAGACTGGCCCGCTTGCACGCGGGCTCGCAGGTAGCTTGACGACACGGCCAGCCCCGTTGCCTCCAGCATGTGGATACGGAAGTTGCCCGACCGCTCTATGGTGAGCCGGGTCTCCTCGGAAAGGGCGTATCCCGGCCGCGTTGCGGCGATCAACTCCGCCATGCTGGCGATGGCGGCGCTTTCGCGCCACTTCAAGATGGAGCATACCGCATCCGCGCCCGTGATGAAGAACAGCGCCACGTTTCCCGGATAATGTTCACGAAGCTGGCGCAGCGTATCGGCCGTGTACGTGACGCCCGGGCGGTCGATCTCGATGCGGCTGACGTCGAAGGCGGGGTTGCCCTGCACCGCCAGGCGGCACATCTCGAAGCGCTGTTCGGCGGGCGTGACGTCGCGCTTGAGCTTGAACGCCGGCTTTCCCGCGGGAATGAACACCACCGCATCCAGATCGAACGCCTCGCGCGCCTGTTCGGCGCAAGCGAGATGCCCGATGTGGATGGGGTCGAACGTGCCGCCCATGATGCCGAGGCGCACCGGACGGCCGTCGGCCCCAAGATCGTCGAAACGCTCGCAGATCACGGGCGCCGAAGCCACTTGCGCGCACCCGGCTTCGACAACGGCTTGCGTCAGGCCCATCCTAGGCGCGCACCTGCCCCGAGCCGCGCAGCACATACTTGTACGAGGTCAGGCCCTCGAGCGCGAAGGGGCCGCGCACGTGCAGCTTCTGCGTGGAGATGCCGATCTCGGCACCCAGGCCGAACATGCCGCCGTCGGTGAATGCAGTGGAGGCGTTCACGTACACCGCAGCCGCATCCACTTCGTTGACGAACTGCTCGATGGCTGCCGCGCCTTCGGGAAGCTTCGGATCGGCGACGATGGCCTCGGAGTGCATCGTGCCATAACGGTTGATATGGGCGATAGCCTGCTCGGGGCCGCTGACGCAGCGCACGGCCAGATCAGGGGAAAGGTATTCCGTTTCCCAATCCTGCTCGGAAGCACGCTCGACCTGCAGCGCGGCATCGGTCGGTAACCGCTTTTCACCGGCGGCAAGGGCGGCTTTGCACGCAAGCTCGTCGCCGTGGATGCGCACGCCCTTGTCGGCAAGCATGCCGAACAGCTCGGGCAGGAAACGCTCGGCCACGGACTGGTCGACGAGCAGCGTCTCGCAGGCGTTGCACACGCCGTAGCGACGGCACTTGGCGTTGACGACGATGTTTCGCGCCATGTCGAAATCTGCGGTGGAATGCACGTACACATGGCAGTTGCCGGTGCCCGTTTCGATGACGGGAACCTTCGCGCAGTCCACGCAGTGGGCGATGAGGCCCGCACCGCCGCGCGGCACGAGCACGTCGACCACGCCGCGCAGGCCCATGAGCACGTCGGCTGCGGCGCGATCGGTGGACTCGATGATGCCGATGCAACCAGCGGGCATGCCGGCCGAAACCGCCGCATCGTGCAGCACATGCGCGATGGCGGCGCAGGACTTTGCCGCCAAAGACCCGCCGCGCAGCACGCAGGCGTTGCCCGACTTCAGGCAGATGCCCGCGGCATCGGCCGTGACGTTAGGGCGCGCCTCGTAGACGACGGCCACCACGCCAAGCGGGACCGCCACGCGCGACAGCTGGATGCCGCTGGCGAGCGTGCGAGAATCGAACACGCGGCCGAGCGGGTCGGGAAGCGCCACCAAATCCTCGAGCGCGTCGGCCATGGCCATCACGCGCCCCTCATCGAGCATCAGGCGATCGAGCAGGCTTTCCTTGGTGCCGGCTTTACGTGCGGCATCCATATCCTGGGCATTGGCGGCCACGATGGCGCCGGACTGCTCGCGCAAGGCCCGCGCCATAGCGGTCAGGGCAGCGTTGCGCTCCTGCGTGGTTGCCTGCGCAAGCGCCGGGCTAGCATTCTTAGCGGCCTGCGCGACCGCCAGCACTTCCTGTTCCAGCATGATCGACTCACATTCTGTCGTATATCCAAAGCAAGGGGGTGGAACCCCCTATTCGAAGACCACCAGCTCGTCGCGATGCACCAACGGGCGCTGGGTCAGTGCGGCGAGCAAGCGGTTGCGCTCGAGCACCTCGCGCGTTTTGCCGCAGGCAAGCTCCACCTCGTCGGCGGAGAACGCCGCGCGGCCGCGGGCGAACAGATGGCCCGCAAGGTCTTTGATGTCGACGATGTCGCCGGCCTCGAAACGCCCCTCGACGCTGGCAACGCCCACGCAAAGCAGAGATTTGCCGTGCCCGATAAGCGCCGACTTCGCACCTTCGTCGACCACCACCGCGCCGCGAGCCGAGTCGCCAAGGGCGATCCACAGCTTGCGGGGCGTGATTTCGTGGGGCTTCTTCAACGCCGAGAAGCGCGTACCGACGGCCTTGCCCGCTGCCGCATCCTCGACGACGCGGGGCTGGCGCCCGTAGCAGATGATCATGGGGATGCCGGCCACCATGAGCACGCGCGCGGCCTTGATCTTGGTGATCATGCCGCCCGAGCCCACGGTGGAGCCGGCACCGCCGGCGACCGCCAGGATCTCAGGCCCGATGCTTTCCACATAGGGGATGAGCTTGGCATCGGGGTTCGTGTTCGGATTGCCATCGTAAAGGCCGTCGATATCGGACAGGATGACCATGAGATCGGCATCGATCAAGCACGCGGCCAGCGCGGCGAGCGTGTCGTTGTCGCCGAACTTGATCTGCTCGACGGCAATAGTGTCGTTCTCGTTGATGATGGGCACCACACCCAGCTCCAGCAAGCGCAAAAGCGTGTTGCGGGCGTGCAGATACGCATGACGGTCTGCCGTATCGCGGCGGGTGAGCAGCACCGTCGAGGTGACGATGCCGTGGGCCGCGAACGCCTCGGCATACGCCGTGGCCAAGGCCGACTGCCCCACCGATGCCGCCGCCTGCAGGCTCGGCATGTCGCTGGGGCGCTTCTGGATGCCCAGGGCCTCAAGGCCGCACGCGATGGCGGCCGACGTCACGATGACGGGCTGCCAGCCAGCTGCCCGCACCTTCGCGATCTGGTCGGCCAGCGCCGCCAGGTACTCGTAATCGATGCTGCTCTCCGACGTGGTGAGCGTCGAAGAACCGATCTTTATGACCAGGCGCCGTGCGGCGCCCGCCTTAGCATCCAGCTGTTCCATTAGATATCAAGCTCCTCGAACAGATCGGCGGCCGTCCTGGTGGACTCGAATTCGAAGGCACGACCGCAGATGCGGATCTCGTCGCCATCGACGGCGCCCGCCTTCTCGAGCGCCTCCTCGACGCCCACGCGCTTGAGGCGGTGCTGCAAAAACACCACGGCCTCCTCGTTTTCCCAATCGCACTGCACCACCATGCGCTCGACCTGGGTGCCCACCACGCGGAACACGCCCTCGGAGAGCTTGCGCACGGTGAAGCGCTTGTCGCGGGCCTCGCGCTTGAGCTCCCAGACGTGCTCGTACTGCACGTCGGCCGCCTCGGCCTGGCGAGCCTGCTCGCGAAGCTCGTGGACCTGGTTGGCGATGGCGGCCTTCAGGCTGTCCACGCCCTCGCCGGTGAGCGCGCTGATGCAGTACACCTTCGGGTCGATGGGGCTCGGCGCGAACTCGTTGCCGCCGGCAGCGGCGATGGAATCGGCCTTGACCTGCGCCTTCAGGCGCTCCAGCGCCTCTTCGGTACCCGCGACGTCGATCTTATTCGCTACCACGATGCGCGGGCGGGCCGCCAGCTCATCGGCGTAGAGCGCCAACTCGTTGTTGATGATCTTGTAGTCATCGAGCGGGTCGCGACCCTCCCAGTCGCCCGTAAGGTCGACCACGTGCACGATGAGCGCCGTGCGCTCGATATGGCGGAGGAACTCGTGGCCTAAACCGCGCCCCTCGTGCGCGCCCTCGATGAGACCGGGGATGTCGGCCACGACGAAGCTCAAATCGCCCGAGCGCGCCACGCCCAGGTTGGGAACAAGGGTGGTGAACGGGTAATCGGCGATCTTCGGGCGTGCCGCCGAGATCTTCGAGATAAGCGAGCTTTTGCCGGCAGAGGGCATGCCAACGAGTGCCGCGTCGGCCATAAGCTTCATCTCAAGCTCGATCCAGCGCTCCTGCGCAGGCTCGCCTAGCTCGGCGAACGCCGGCGCGCGACGCGTGGAGGTGACGAAGTGGATGTTGCCGCGGCCGCCCATGCCGCCGTCGGCCACGGTGATGCGCTCGCCGTCGTGGGTGAGGTCGGCCATAAGCTCGCCGGTTTCCTTGGATTCCTCGAAGTACTCGTGGACCACGGTGCCCACCGGCACCTTGAGCACCAGATCGGCGCCCGTGGCGCCGTGCATGCGGCTGCCTTTGCCGTGCGTGCCGCGCTCGGCCTTGAAGTGGTGTTTGAAGCGGTAATCGATCAGCGAGGACACGCTGGCATCGGCTTCAAGCACCACGTTGCCGCCATGGCCGCCGTCGCCGCCGTCGGGACCGCCCTTGGGCACATGGGCCTCACGGCGAAACGACATGCAGCCTGCGCCGCCGTCGCCGCCCTTGACGTGGATTCGGACCTTATCAATGAACACGATGTGACCTCCATCGGTTTTCGGATTGCGTGTATCGCCTGATTGTATACGAAAAAAGCCCCCTGCAAGGCAGGGGGCTTCGCGAATGCATAGATGCCACGCACACGCGTGCGGCTTGTGCTACGCCTGGGGGCGGACATGCACGCGACGCTTCACGCCGCGCGTGAACTCCAGCGTGCCGTCGCACAGAGCGAACAGCGTGTCGTCCTTGCCACGGCCGACGTTGTCGCCGGGATGGAACTTAGTGCCGCGCTGACGGACGATGATCTGGCCCGTCTTGATCTGCTGGCCGGCGAACATCTTCACGCCCAGTCGTTTTGCGTGGGAATCGCGGCCGTTACGGGTAGAACCGAGACCTTTCTTATGTGCCATTTCATTCCCTCCTTACAATTAAGCGATGGACTTGATTTCAACGCGCGTAAGCTGCTGGCGATGGCCGCGCAGCTTCTTGTAGTTCTTGCGCTTCTTGAACTTGAACACCAGCTGCTTGGGGCCCTTGAACTGCTCGACGACCTCAGCGGTGACCTTCTTGGCAGCTGCCTTGGCCGGATCGGCCTCGACGGTGGCACCGTCGACGAAGCAGATGACCGGAAGCTCGACGGTGGAGCCGACCTCGGCGTCCAGCTTCTCGATGTTGAGCTTGTCCCCGACGGCAACCTTGTACTGCTTGCCGCCCGTTTTCACGATTGCGTACATGTTTTCTCCTACTTTCGAAATAAACGCAAGGCGATAGCTTAGCAGCGCGACCGTAGCAAGTCAACGAAGTGATCGAATGCACAGTCTCCGCGTATCATCGCACTTATTTCCGCTGCGCCTCCTCGGGCACAACATTCGATATGATACCAGATGTTGTGGACACACGCGGCGGCGTTGCCGGCTTTTCCCACATTGTCGCCGCGCTCCACGGAATGCCCACAAGCTAGTGCGCTTCAGCCCAGGTATCAGCGGCCGAGATATCGGCGAGCAGGGGCACCTTGAGCTCCGTCACATGCTCCATGACGTCGCGGACCATGGCAGAGAGCGCCTCGACTTCCCCATCGGGCACGCTGAAGTCCAGCTCGTCGTGCACCTGCACGAGCAAGCGGGCTTTGAATCCCTCTTCCATGAGGCGCTTCTGCACCTGGCGCATGGCAAGCTTGATGATGTCGGCGGCGCTGCCCTGCATGGGGTGGTTCATGGCGGTGCGCTCGCCGAAGCCGCGCGTGTTGCCGTTGGCAGCGCGCAGCTCGGGGATGTGGCGCTTTCGCCCGAACATGGTTTCCGCATAGCCGTTGGCGCGGGCCTGCTCGACCGTTTCGTCAAGATAGGCGCGCACCCCAGGGTGCACCTCGAAGTAGCGATCGATCATGCCCTTCGCCTCGGCGATGGAGATGCCTAAGCTTTGCGCCAGCCCGAAGGCCTGCTGGCCGTAGACGATGCCGAAGTTCACCGCCTTGGCGCGGCTGCGCTGCTCGGGCGTGACCTGGTCGATGGGCACATCGAACACGCGCGACGCCGTGGAGGCGTGGAAATCGGCGCCGCTGGTGAACGCCTGGACGAGAGCCTCGTCGCCGGAGAGGTGCGCGAGCAGGCGCAGCTCGATCTGCGAGTAGTCGGCCGAAAGGAACTTGCAGCCCGGATCGAGCGGGATGAAGCACTCGCGGATATGGCGCCCGAACTGCGTGCGCACGGGGATGTTCTGCAGGTTGGGGTCCGAAGACGACAGTCGCCCGGTGGTGGTGACGGTCTCGTTGAAGCTGGAGTGCACGCGACCGTCGCCGGCGCGCATGCGCGGCAGGGCGTCGATGTAGGTGGACTTGATCTTCGCCAGCTCGCGATAGCGCAGCACGAGGGCAGGCAGCTCGTGGACCTCCGCAAGGTCTTTGAGCACCTTCGCGTCGGTGGAATAGCCGCGCTGGGTCTTTTTGCGGGCGGGCAGGCCGAGCACCTCGAACAGAATGTGGCCGAGCTGCTTGGGGGAATCCACGTTGAACTCCTGGCCGGCAAGCTCGTAGATCTGCGCTCGCAAGCCCTCGATCTCCTCACCCGTGGACGCCCCTAGCTGCGCAAGGCGCTCGACATCGATGGCCGCGCCCGTGCGCTCCATGATGGCGAGCACCGCCACGAGCGGCAGGTCGATGTCGAAATAGGCGCGCTCGGAGCCCTCGTCCTTGAGGGCGCGGGTGAGCGGGCCGACCAAGGCGCGTGCCGCAGCCGCCTGTGCGGCTGCGCGCTGCTCCTCGGTTTTCGCCTCGGGCAGAACGCCGCCCATATAGGTATCGAGCAGCACGTCGTAGGTGTACTCGGACACCGACGAGTTCAAAACATACCCGGCAAGCCCCAGGTCGAAAGCGCGCATGGACATAAGCTGTCCATCGTCGACCAACGCGGGAAGGGCATTGTCTGCGGGATACACGCGATGCACCGCCGCCTTGACATCGAGCGCGGCGAAGTAACCGCCGGCGATCAAACGCGCAAGCTGGGAGAGCGCCGCATCATCGGCGAACACGGCGCAGCCTTGCGAAGCGGACACCGCCACGACCGACCCGCCGCCGAACAACGACTCCTGCTCGGGGTCGACGATGGCCACGCCCACCTGCTCGCCCGATTCCAAGACCGCATCCACAAGTTTCTCGGCCTCTTCGCCGTGCAGAACCTGGCCTACCTCGATGGCGGCGGACTCGCGCTTGGGGGCCTCGCCCACCAGCTTGAGCACGCGCGTCAGATGAGAGTTGAAGCGATACTTCGAGAACGCCTCGGTGACGGCCTGAGCGCTGAACGCGGGGAACGCCGCACCCTCAAGGTCCAAGGGGAAATCCAGATCGCGCACGATGGTTGCAACCTTTCGGCTGGTGAACGCCGCCTCGCGGTTTTCCTCCATGCGTTCCTTCTGCTTGCCGCGCAGCTCATCGATGTGCTCATAAATGCCCTCGAGGCTGCCGTAGGCGCCCAGCAGCTTCGCCGCGGTTTTGTCGCCCACGCCCGGCACGCCGGGGATGTTATCGGAGCTGTCGCCCTTCAGTCCCAGGAAATCGGGGAACTGCGAAGGCTCCACGCCGTAACGCTCGCGCACCTCGCCCGGGCCGTAGATGGCCACATCGGTGATGCCCTTGCGCGTGGTGACCACATGCGTGAGCTCGGAGCACAGCTGGTAGACGTCCTTATCGCCCGAGACCAGCAGCGTGCGATAGCCCAGCTCCTCGTCGCGCGCCGCCACGGTGCCCAGGATGTCATCGCCTTCCCAGCCCGTCACGCGCACCACGGGGATGCTCATGGATTCAAGCAGCTCCTCGATGATGGGGAACTGCGCCTTCAGGCCCGGGTCCATGGGAGGACGCTGGGCCTTGTACTGCTCGAGCGCCTCGGTGCGAAACTTCGGGCGCCCGGCATCGAAGGCGCACACGATGGCGTCGGGATTGGAGATGTCGATGAACTTGAGCAGCATGGCTATGAAGCCGAACACCGCGTTGGTGGGCGTGCCGTCGGGGGCGTTCATAGTCGGCGGCACCGCATGGAAGGCGCGGTGCATCAACGAGTTGCCGTCGATGACGGCCACTTTCTTCTCAGGCATAGGGCTTCCTTCAGGTTGGTTGCGCTTTCCCTCCATTATATAAGCGGCGAAGGGAAAGCTGCGCCAACCGCATCAGACAAGCACTGTTTGCCGGCTTCGCTACGCGCTCCAAAGGTAGCCGACGCCGCGCACCGTCTCCAGATGCTGCGAGAGCTCGGGGCCGAGCTTTGCGCGAACGCGCCTGACGTGCACGTCGACGGTGCGGCTGCCGCCGTAGTAATCGAAGCCCCACACGCGGCGCAGCAGGGCATCGCGGCTGTAGGTGCGGCCCGGATGGGTGACCAAAAAGGCCAGCAGCGCGTATTCAAGGTACGTGAAGTCAAGCGGTTCCCCGCCCACCGTCACCTGGTACGTTGCCAGGTTGATGGTCATGTTGTCCACCGTCACGAAATCGGTCGAGGTGCTCTCGTTGCCCGGCCACAAAAGTTGACGAATGCGAGCGGCGCACTCCTCGCTGCCGGCGCCGTGCACCACGAAATCGCTTTTCACCTGCACGGGAAGGCGGAACTCGGGAAGCTGCGCCTCGTTGACGATGACCAAAAGCGAGGCCGAGCCGTCCTCGAGCAGCACCGATTCCACCTGCGACAAGGTTGCCAGCGCATCGGCGCGCGCCTCGTAGATGACCAGGTCGTAGGAAGGATGCTGGGACAGCAGCTTCTTGAACTGCACCGAGGACCCCGCCGCAACATCGACGTCCAGGCCCGAGAGCACCTGCTGGAACTTGTGGGCGTTATCAAGGCTGTCCGCGATGAATATGACCGTTTTCCTCATTGTTAGCGCACCTCCTTACGTCGCATCCCGCGCACCGCTACAGAACCGCCAGGTAGCGGTCGAGCTCCCAGGTGGACACGTTGGACTGGTACTCGTCCCACTCCGCCTGCTTGGCTTCCACCAGGTAATCGCAGATATGGTCGCCCAGCGTCTCGCGCATGAGCTTCGAGGACCTGAACAGCTCGACGGCCTGGCCGAGGCTTTCGGGAAGCGTGCGGAACCCTTGGCGGCGCAGCTCCTGGCGCGACTGGGTGAACAGGTCGCGGTCCTCGACGGGCGCCGGGGGCTCAAGGCCCTCCTCGATGCCGGCCAGGCCCGCCGCCAGCATGACGGCGAAGGTGAGATAAGGGTTAGCGCTGGGGTCGGGGCTGCGCAGCTCCAGGCGGCACGCCATCTCGCGATTGGGACGGTAGCCGGGCACGCGCACGAGCGTGGAGCGGTTGGCACGGGCCCACGAAAGGTAGATGGGAGCCTCGCCGCCAGCGAGCAGGCGCTTATAGGAGTTGACGCAGGGGTTGGTGATCAGGGCGAACTCGGGCGCATACTTCAAGATGCCCGCAAGGAAGCTTTTCGCAGTGGGCGACAGATGATAGCCCTGCGGGTCATCGGGGTCGAAGAACACGTTGCTGCCATCGAAATCGAACAGGCTCATGTGCACGTGCATGCCGCTTCCCGGGGCATCGGAGAGGGGCTTGGGCATAAAGGAGGCGTACACGCCATGCTTCATGGCGATCTCCTTCACCACCAGCTTGTAGGTCATGACCGCGTCGGCCATGGACAGCGCGTCGGTGAAGCGCAAGTCGATCTCGTGCTGGGAAGGGCCGTTCTCGTGATGGCTGTATTCCACCGGGATGCCCATCTTCTCAAGGGTGAGCACGGTGTCGCGTCGCAGGTCGCTGGCGTAATCCAAGCTGGTCAGGTCGAAATAGCCGCCGCGGTCCAAAAGCTCGGTGCCCTCGGCGTCCTTGAAATAGTAGAACTCAACCTCGGGGCCGACGTTGAACACATACCCCATGTCCTGGGCCTTGCCCACCACGCGGGCCAGCACATGGCGCGGATCGCCTTCGAAGGGCTTGCCGTCGGGCGTGCGGATGCCGCAGAACATGCGGGCGACGGCGTTGCTCTCCGGACGCCACGGAAGCACCTGGAACGTGGAGGCGTCGGGGAACGCCAGCATGTCGGATTCCTCGGTGCGGCAGAAGCCCTCGATGCAGCTGCCGTCGAAGCCCATGCCGTCGGCGAAGGCGTCCTCCAGCTCGCTGGGGATGACGGCGAACGACTTCATGCTGCCGAGCACATCGGTGAACCAGAATCGCACGAAGTGCACATCGCGGCTTTTAATGGTTTTCAGGACGAAATCCTGTTCCGGGTTGGAAGCCATGGACGGTTCCTCCTTCACGCGCCAGGCCATGCGGCGGCGCGGGTCCTAACATCTTCTTAAAGGGAGATTATATCAGCGCATGTTGCCAATGCGTTACGCGCGTTGCCCATTGCAGAAGCGAAACGAACCCGGGGCTTCCGATCGAAAACCGGCATGCACATACGCGAAGGGCCGCCCCGAAAGGCGGCCCGAAAGCTGTTGAAGCTATCTTGCGAGCGCGCTGCACCCGGCGAAAGCACGCACCGTGCCAACCGGAGCGCAGGACCTTAGGACCTGCGGACGCGCTTGTCGACCAGTCGTGCGACCAGGTCGCCGATGGACTGGAACACCTGCACGAGCACGATGCACAGCACGATGGAGGCGATCATGACATCGCCCAGGTAGCGCTGGTAGCCGTAGCGGATGGCGATATCGCCGATGCCGCCCGCGCCCACCGCGCCGGCCATGGCGGTGTAGCCGAACAAGGTGATGACGGTGATGGAAGCGCCGCGCACCAGGCTGGGCAGGCTTTCACGCAGCATGACCTTGCACACGATCTGCCAGGTGTTGGCGCCGAAGCTTTGCGCGGCCTCGACCAGGCCGCCGTCGACCTCGGCCAGGCTCTGCTCGACCATGCGGCCAACGAACGGGATGGCCGCCACGGTAAGCGGCACGATGGCGCCGGGCACGCCCAGCGACGTTCCCACCACCAGGCGCGTGAACGGGATGATGGCCACGAGCAGGATGATGAACGGGATGGAACGGCCGATGTTGACGATCCAACCGAGCACCGTGTTAAGGGCACGCTGGGGCTTCAGACCGTCTTTGGCCGTGATGACCAGAAGCACGCCGAGCGGCACGCCGATAAGGTAGGCGAACAGCGTGGACGCAAGGGTCATGACGAGCGTGTCAACCGTTCCCTGGGCGAACAGGGCGCCATACTGCGAGATGAAGTTGCTGATGTAATCCATTTAGCCCTCCTGGCCTTTCGCCTCATCGCGTCCGGTTGCAACGACCAGGTCGTCGTTGGCAAGAAGCTCGCGGGTGACGGGGCTTTGCGGATTGCCGAACACGGCGGCCGTGGCACCCTCCTCCACGATGCGGCCGTGGTCGATGACGGCCACGCGGTTGCAGATCTTGCAGGCCACGGGCAGCGAGTGGGTGATGACCACCAGCGTGACGCCCAGCTCGCGGTTGATGTCCTGCAAAAGCTGCAGGATGGAGGCGGTGGTGCGCGTGTCAAGGGCGCTGGTGGCCTCGTCGCAGAGCATGACCTTGGGGTTGTTGGCCAGCGCACGGGCGATGGCCACGCGCTGCTGCTGACCGCCGGAGAGCTGGCTGGGATAGCGCTCGGCAAGGTCGGCCAGGCCCACCAGCTCGAGCAGCTCCATGGCGCGCTTGCGGGCCGTCTCGCCCTTCTCGCCGCGAAGCTCGAGCGGGAAGGTGACGTTGCGCAAGACGGTGCGCTGCTGGAACAGGCTGAAGTTCTGGAAGATCATGCCCACCTGGCTGCGCAGCTCGAGCAGCGCGCGACCGGACAGGCCCGTGATATCGCGGCCGTCGTAGAGGATGGCGCCCTCGGTGGGACGCTCGAGCAGGTTCAGGCAGCGGACGAGCGTGGATTTGCCGGCGCCCGAGGCGCCGATGATGCCGAACACGTCGCCATCGTTGATAGTAAGGTTCACGTTGCGCAGCGCATGATGGGCGTTTTCGCCTTCGCCATACGTCTTGCACACGTGCTGCAATTGGATCATACGTTTCCCGATCACTTGGTTGGATACGACGCAACGGGCGCCAAGAGCCCTTTTTGCGCGCGCGAATGCGCAACTTCTAATAATAGGCGAAGCTCAAGCCGCGCACAAGGATGGCGTTTGCCGGGAAGCCCCCATCGGCGCGCGAATCCTACGGGGCTCATGGGGGTTCGCTGTTCGCCGGGCTCGGCAAGGCGCCGGCTTGGTATACTTGCTTGCATGAATACGCAAACCTACACACAGCGCGCCCAGGCGCGCCCGCGCCCCCGCATCGCCGTGGTCACCATGGGCGTCAAGCTCGGCGACGAGACGCGCGGCTACACGCGCTTCCGCGTCTTATCCGAGATGCTCGTCGAGCAGGGCTTCGACGTGGACCTGATCACCTCGTCGTTCCAGCACTGGGAAAAGGCGCAGCGCGACACCTCGAAGACCTGCTATCAAGGCCTTCCCTACAACGTGGTGTTCATCGACGAGCCGGGCTACACGCGCAACTTGGACCTGCAGCGCATCCGCAGCCACCACGTGGCGGCGAAGAACCTGCGCGAGCACTTCGAGCGCACCGCTGGCCGCTACTCGCTCATCTACTCAGAGATCCCGCCCAACGACGTGGCGCGCGTGTGCGCGGAATACGCAACCGAGCACAGCATCCCCTATGTGGCCGACATCAACGACTTGTGGCCTGAGGCCATGCGCATGGTGGTCGACATCCCCGTGATCAGCGACGTGGCGTTCTACCCGTTCTCGCGTGATGCGAAACGCGTCTACGAGCTGCTCTCCGGCGCCGTGGGAACCTCCGAGGAGTACGCGGCCCGGCCTGCAAAGGACCGTACCGTGCCCTACCCCCATGCAACGGTGTACGTGGGCAACGACCTAGCGGCGTTCGACGAAGGCGCCCGCGAGCATATGGCCGATGTCGCGAAACCCGAAGGCGAGCTGTGGGCCGTCTACGCCGGCACGCTCGGCGCCAGCTACGACCTGGCAACCCTTATAAAGGCGGCGGCGTTGCTCGAGAAGCGCCGCGCGGCGCACACCGCGCGCACCACCGCAGCGGGAACCGCCAAGCAACATCGCCCCTTCCCTCCCGTGAAGGTGAAGATCTTAGGGGACGGCCCCGACCGGCAGCGACTCGAAGAGCTTGCCCGGCAGGAGAACGCCCCCGTGGAGTTTTTGGGCTATCAAGACCATGGCAGCATGGCAGCCTGGCTTCGCGCAAGCGACATCACCGTGAACTCCCTGGTGAAGAGCGCGGTGCAGAGCATCGTCACGAAGATCGGCGACTACCTTGCCTCCGGCAAGCCTATGATCAACACCGGCTCTTCGCCGGAGTTCCGCAACAAGGTGACCACCGATGGGTTCGGTCTGAACGTGGAAGCCGAGAACCCCGAGGCGCTCGCCGATGTGCTCGAAGAGCTGGCGCGCACCCCATCGCTGCGCAAGATCATGGGAGCGCGCGGACGCGCCGTGGCCGAGCGGGAGTTCGACCAGCGAACCTCGTATCTCGCCATCGTGAATTTGCTGCGCAATCTGCTATAAGCGCTGCGGTTTGCGTCATCATCGAAAGGTACGCCGCCTTGCGCGAGCATGCGTTCACGCATCAGCGCTTGAGCCGGATAGCTAAGGAGATACCATGTCCGAACAGATCCGCATACCGTTTTCCCCGCCCGATATCACCGAGGCCGAGATCGCCGAGGTGGCCGATGCGCTGAGGAGCGGATGGATCACCACGGGCCCGAAGACAAAGCAGCTCGAGCGTGAGCTGGCCGTCTTTCTGGGTACGCCGCGCGTAGCCTGCCTGGGGTCGGCCACGGCAGCGCTTGAATGCGCCTTGCGCGCGCTCGGCATCGGCCCGGGCGACGAGGTGATCACGAGCGCCTACACCTACACCGCCAGCTGCTCGCCCATCTGCCACGTGGGTGCGACGCCCGTGTTGTGCGATGTGGCGCCCGACAGCTATGAGATGGATTACGCGCAGCTGGAGAAGCTCATCACCCCGCGCACTAAAGCCATCATCCCCGTCGACTTGGGCGGCGTCATGTGCGATTACGATGTGCTGTTCGCGGCCATCGACGCCTTCGGCGGCGCTTTCACGCCCGCGAACGCCCGTCAAGAAGCTATTGGCCGCATCGCCGTGGTCACCGACGGGGCGCATGCCCTTGGCAGCGTGCGCCATGGCAAGCACGCAGGCCAGGTTGCCGACCTCACCACGTTCAGCTTCCATGCGGTGAAGAACTTTACTACGGCCGAAGGCGGCGCCGTCACCTGGCGCGAGGGTTTGTTCGACTCCGATGAGCTGTATCACGACTTCATGCTCATGTCGCTGCACGGCCAGTCCAAAGACGCGCTCGCCAAGACCAAGGCCGGCGCCTGGGAATATGATGTGGCCTTCCCTGGCTGGAAGTGCAACATGACCGACTTGCAGGCGGGTTTGGGCCTGGCGCAGCTGCGCCGTTACCCGGGCATGCTCGCACGACGCCGTCAGATGGTCGCGCGCTACACGCGCAACCTGGCCGACCTTGACGTGTCCATCCTGCAACACTATCGCGCAGCCGACGGCTCCGACGCCTGCAACGCCGACGATGCCGCTGCGCGCGCCGACGTATGCCAGGAGTCTTCGAGCGGGCATTTGATGCTCGTGCGCCTGAACGCCTGCGGGCGGCAGCTGCGCGACCGCGCTATCGAGCTGATGGCCGAGGACGGCGTTGCCACCAACGTGCATTACAAGCCTCTGCCGCTGCTCACGGCCTATCGCAACCTTGGGTTCGACATCGCCGACTTCCCCCATGCCCTAGCTCAGTTCGAGAACGAGATCACGCTGCCGTTGCATACCAAGCTCTCCGATGACGACATCGACGAGGTATGCCGTTGCCTGCACCAAGCCATCTCACAGGCGAAGGCGGAGGGTGCGCGCTGATGTACGTACGCTTCGGAAAACGAATCTGGGATATCTTCATCGGGCTCATCGCGCTGCCGTTCGTGCTGCTCATCATCGCGGTGCTCGCACCGATCATCAAGCTGGAAGATGGCGGCCCGGTGTTCTACAACGCGCCGCGCGTGGGCAAGGACGGCGTGGATTTCAAGATGTACAAGCTGCGCAGCATGCGCGTAAACGCCCCTGACCTGATCATGGAGGACGGCAGCACCTACAACGGCGCCGACGACCCCCGCATGACCAAGATCGGCGCGTTCATGCGAAAGACCAGCTTGGATGAGATGCCCCAGTTCTTCAACGTGCTACTCGGCGATATGTCGGTGGTAGGTCCCCGCCCCGACCTGCGCCGCGAAACCGAACTCTACGAGGGCGAAGAGGGTCTGAAGCTTTCGGTGAAGCCGGGCATCACCGGCTACGCCGCCGTGTACGGCCGCAACTCCCTGCCCTGGAAGCAGCGCCTGTCGCTGGATGTGTATTACGTCAAGCACGTCAGCTTCCTGCTGGATGCGAAGGTGTTCTTCCGCACGTTCGCCACGGTGCTCGGACAAGAGGGCATCTACGTGGAGGAGGACGGCGAATCGTAAAGCGTGCGGTGCGCGAGAGATTTGCACGACGTGCTTTTCGAGCCTCAAGGCGAACTCCGCAAGGAGCCACCGTCGCTCCCTCCGTAGGAATCGCTTTGCAGCGCCTATCGTCGCTTCACCGTAGCCGCTTCGCTCAAATACGAACAGCGCATATGGCTCCGCAGAATCAATCGGGCCGAGCATATTGCCCGGCCCGATTCGCATAGGCGCCGATAACGCGCCTGCAGATGAAAAAGCCGCCCGAGGGCGGCTTTTCGTTTCCCTAGTACACCATGCCCATGGCTTCGCGTACTTCTTCCAGGGTTTG
>CAKUJT010000045.1 GCA_934661765.1 uncultured Senegalimassilia sp.
CAGCAGCTCAACCAGCTCAAGGTCGCCGAGATGGCCATCAAGCTGAAGAACATGAAGAACATGCTGTACGAAACGGCTTGGGAGGCCGACAACAACGACGGCAAGTTCGATCCCGGCGCTGCCGCCATGTGCAAGTACTACTGCGCCAACTCCGCCTTCTCCGTCGTCGACGACGGCATGCAGATCCTGGCGGGCGTGGCCGTGGCCGGCGAGCATCGCGCTCAGCGCATCTGGCGCGACCTGCGTGTGGACCGCGTCTCCGGCGGCACCGACGAGATGATGATCCTCACCGCTTCCAAGTTCGAGCTGAAGAAGTACCGCGACTAACTCACGCGGCTAGCAAACGGATCCAACAGACGGCGGCGCGGCAAGCGCGCCGCCGAATCGAAAGGAATTCATCATGGCTCTTGAAACCAACAAGCCGTCCTTCGGCGTTCTGGATGACGTCAAGGTCGTTTACGCAGCAGTCGAGCTGGCAGTGCCGAAGGCCTGCGACCTCATGGCCGACTGGGGTGCCGACGTCACGTGGCTGGAGAACACCGGCGCTGGCGACACCATCCGCGACACCGCTTACGTCAAGCAGGCCGAGCGCCGCAACCAGCGTTCCGTTTCCATGAACTACTTCTCCGACGAGGGCAAGGAAATCCTGTTCAAGATGCTGGCCGACGCCGACATCTTCATCGAGGCCTCCAAGGGCGGCACCTGGGCTCGCAAGGGCATCACCGACGAGGTGCTGTGGGAGATCAACCCGAAGCTCGTCATCGTGCACCTGTCCGGCTTCGGCCAGACCGGCGACCCGAAGATGGTCAAGCGCGCCGCTTACGACCTGACCGTCATGGCCTACTCCGGCTACATGAGCCAGAACGGCACGCAGGAGCAGCCGATGAACCCCGGCCCCTACGCTGGCGATTACTTCAACTCGCTCATGATCGTCTCCTCCACCCTGGCTGCGCTGCATAAGGCCAACCGCACGGGCAAGGGCGAGAGCATCGACATGGCCATGTACGAGACGCTGCTGGCCATCGGCCAGTACTACCTGGTCGACTACCTGAACGAGGGCATCCTGTGGCCTCGCCCGGGCGCTCGCAACCAGAACCTCTGCGGCATCGGCGAGTACAAGTGCAACGACGGCTTCCTGGGCGTGTGCCTGTACGGTGTCGACCAGAACAAGTACTTCCTGGAGACCATCGGCCTGGGTCACCTGTGGGGCACCGAGGACATCCCGGAGGACACCTCCGGCCTGTGGCTGTCCAACCCGCATGCTGCTGAGATCGAGGCTGCATTCGAGGCGTACTGCCTGGAGCACTCCAAGTACGAGATCGAGGCGGACTTCGCTGCTCACCGCATCGCCGCTCAGGTCGTCATGGAGTTCGAGGACCTCGTGAAGGAAGAGCACCTCAAGCTGCGCGATGACTTCATGGATTGGGAGACCGAGGACGGCAAGACCTTCAAGGGTCTGGGCGTGTTCCCCAAGTTCCAGCAGACCCCCGGCCAGGTGTGGCGCCCGATGCCCAAGCAGGGCGGCGACACCGCTGACGTGCTGACCAAGCTCGGCTACACGGCCGACCAGATCGCCGCGCTGAACGAGAGCGGCGTCGTCAAGGTCGCTGAATAACAGCTGAGAAACGCTGAAGGTTCCGAGAGGAAGGCTCCCCTTTCGGAATGACGGCCGGGCCCTGAGAAGGGCCCGGCTTCTATAGGGGCCTTGCATTCGACGGGGTTTGGAGCGCCCCTCGTCGAATGCAAGACATCTGAAACGGCGCTGAAGCTAGAAAGCAACGGATAAAGGGATCAAGGGAGAGAAGACATGGTCGACATCGTTGGCAACGAAACGCTCGCAAGCCTGTGGGACAAGCTCGCTCGCGAGTGCGGCGACAAGGACTTCTTCATCTTCCAGGACCGCGAGGGCGACGTGGCCACCTACAGCTACCGCGCCTTCAACGAGCTGATCAACCAAACGGCGAACATGTTCCTGAGCCAGGGCGTGGAGCGCGGCGAGCACGTGGCCGTGCAGATGCACACCTGCCCCGAATTCCTTATGTGCCTGTTCGGCCTTGCCAAGATCGGTGCCGTGCTGGTTCCCATGAACGAGCAGTACCTACAGGCCGAGTGCGAGTACGCGCTTGACATGTGCTCCACCCGCCGCGCGGTGGTGGAGCCTTGCTACGTGGAGCTCTACGACGCCATCCACGCCGACGGCAGGCTTGACCAGGGCATCATCGTGGCCCGCAGCGAAGGCGGCGAGGAGGCCATGGGCTACCCGCTGTTCTCCGAGCTGGTGGCCGCCGAAGGCATCGAGCTTGAGGTCCCGAGCGACCTGTCCCCCGACGACCCGTGCGAGATCCTGTTCACGAGCGGCACCACTTCCAACCCCAAGGGCGTCATCCTGACCCACGGTAACCTGATCTACTCGGGTTATTACGGCGACTGGGAGACGGCCATGACGTCGGAGGACCGCATGTTCTCCACCATGCCCGCATGCCACTCCAACTTCCAGCTGGCGGCGCTGACCCCGGTCATGACCGCCCGCGCCACGCTCATCGTGGTGGAGAAGTATAGCGCGAGCAGGTTCTGGAGCCAGATTCGCCAGTACCGCGCGACCCTGGCGCAGTGCGTGGCCATGATGCTGCGCACGCTGATGCTGCAGCCAGTTGATCCGGACGAGAAGGACCACTGCCTGCGCGACATGCTGTACTTCCTGCCCGTGTCCGCACGCGAGAAGGAAGCCTTCGAGGAGCGCTACGGGGTGCGCATCATGAACACCTACGGCTCCACCGAGTCCGTCGGCTGGGTGCTGACCGACCCGCCCACCGGCGAGCGCAACTGGCCCTCCATCGGCCGCGTTGGCCTGGGCTACGAAGCCAAGATCGTCGACGAGGAAGGCAACGAGCTGCCCGCCGGCGAAGTCGGCGAGATCTGCGTGAAGGGCGTCCCCGGGCGCTCGATCATGCTGGGCTACCTGGGCAACGAGGCCGCCACGGCCGAGGCGCTGTCCAGCGACGGCTGGCTGCGCATGGGCGACAAGGGCTACTACGACGAGAACGGCTGGTTCTTCTTTTTCGACCGCAAGAGCAACATGATCAAGCGCTCGGGCGAGAACATCTCCACCACCGAGATCGAGGGCATCCTGGAGGAGCACCCCGACATCAAGGAGGCCGCGGTCATCGGCGTGCCCGACCCCATCCGCGACCAGGCGGTGAAGGCGTTCGTGCTGCCCGAGGACGGCGCCGCAATCGACCAGGACGCGGTGATCGCGTACTGCGAGGGCAACATGGCAGCGTTCAAGGTGCCCACCATCGTCGAGATCGTCGACGACTTCCCCCGCACCTGCAGCATGAAGATCGAGAAGAAGCTTTTGAAATAACGGCAACGAACGGAAAGGACGGCGCTCATGGACGACTCGAGCAAGCGGAAGCGAAATGTGATGCCGTCGGATGGGGTGCCGGCGGGCGGCGCGAAGAGCGGGAAGAAAGCCCTCGACGAAGCCGCCATGACGCCGTTTCTGCGCGAGATCACGCTGGTGTCGAGCGGAGGCGCCTTCCTTGACGGCTACGTGCTGTCGCTGATCGGCGTGGCGCTGACCCAGATCACGGCGCAGATGAGCCTGACCACGCACTGGACGGCGGCGATCGGCGCGTCGGTGCTGCTCGGCATCCTGGTCGGCAGCATCGTGGGCGGCTATCTGACCGACATCATCGGGCGCAAGAAGATGTTCGTTCTGGACATCATTGCGATTGCCCTGTTCTCGGCACTGAGCATGACCGACGCCTCCCCCTTGCAGCTGGTGATATACCGCTTCTTCATCGGCGTGTTCGTAGGCGCCGACTACCCTATCGCCACATCGCTTATCACCGAGTTCACGCCGAAGCACCATCGCGCGATATCCATGGGCATGGTCTCGGCGGCGTGGTACCTGGGCGCCACCGTGGCGGCGCTTGTGGGCTTCTGCCTGTGCGACGTCGACAACGGGTGGAAGCTGATGCTGGGATCGGCCATCATCCCCTGCGTGTTCCTGCTGATCGGCAGGTGCAAGGTTCCCGAGTCTCCCCTGTGGCTTAAGAACAAGGGCCGCGAGGAGGAGGCCCTCAAGGTGGTCTTGCGCGTGTACGGCGACGACGTGACCCTTGAGGGCGAGGAAGAGGGGCCGAAGACGAAGGCCGGCTTCACCGAGGTGTTCTCGAAGGGCTATGCCGCGCGCATCGTGTTCCTGGGCATCCTGACGCTGTGCCAGGTGGTTCCCATGTACGCCATCTACACGTTCGGTCCGCAGATCATGACCGCGTTCGGCCTGGGCGTCGGGAAGAGCGCGATCCTGGGCGAGAGCGTGCTGAGCCTGTTCTTCCTGGTGGGCTCGCTGCCGGCCATGTTCTGGCTGAACTCCATGGGCCGCCGCCCGCTGCTCATCCGCTCGCTGTTCCTGATGGCGGTAGGCCTGGTGGTGCTGGGCTTGTTCCCCACCGCGCCGCTACCGGTGATCATCTGCGCGTTCGGCCTGTACGCGTTCTTCAGCGGCGGACCGGGCATCCTGCAGTGGCTCTACCCCAACGAGCTGTTCCCCACCGAGGTGAGGGCGACGGCGGTGGGTCTGGCCATCGGCATCTCGCGCGTCGGCACGATCGTGGCGACGTACGGCACGCCGATCTTCATGGCCGCGTTCGGCATCGGACCCACCATGCTGGTAGCCGCCGGCCTGGTGATCTTGGGATTGGTGCTGTCGATCTTCATGGCGCCGGAAACCGCCGGCAAATCGCTGGGCGAGACGAGCTCGCTGTAGGGCGAGAGTCGCGTGCGTGCGAGCACGCGAGCGCGAGGCGTGCGACATGCGGCGTTCGACTGAGGTTGCGAAGCCCGCGGGGGAATCCCCCGCGGGCTTTTTTACGTTTTGGGAGCGGCGCGCCCGGACACTTCGGGGGCGTAGCGCTAAGTGTCCGAAACAAACCAACGGCCGGCAAAAAGCCTGCAGGAGGGATTCCTCTCACAGGCTTTTTGCGTTTTGGGGAGGATAGCATGCGACGCTGCACCAGGAGCTTGCCGAGGGATAGAATCGATGCGAAGGCGATTCTGCTTCGAAAGGCAAACAGATGCGAAAGCAACGGAAGGCAGGGCAGGTATGAGCGGCAAGGGTTATTCGATCGTATTCAGCAGCAGGACGGGGAACACCGCCGAGCTTGCGGAGGCTGTTCGCGGGGCGCTGCCGGAAGAGGCATGCGAGTATTTCGGGAGCGTTGACGGGGACGGCAACTGCGATGATGGCTGCGGTTGCGCTGGCGATGGAGACCGCAACGGCAGCAGCTTCGGAAGCAGCACCAGCGCAATCCCCGCATCCGAGACGCTGTTCGTGGGTTTTTGGACGAACCAGGGCGTGGCTGATCAGGCGGCGCAAAAGCTGCTGGAACAGCTGAAGGACCGAAAGATCTTTCTGTTCGGCACCGCCGGATTCGGCGGCAGCGAGGCGTATTTCCAGACAATCCTGGACAAAACGAAGGCATTCATCGATGACAGCAACACCGTGATCGGGACCTTCATGTGCCAGGGCAAAATGCCGCATTCCGTGCGCGAACGCTACATGAAGATGAAGGAACAGCCTGATCGCATGCCCAATCTTGACGCCATGATCGAAAACTTCGACAAAGCCCTATCCCATCCCGATACCAACGACCTGGAGAAGCTGACTAGTGCGGTAAGGGAAACCATCGAGCGGTAACGCGCTCTTGCAACGCTCTCCAACGCGCATACAAGCGAAGCTGAACAATGCAGCAAGGGAAATCGGTGGGTGTCCCCCACCCTCGCGCAGCAAATGCGAGCCGCTTGTAACTTTTTACCTGCGTGCTTCATGAGCATTGGTAGAATCGATTGCAGGTTCAATCATTCGCACAGCAAGGAGAACCGTGTTCTCGGTCGATAGACAATCCCTCCAATCGCTTTCCGCGCTGGCGCTGTTCACGTTTGCTTTCTTGGGAAGCGAGTTTTTCTTCGATAGCCGGATCGGCCTGCTTGTCAGCGCCGAAGGGGTTGTGAGCGCGCAAGCGATGGTCCTTGGCGCAAGCGTCGTCGGCTTTCTGGCTTATGCGCTGATTTCGAAGTTGGCCGGGGGCCGACGCGCGCTTCGGGCGATCGAGGCCATCGGGGCTATTGCGGCTCTAATCACGATTGCCGCCACGGAAAGCTCGCTTGCCATGCAAATCGCGGGATGCATCGCGTTCTTCCTGATGGGAAGCCTGGGCGCCGAGGCGCATTGGAGCATGGCGCGCGCCTTTGAGGGAAGCCCGTCGCTTGCCAAGGGGGCCGGCGCGGCTTACGCCGCCGGCATCCTGCTGCAGTTTGCGAGCAACCAGTTCGTGCCCGCGGGCTTGGTGGACGCAGCGGTGCTGTGCGTAGGCGTCGCCGCACTTGCCGTGTTCGCGGCGGCTGGAGAATGTGATGACGAATCCGCAGGTCAAAAGGAGCAAGCGGCCCCAGATAGCGCGAAACCCGCTATCCGCGCTGTTTGGCTTCTTGCGCTTGTGGTGCTGCTGGCCTGCATGTTCTCTACGTTGGACAACGTGGTTACCCTTGCGAACGCACAGGGCTCGATCTCGGTCGAAACGTGGCCGCGCCTGTTCCTTGCGGCGAGCGGCCTTGCCGCCGGCGTCCTGTTCGACATCCGCGAGCGCCGCTACATGGGATTCATCATGTTCGCGGTGACGGTGCTTTCCACCATATCGATCCTGGCCGTCGAGGCCGGGGCAAGCCCCGTGATCGGACTGATCGTGTTCTATCTGAGCTCCGGATTCTTCGTCACGTTCTTCACCACCACGTTCTTGCAGCTGGCGCCGCGGATGCGCACGCCGCAGCTGTGGGCCGGCATGGGACGCGCCGCCAACAACTTGTGCGCGTTCACCATGTCGGGGGTCTCCATGATGCTGACGCAATCGGGCATCGCGGCCGTGATGATCGCGTCGCTGATCCTGTTCGTGCTGGTCAGCGTTGCGTTCGTGGGCGCTGGGCTGTTCCGCCTGCCGTCGACGGTCGGGGAACGCGAGGCCATCAAGGCGGGTCTTGCCGCCGCGGCAGCGCCGACCCTGGAGGAGATGCAGGCCGAGTTCGTCAGCGGAAGCGGTTTGACCCCGCGCGAGGAAGAGGTGCTGCGCGCCGTGACCGCCGACGAGCGCCCGCTCAAGCAAGTGGCCGACGACCTGGGGATTTCGCTACGTATGGTGCAGCGTCACCTGACCAACATCTACAGCAAGACCAACACGCAAACCCGAGCCGGCCTCACCCGCGCATTCTTCGGGAAGTAGGGCGGCTTCCTGCCGCCTAAGCTCGACCCAATAGGGTCAGCCAAAGCAGCAAGCTTCCTTAGCCGCACGAAAACGACCGCTTTGAGACTTAATGCTGTCGAGGCTTGATGCTTTTGAGGGCAAATAAGGAATAGGCCTTTTGAGCCTGCTCTAGCTCAAAAGGCCTATTCCTGCTCACCCTGCGAGTCTTGGTAATCGCCCTCGCCGTCCATTGCGGCAGCGACGTAGTTGTTGCTCAGCTGCGTGCCGTCTTCCCCGAAACGAGCATGCGACACGATAAGCCCCTCTTCGCGCAAGCGATGTATCGCGCGATCCACCGTTTTCAAGCTGATTTGCAGATTTCTCGCTAGCTCTTGCTTGGTCTCGGAACAACCATCTGGGCCGCAAGCTGCGATAAAGCCAAGAAGGCGCAGCTGGGAATTGGTCAGCTTCCCCTTCTTCCCCCTGGAGGCAAGGTTGCCATCCGCCTGATCCGCCATCGATCCCCCTTTCAGCGATCCGTTCGCCAACTACTCATAACAACGGCTTTGCCCTAGCCCGCTACACGCAAGCGGCCAAAAGGCCCCACAGTAGCAAGCTAATCGTTTGACAAAGGCCGTATATTACCCCACATACTACATCCGCTGCAGCAACTGTAACGCTTTTGATGCCGTATTGTGATGAAATGTAACATCCATGGCACCGGGCTGACAGCTAAACCAGCATCTGACCCGCCGTGAGACGACAAGCCCTGCTTAATGGCTTACTGCCGCAAAAGCAAGAAAGACACGCACACATCCCCCATGAATGCCGCCAAAGTCCGTTGCTAGCCCCACGATTACGCCTGGACGTTTTCGCCGTGTGAAACTATAGCGCACGGCTTCGCTTTTTGGCAACAAACAGCCGCCGGCCGACCGGTGCGCGATTCGCGCATGCCAATCAGACGGCGGCTTTTGCGGCAAAAGTTTCAGGAGCGAGCCCGCGAGGACTCGACGCGGAAACCCAACCCCTACGCGTGGGAGCGCTTCGAGGTGAGCAGCAGCGCCAGGGCCAGGACGGCAACCACGCCGGCAGCGGCGGCAAGGGCGACGGGGTCGGAAACGTGGAACGCGGGGATGCCGATGAGCATGCCGACGAAGTACGGGACCAGCCATACCAGCCACACGCCGATGCTAAGCGTATGGAAGCCGCGGCGCGTCTTCTCGTTGCCGCGGAAGACGACGTAGGTGGCCCAACCGGCGTGGAACAGCATCAGCGCGATGGCCAGGAAACCGGTGACCGGATGCAGCGGGGACATGGCGCCGCCGCTGTTCTGCGCCATGATGGACATCAGGCCGGTGCCCGTGGAGTCGCAGATCAGGCCGAGCCAGAAGAACGCCAGGTGAGAGCGCTTAAGCTCGCCCGAGCGGCGCTCGGAGAACACGCCGATGGTGTAGGCGACCAGCGCGAGGGAGATGACGGCGGAAGCGGTTGCAAGCATGGGACTCATATTCAGACCTCCAAAATCGAGTGGGTTTGCGGGTGGCGCCCGATGGCGCGTTCGCTTTGGCACCATTCATATTGAGGTCCGGCCATGTGAACATCAAAGGCATGATGTTCATTTCCGCGCACTACTGTGCGTGGTTTGCGTACAACGTGCGTTCTAGCAGGCCAAACAGCACTTTGCAGTCGCCATTTTGATGATGGAGGCTGCCCATGACGTTCTCGATGACGAATCTGCACACGCTTTCTGCATCGAACCCGTCGGGCAAATCGGCCGAGATTCGGGCGTCGTGCTCGTAGATTTGCATGAGGCCGTGGAGGATGTGCTCGATCTGCTGGGACTCGCGCAGGCGCGCGGCGGCCTTCTCGACGGCGGGAAGCGCGTCGATGCCGCGCAGCCAGCATTCGCGGAAGTGCGTGGTGACCTCGCGCATGCTCGCGTGCATCTCCCGGCAGTAGTCCACGAACCCGACCTGCGGGTCGATATGGCAGAAGCGCTCGTAGAACGCGTGCTTGAAGTACAGCTGGATGGTGGCGGTGGTCAGCTCGTCCTTCGCCGAGAAATGGCGGTACACCGTCCCCACGCTGACGCCCGTGGCGTTGGCAAGGCCGCGCACCGAAAGCGCCGACACCCCGTTTTTCTCCGCGATCTGATACGCGTTTTCCAGCAGCTCTTCCCGGGAAACAATGCTTTGAGCCATAGGGCGCCCCTCGCAATCGAACCATCGCACCTGCAAACCAGATGGGTTTTGGGAACCATGCTAACCCGATTCCGCAAAACCCTACGGTATCGTTACCTGTTCTATAGCCCCCGAACGCAAAACGGCCGGGCGCGCAATGCGTCCCGGCCGTTTCGAGGGAATCCCGCCCGAAGCGCGGGCGGAAAAGCTACTTCAGGGTCACGTTCTGCATCATGGGCATGGCATCTTCCCAGGTGATGCCGCTGTCGATGAACATGCGGACCGTGGTGCCGCACGGGGCCACGGTGAACATGTAGTACGTGCCGGTCTGGGTGTAGCGCGTCCAGGTGGCGCCGTTGATGTCCACCTCGTCGATCTCGCCCTTGCCGCCGAAGTTGCCCTGCAGGGCCTCGGCTTCCTTCTGCGGAGCGCGCGAGCACGTGCTGGTGCTGAAGCGCTTCGTGGAGCCCTCGGGGTTGAACGTGGCGTCGCTGCTCTTCTCCTTGGTCTCGACGAGCGACCAGCCGTCGGCGGCCTTCACGCTATACGCAGCGTAGTCGACGCCGCCCTGGGCCTTGATGGCCTCGGCGGCCTCGACCGCGGCCTTGTAGCCGTCGCTTTCCTTGCCGGTGGTGTCGAAGCGCATGGTACGCGGGTCGGTGCCGCCCGTGGCGTTCTTGTCGAACTGGACGGTGATCGGGCCGTAATAGTTGTCCTTAGTGGTCCAGAAGTAGACCCACTCGATGCTCTCACCAGGCTGGATTTCGGGGTCGCCGTCCGTTTCCGCGCCTTCGCACAGCTCGGCGGGCGGGTTCTTGATGTCGTAGCTCAGCGTGTCGTGCGAATCGAACACCGGGTCGCCGGCCTCATAGCCGCCGGGAGCGCCGGTGGTGATGAAGCTGAAGCGCTTCATGGCCTTGTCGTTGTTGTTCGTGATCTTCACGCGCAGCCAGAAGCCATCCGCCTTGTAGACGTCGCCGCGATAGTACGTGCCGTCGGCCAGCGATTCGACGGTGAAGCCCTCGACGTCGATCGACTGGGACTGGTACGCGGCCTGCGTTGCGGCCGTGCCGTCGCCCGAGCCGCCCTGGCCGCCCTCGGTGCCGCCGCAGCCGGCCATCGTGCACGCGAGCGCCGCGGACAACGCGACGGCCGGCACGCCCATCATTACCTTCTTCACTACGGGTTTCACCATGTTCACCACTCCCTTTCGCTTCCCGTTGCGAAAGCCGCCTCCTCCCCGGCGACCACCGCTACGTCAGGTTTCGAAACGCCGAAGTCCGAAGCACCCAGCCCGGACCTTGGCCCTTGAGAAGAGTATGCCGCGCGACAGACGGGCCGCGAAGCGACCTGCGGCCCAAATGCCAGGCGCACAAGCCACCCCGCGGCCAAAACACGCGCCGCCGCAGCCAAGCCGCCCGGCAGCCGCCAGGCGCCCCGCGCAGCCCGCTTTCCTACTTCAGCACCACGTTCTGCACCATGGGAAGCGCATCGTCCCAGGTCAACTTTGAACCGATGACCATCGAGACCGTCTTGCCGGACGGCGCCTCGACGAACAGCGATATGGCGCCGGTTTCCGAGGTGTAACGCACCCACGTGGTGCCGTTGACCTCGACCTCGTCGATCACGCCCTTCTTCTTGGAGCCCTGCCTGGCTTCCGCCTCCATCATCGGGGAGGTTTTGAACGTGCGCATGTCGATGGAGGAGATGGCCTCGTCGCCACGCTTGAAGTCGCATCCCTCGTACTTCTCGTCGATGCGGTCGCCGAGCTTCCAGCCGTCAGCAGGGATGATGCTGTACGACGGGAAATCGATGCCGCCCTGCGCCTCGATGACTTCCGCCGCCTCGCGCGCCGCCTTGTACTCGTCGCTTTCGCGCCCGGTGGTGTCGAAGTGCATCACGCTGGGGTTGGAATCGCTGGACGAGGAGCTGTCGAACTCGACGGTGATCGGGCCGTAATAGTTGTCCTTGGTGGTCCAGAAGTAGATGAACTCGACGCTCTGACCAGGATCGATCTTGGCGTTGGCGTCCATTTGCGCGCCTTCGCCCAGCTCCACGGCCTGCGTTTTGGTGTCGGCGTTGAGCCTCTGGTCGCCGGAGGCGTCGAACATCGCGTCGCCCGCATCGAAGGTGCCGACCGCGGCACGCGCGCTGAACGAGGACGGCGCTTTTGCGGACTCGTTGTTGTTCGTGATCTTCACGCGCAGCCAGAAGCCGTCCTGCCGCTCGGCGGCGCCGCGATAGTACGAGCCATCGCCGACGGACTCGATGGTGAAGCCCGCGACCTCGGCGGTCTGCACGCTGTTAACCATCTGACCTGCGGGCGCGTTGTCACCCGAGCCGCCCTGGCCGCCCTCGGTGCCGCCGCAGCCGGTCATCGTGCACGCGAGCGCCGCCGACAACGCGACGGCCGGCACCCCGAACGCAACCTTCCTCATCATGGGTCTCATCATCTTCATCACTCCCTTTCGCATCGCAGATTGCAAGCCGCTCCCCCTCCGGCGCCGCACGCGCCGAAGCCGGCTTCTAAGGCAATTGTGCCGTGCGAAGAAGCGCCCGCGAAGCCACCCGCGGCCCAAAGAAAGCACCCCCACGCGCCACACGGCCAAGATAGAAGGCGGGAATGCGACGGGTGGGATTGGGGCGGAAGAGCGCGAACGGGTCTGGAAGTGAAGGAGCGAAAAAGCGAAAGCTGCCATATTTGCGAAAGGACGCTTCCGACTGCAAAGACCAGCCAGAGTCTGCGACTACAATAATGTTGCAAACCAACAAGCATGGAAGAGGGCGCATGGCATCGTTCGAGCAAGCGGAAGAAGTGTTGAAGCGCTGCTTCGGGCACGACGGGTTCCGTCCGGAGCAGGAAAGGGCCATCAAAGCCATCATGGGGAAACGCGACGTGCTGGCCGTCATGTCCACCGGGGCGGGCAAATCGCTGATCTACCAGGTCCCCGCCGTTGCGCTCGGCGGCACCACCATCGTGGTCTCTCCCCTGGTCTCGCTCATGAGCGACCAGGTGGGGAAGCTCCTTGAGCTGGACTTACATCCGGCTTTCCTTAACAACACGCTCAGCCTTCGGGCTCAGGAAAAGGTTCGGAACCGCATCAAAAGCGGCGAGTTCCAGATTCTGTACGTTGCGCCGGAGCGCTTGTCGAGCCCGGCTTTCCTGTCGGCCATCGAGAACCTCGTAATCCCCCTTGTCGCCGTCGACGAGGCCCACTGCATCAGCGAATGGGGCCACGACTTCCGCGGCGACTACCGCGAGATCAGCGCGTTCATCGAGCGGTTCGACCGGCGCCCGACGGTGGTCGCGCTGACGGCGACGGCGACCCCGAAGGTCCGCAAGGACATCGCCAGGTCCCTTGGCCTGCAAAACCCCTTGGAGATAGTCTCCTCGTTCGACCGCGGCAATCTTTCGCTTGCTGTTGTGCATATGCCCCACGACGAGCGCGAATCGTGGTGCGTGCGGGCTGCGCGTTCGAGGGGAAGCGAGTGCGGCATGTTCTATTGCGTCACGATTTCCGAGGCCGAGCGCATCCACGGCGCGCTCAAGCGGGCAGGCGTGCCCGCCGCGCTCTACCACGGCAAGCTGAGCAGCGACGCGAAGAAGGCGGCGCAGGAAGCGTTCATGTCGGAGCGGGTGCCGGTGATGGTCGCAACGTCGGGGTTCGGCATGGGCATCGACAAGCCCGATGTGCGCTACGTGGTCTGCTGCGGCATGCCGCTTTCGGTCGAGAGCTATTATCAGCAGATCGGCCGCGCGGGGCGCGACGGAAAGCCCGCCGACACGATCATGCTATGGGACGAGCAAGACCTGCAAACCGCCTTGTTCATGGCGGAAGCGGGCGGCGAAGGCCAGAACGACCCGCAGCGCTCCAGGCAAAAGGGGCTCGCCTTCGACATGCGGGATTTTTGCAGGGATGAAGACGCCTGCCGACGCGATCTTATTTTGCGCTACTTCGGCGAGAAGCCCCCTGATGACGGAGGGTGCGGAAGATGCGACAACTGCGCGGCGCCCATCGACGGCATCATGCGTGCCGAGGATGCAAGGCCGCTGACGGACGACGAGCGAGCCCTTTTCGTTAGCCTGAAGAGCGCGTGCGCTGCGGTAGCGGACGGGAGTGGCGCAGGCGCTCTGACCGAGCGCGCGTTGCGAGGCATCTGCCGCAAAAGGCCGGGGAATCTTGAGCAGCTTCTGAAAGTCGACGGAATGACCGCCAAAGCCGCGCAGATGTACGGCGCCCAAATTCTCGCCGTGATCGAGACGGGCGGGATTCCCGCTTCCGTCAAGCCGCTCGAAATGCCCGAGGTGTCCAAGGCGCTGAGCGATGCCCTGATCGCGACGATCCGAGCGCTCGGCAGCGAAGCGCGCAGAGCGGTCGTCCTCAAGGTGGCGTGCGGGAAAAGCGAACCCGGGGCCAAGGCCGACGATTACGAGAGCCTACCATGCTGGGGATCCGCCGGCCCCAACCGCAGCAAGGCAAAACGCGCCCTGGACGCACTCATAGCCTGCGGGATCGTAGGACAAAAGCCCGGAGAGAAATGTCTGCGCGTGATGAGGGCGGACTGAGGGTAGGATGGTCCTTGGCTTTCAAACGCGACTCCACGGCCACAATAGTACCGTCAAGCTAACAGACGCGAAAAAGGCCCAACATGGCGAAAACGACTGAATGCGATACGCCCACAACGCTAACCAAAAGGCAGGAGCAGCTACTTACCGAGTTCGGGCTTCCGACCGATTTCGAGCACCTTACAGACGAGCAGTACTTCATAATTGATGAGCGCATGTCGCTCGAGATGACAACCAAAGGAATCGACGACAGCGGTGATGACCTCAACGATTACGGAAAGCTGTGCGAAAGCGCGATAATCGCCCTTCCCGATGATTTATTATTACTTTTGCAGTAACTCTGTAATAAGCAAATGCACGATTAATTGAGGCAGGATTTTCGTTTGACTTACCGTCCGCAAAACCCATCCGACCGTATCGGCATTATCGATGCCGACTTGCTTGATGGCGGCACCCGTCATCCGAATTTAGCTCTTATGAAAATATCCCGTAGCTGCAAGTTGATGGGATGCAGCGTTGATCTCCTCGAATCCTACGAATCAATTGATGACTACGACCACGTATTTGTATCGAAAGTCTTTACATTTAGCAAAGTCCCCGAAGACGCAAACTTGAACAATAACCCAAGGGTTTCTCTGGGAGGAACAGGCTTCTTCCCAGATGGTGGAGAAAGCCTCGACTACGAAATTGAGCATTGTATGCCTGATTACTCTCTTTATGAACAATACGTTCAAAAGCAGATTAATTCAGGAAGAAAGCGCTCATGGTTTGCGGATTATCTAGATTACTCAATTGGCTTTACCACACGAGGTTGCTTTAGAAAATGCAGCTTCTGCGTAAACAAAAAGTACGACCATGTTTTCAGACATTCACCCGTATCAGAGTTCTTCGATCCTCAACGTCGATATATATATCTGTGGGATGACAACATTCTTGCGTTTAGCGGATGGGAAGAGGTGTTCGAAGAGCTTAATGCCACACAGCATCCATTTCAGTTTAGACAGGGACTCGATCTTCGTCTGATGACCCCCAAAAAAGCAAAAGTCCTATCTTCGTCAAAGTATAAAGGAAGCTATATATTCGCATTCGATCATCTTGAAGACAGGCCAATCATCGAGGAGAAGTTAGCTCTCTGGCGTAGTTACACATCAAAGGACACTCGTCTGTACTTGTTATGCGCGTTTGATTCGCAAGACGCCGAAGACATCGCTGGATTATTCGAAAGAATCTCTGTTCTGATGCATTATGGCTGCTTGCCTTACGTCATGCGCTATGAAAGCTACAAAAACAGTCCTTGGCGCGGAATATACGTGAATGTGGCACGATGGTGCAACCAACCCCAGTTTTTCAAGAAGATGTCATTTAGAGAATTTTGTGAGGCAAATCAGCGCTATCACAAAAATCCGAATACGCTGTGCGCGGCATTTAGATCAATGAAGGAATTTGAAATACAATATCCTGAAATAGCAAGCAGATATTTCGATCTTAAGTTCGCGTATGAAAAGGGCAGGAAACCGGAGGGGGCACATGGCTTCGCGATTCATGATGCTAGATATCGATAAAGTTGACTTAGACGAATCAAATCCGCGGATTGCAGAAGTCTTGAGTCATCAGAAAGAAGTCACGGCTGCCGCTATCGCGCTTGCGCTGGGAGCCGGACGCGACGTCAATGACAGCTCAAGCACAACATATTCAAGCCTGAAAGAGTCGATTCGCGCGAACGAGGGAATCATCAATCCAATTATTGTAAAAAAGGTTGATGGCGATCGCTATGTCGTAGTCGAGGGGAATACACGCCTGCAGATTTATAAAGACTTCCGCAAACAGGATGTAGCTGGTGATTGGAACAACATCCCCGCAATAGTTCATAACGATATGACGAAAAACGAAGAAGACCAGATTAAACTGCAGAGCCATTTGGTAGGTCCACGCCCTTGGGACCCATACGCCAAGGCGCGCTATCTGCACAAACTAAGCGTCGAGGAAGGCAGACCACTAACCGAGCTGGTTCCCTTTTGCGGAGGAAAAGCAAGTGAGGTCTCAGCCATGATTGATGCGTACAACGATATTGAAGAATTCTTTCGTCCGGTCTTGAAGGATAGGGGGGGTTATTTCAATGCGAAGAAGTTTTCAGCATTCCGAGAGCTCCAAAATAAAGCCGTTTCTGACGCTATAACAAGGGCTGGCTATTCGAAAAAGGATTTTGCTCAGTGGGTTGCAAACGAAAATATCGACACCATGCAGTCGCCACGCGCGCTCCCAAGAATTCTCGCTGATAAAGAAGCCACGGCAGTATTCCTAAAAAAGAATGCGACCGAGGCAAAGAAAGTTTTGTCCGCGAAAGAGGTTTCAGGCTTTGATGAACTCGCAAAAGTTCCATTATTGACGCTCCTCGACGCAGTCAATACTCGATTAGACGGACTAGAGTACAAATATGTCCAGAAATTGCGCTCAGATGTCGACGAGGACGATGTCCGTCAAGCTATCTTTGATTTAAGAGAAAACGTCGGCATCATTATCGAAGCCATCGAAGGATAATAAACTTGGCAGAATCGTTGAAACATAGCTATCTCGTGAGCTGTATCTACAAATATGTGACAGCAAAAGTTCCTCCCGAAGAAGTTGTTCTTGTGCTTGCTGATCTTCCAACATCAAAAGATAAGCCGCCGAGAAACAGGGATGGGTTTTGCCCAGATGTTGAGTACTATCATCATGGACTCCTCATTATCGGAGATGCTAAAACGAGCTCTGATTTGGAATCGAAGCACAGCAAACGCCAGATCGATTCTTACATCAAAGAATGCGAGGAATCCGAATGCCAATCACTGCTAGTGATTGGCGTCCCATTTGCTGATTCCCAAAGAGCCTGTAGCGTAATTAGCGCCGCTCAGCACCGTTTGGGGACAAGCGTGCCGTATGCAGTCATTAACGAGGCGGGTATTTTTTTAGAAGCATGAGAAACATCGTTGATAATAACGCAATAGAAATTCGCACTCTTCATGATGCTTTTCCTTATCAAAGCGAGGCATTCGAGGAAATCAAAGACTTGCCGTATTCTGCCATATTTCATGAGCAAGGCTTAGGAAAAACAAAGATAGCAGTCGACCTAATGGCATATTGGCTTGACAACCGCGAAATTGATGCTGTTCTCGTGGTAACAAAAAAGCAGTTAGTTGCCAATTGGGATCGAGAGCTCTATTTTCATTTGGGAATACACCCGGCGCAGTTGGGGTCAAATGCTACAAGCAATTATTACGTGCTGACCAGCACTGCAAGAATCGTTGTCACCAACTTTGAAACCATAGTTGCCGAACAAGAACGACTAAAGCTGTTTCTTGAGACCCGCGCTGTAGCGATAATTGTTGACGAATCAGCAAAGATAAAAAACCCCGAGACACGAGTCGCTAAGGCCCTTTTTGAATTGAGCCCTCAATTCAAAATCAGAACAATAATGACAGGAACGCCAATCGCAAATCGACCATTTGACATATGGTCGCAGATTTACTTTTTAGATCATGGGAAAAGCCTCGGCAATGATTTTGAGAAGTTCAAAGCAGCTACAAACCTATCGAACAAGCTGGGAAAAAACCCAAAAATGCAAGAAAGCTTTGCCGAATCCGTTAACTCAATATACGAGAAGGTCTCTGCTTTTAGTGTCCGAGAAACAAAAAGCAGCGGATTGACGATAGCTTTGCCATCGAAAACGGTTCACGACATTTTTGCCACTTTCGAAGAAACTCAAGGCATAATGTATGAGCAAGTCAAGAACGACATGTGCTTAGTTGTGCAACAAGGAGACAAAAGCGTTTTCGACGATTCCTCGTCTTCGCTGAAACGAATGAACCGGCTCCTTGAGATCGCCTCAAACCCTCGTATTCTTGATAGCGGTTATCAAAAGTTCTCAGGTAAAGAAATAATACTCGATGAGCTGATCACGAAGATCATGAATAAAGGCGAAAAATGTATTGTATGGTCATCGTTCATCTGGAATATCGATGAGTTCACCAATCGATACAGTCGGTTTGATAGCGTGAAAATCCACGGAAAAATGAGTATAAGGGAGAGAAATCGCTCCGTAGCCGATTTTCAAGACGGTGATGCAAGGATCCTATTTGCTACTCCACAGGCAGCAAAAGAAGGCCTAACTCTAACATCTGCGAATAATGCAATTTTTTACGATCGAGGCTTCAACCTAGACGACTACCTGCAAGCCCAAGATAGAATTCATCGCATCTCCCAAAAGTACGAGTGTCATGTGTACAATTTAATCATGAGAGACAGCATCGACATTTGGGTCGCAAAACTGCTCACGGCAAAAAAGAACGCCGCCAGGCTTGGGCAGGGAGACATAAGTGTCGAAGAGTATGATCAAGTTGCAGATTATAGCTATTGTGATCTGGTAAAGAGCGTATTGGGATTCGAGGAGATTTAGATGGACAATCAGGGAATGCTGACTATCGAAAACGTTGACTATCCCGTATACGAGAAAGAGCTCAAGCAAATGGATTTACAGTTCTATGCTGAAAATCCTCGAGTGTTCTCGCTATTGAACATGTCTCACGACATCCCCGATCAGGATCTCATTGAAAAAACAATGAGAGCGTTTGATCATGTAAAGCAACTCAAGATTTCTATCAAGGACAACGGGGGGCTTATCGACCCACTGATTGTGCGACGCAATGTTGTGCTAGAAGGAAACAGCCGTCTTGCCGCATACCGCATTCTCTTTGAGGAGGATCCGATCAGATGGGGTTATGTAAAGTGCCAAATACTACCAGATGACTTCCCCGATGATGCAGTCTTCGCCCTACTTGGACAATATCACGTCAGCGGAAAGACTAATTGGTCGCCCTTTGAACAAGGTGGCTTTTTGGTACGTCAAATCCGCACGTCAAAGAAGCCCATTGAGCATATTGCAAAGGTGCTGGGCATCACCACGAGTAATGCGAATCGATATGTTAGAACTTACGAATTTATGGAAGATCATGACGATCTCGAGCCCCGACGCTGGAGCTACTACGAGGAATATCTAAAAAGTGCTGGAATCAAAAAATATCGTGAAACTTCTCCCGACATAGATAACGAGATTGTCAAACAGATAAAAACTGGGCAGATCAAGGAAGCAGTTGACATTCGTAACAAGCTTGGCGAGATAGCAAAATCAGAAAGCCGTGAAGCCAAAAAGATCATGAAGGACATCATCGCTGGCGATGTGTCAATTTACGACGGTTTTGACGAGCTCCAGGAAACCGGAAAAATCGGCAGCGCGTACAAAACCTTACAGAAGTTCAATGAAAAGATTGGCTCGGACAAATTCGAAAAGCAAATCGCAAACGAAGATGTCTCTCAAATCAAATATCAGTTAAAACAGATACAGAAAAAGGTGAGGCGTCTACTCGATAAAATGAACTAGCAATACTACCGCCATCAAATGATTGGCGGAAGGAAATTCGACTTTGACAAACTCAGTAGGAATTAATCTGCTGGATATAAGTCAGTTTAATTTGGCATCCTTATTGTCCACCATAGGAAGAGCAGGAGAACGGAGCCTCAAGGCGCTCTAAACAACCATAGTCGATCTCGTGCACGGCAAAAATGCCCTGCGTGCCAAAACGAAAGCCTGTTTCCTGATTTAACGCAGAATGCCTTATTAACAAACATTCTGCAGTCGAAATAGTTATCATGTCCGCGATACCCGAAACTCAACTCGTCGTGAACACACATCAAGGCTAGCGAATTAGGGCTTCGCAAGCTCACCAGGCGCGACTAGCGCTATAGTACCCTCGCAGCAAACAATCCCCCGGCAACGCCGCACAGCGCCGCCGGGGGAAACCTTACAGCAAGCAATCTCTACCCCGACCCGGGGCGCCCTTACTCGCCGTCCTCGTACACCACGTTGCCGGCGCAGATGGTGTACTTCACCTTCCCGTAAAGGTCCTCCCCCGCAAACGGGGTGTTCGCCGCCTT
>CAKUJT010000046.1 GCA_934661765.1 uncultured Senegalimassilia sp.
CCACGAGATCACGCGCCCGTGTTCTGGGGTTATTGTACCGCAATGTGCGCCCGCCGGCGGTGACGGTTTGCTTTCGGCGCAAGGTGTTGCCCAGGGGCTTGCCGGCGGGGAAGCGGTCTGCGCGCGAACGGTCGAGCGTGCAGGCGGGCGGCGGCGCACGGGCGCCCGGTCCGAACGCTCGACGAGCGCTGGCCGGGCTGGTTGCGCGCGGCTTTCGCCGGCCGTTCTTGCCGACGGTCTTCCTTAAATGCGGTTTTCATGCTCCGGCTAACTTTGTTGGCCGCCATGCGGGCGGCAATGCGGTGCGAAAGTGCTAATCTGAACGGCGAACCTATCATCGTGCGTTATGAGCACCGGCATGCAAGGAGCACCTTATGATCGACGAAAGAATGTATGGCCTGGGAAATGCGCCCTCCGCGATCCGCGAGCTGTTCGCCTACGGCTTGAAGCGCAAGGCCGAGATCGGCGATGACAAGGTGTTCGATTACTCCATCGGCAATCCCAGCGTGCCTGCGCCGCAGAAGGTGGCCGACACCATCGAGGAGCTCATGAAGCTGCCGCCGGTCGAACTGCACGCGTATTCGCCTGCCGCCGGCATCCCTGCCGTCCGCCAGACCATCGCCGATAGCATCGCCCGCCGTTACGGCATCCCGGCGAAGGCGGGCCGCGTGTATATGACGGTGGGCGCCGCCGCATCCATCGCCATCAGCCTGGGCGCCGTCACCAATGCCGGCGACGAGGTCATCGTCCCCAGCCCGTACTTCCCCGAGTACAAGGTGTGGATCGAGACCATGGGCTGTTCCATCGTCGAGGTCCCCACGCAGGTTCCCAGCTTCCAGCTTGACGTGGAGGCCATGGCCGCCGCCATCAACGAGAAGACCGCGGCCGTCATCATCAACTCGCCGAACAACCCGGTAGGCGCGGTGTATACGCGCGAGAACCTGGAGGCGCTGGCTGCCATGCTCGAGGAGAAGGGCAAGGAGATCGGCCACCCGATCTACCTGATCAGCGACGAGCCGTATCGCGAGATCACCTATGGCGTGGAGGTTCCCTACGTCCCCACCATCTATCCCCGCACGCTGGTGTGCTACTCATACTCCAAGGCGCTCAGCCTGCCGGGCGAGCGCGTCGGCTACGTATACGTTTCCGACACCATGGACGCCGAAGAGGCCGACCGCGTGTTCTTTGCCGTCGCCGGCGCGGGGCGCGCGCATGGCTACATTTGCGCGCCGGTGCTGTTCCAGCGCGTTGCCGCAGCGTGCGTCGACGAGCCGTCCGATGTTGAGGCGTATGCCACTAACCGCCGCATCCTCACCGAGGCCCTGGATGAGATGGGCTATGAGTACGTGCAGCCCGACGGCGCGTTCTACCTGTGGGTGCGTGCGCTTGAGCCCGACGCCCAGGCGTTCAGCGACCGTGCGAAGCAGCACGAGCTGCTCATCGTTCCCTCCGACAGCTTCGGCGTTCCGGGCTGGGTGCGCATGAGCTACTGCATCGCCCGCGAGACCATCGAGAACAGCCTGCCGGCGCTGAAGGCGCTCAAGGAGTCCTACGACGCCGAGTAGCATTTACTCAATATGCCGTTGAAGCGCGAGCTGGGCGAGAAGCCCGGCTCGCGCTTTTTTACGTTTGGGTAGGGTTTGCGGTTTCGCAAACGCTGTTGGGGTGGTTTGCGGCGCTGGGGTTGGGCTCGGGGGGCGTGTTACGGCGCTGCCTAGGCTCGACCGCTTCGTGGCATAGGGGTCGTTCACGGGTATTTGCGTGCCATTTGCAGCGCTGCTTTACGCCCACGCTTTCGCGAGTGCGTTGGCGATGGCGGGAGCTTCTTCGGCGGAGACGCTGTCGCTTCGCAGGATGAAGCGCGCGGGGGGTGCGCCTGCCGCGCTCGCCGTGCTTGCTTGCGGCTCGGTGCCGGTCGGGGTCGCGCTTTGTGAAGCCGCGCTGGCGAAGGTCGACAACGGGGCGATGCGGATGCCGGCGGCTTCGGCTGCGGCGGCAAGCTCGCGTTCGCCGCGTTCGCTTTCCAGCTGCATGATGAAATGCAGGCCGTCGTTGAGTCCGGTGAACGCGACGCGCTCGCCGAAGGCTTCGTGTAAGGCGGTGACCAGGGAATCCTGCGTTTTGCGCGCATGGGTGCGCAGGCGGTTCACGTGGCGGTCGTAATGCCCCTGCTCGATGAAGCGCGCCAGCGCCAGCTGATCGAGCGGGCTGACGGTGTTCGCATAGAAGCCCAGCTGTTCGCGGAAGCGCTGCGTCAGCTGCGGCGGCAGCACCAGGTACGCCATGCGAAACGCTGCGCCCAGGCTTTTGGCGAACGAGTTGAGGTACAGCACGCGCTCGGCGGCATCGATGCCGAACAGCGAGGGTATGGGCCGTCCGGCCATGCGGAACTCCGAGTCGTAGTCGTCCTCGATCAGGTAGCGATTGCCTTCGCGCGCCCAGTTCAAAAGCTCGCGGCGTCGGGCGGCCGTGGTCACGATCCCGGTGGGGAACTGGTGCGACGGCATGATGTGGGCGACCGACGCTCCGGAAGCTTCCAGGGCTGCTACGTTGATGCCGGAATCGTCCAGCCTGATATGCGCCACCTGTGCATTCTGTTGCTCGTACATGCGTGTGAGCAGGGGATATCCAGGGTCTTCCACCGCATAGCGCCTCGTGCGCCCCAGCAGCTGCACCAACAGTTGATAGAGCGTTTGCGATCCGGCGCCTATGACCACCTGGTCGGGCGACACGTCCATCCCGCGATACTGTCGCAGGTGGTCGGCGATGGCACTTCGCAGTTCGGGCGACCCCGCCGCGGAAGCAGCTTCGGCAAGCGATGCCGCTGATTCGTCTGAAAGCGTCCGCCGGACGGCTTTCGCCCAAGCGGAGTAGGGGAGCATGGTGGTCGCAAGCGTGCTGTGCGTGAAATCCGCGAGCAACGGCGCATCGGACGGGGCGTTTTGCGTGCGGGGTGCGGCGCCGGCTGGCGCGAAAGGGGCGCTGTTGGCTGGTAGGGCAGCCGAGCCGGTGGTCTGTCGGAGTCCGGCCGGTTCTTCCGGATGCCCCTGCTTTCGCGAAAAAGGCTGCAGGTTGTTTGAGTTTGCGGGAAGGTTCTCGCGTGCGCTGCTTGCGACCGCACTCGCCGTCTCTGCTCGGTGCTGTGCGCTTCTTGATTCCTCAATCTTGGCGGCGGGCGCGAGGTCGCATGCGTAGTAGCCGCAGCGTTCGCGCGAGCGGATGTAGCCTTCGGCGACAAGCTGGTCATATGCGGCTTCGATGGTGATCAGGCTGACGCCCAGCTGCTTCGCCAGCGTGCGTTTTGACGGCAATTTCTGCCCGGGTTCGACTTTCCCGTGCGCGATATCGTGACGGATGCAACGATACAGGTATTCATAAAGAGCCAGGTCACCGCGTAATTCCATGTCATAGAAGAACACTTGTTCGCCACCGCTTTCCCAAATTGTTTCACGTGGAACATCTGGTTATATAAAAAGAAACAGATTTGGGCATACTACCATACCCAGATGAAGCGTAACCTTCGGGCATTCACATTCTTAGAGAAGGAGTAGGAAATGACCGAGCCTCAAACCGCCGAAGAGCGCGTTGCCCTGAACCGCCAGCTTGCCCAGATGCTGAAGGGCGGCGTCATCATGGACGTCACCACGCCTGAGCAGGCGCACATCGCCGAGCAGGCGGGCGCTTGCGCCGTCATGGCGCTCGAGCGCATCCCCGCCGACATCCGCGCCGCCGGCGGCGTGTCCCGCATGAGCGACCCGAAGATGATCAAGGGCATCCAGGAGGCCGTGTCCATCCCCGTTATGGCCAAGTGCCGCATCGGCCACTTCGTGGAGGCCCAGGTGCTGCAGGCCATCGACATCGACTACATCGACGAGTCCGAGGTGCTGTCCCCGGCCGACGACACGTACCATATCGACAAGACCCAGTTCAACGTGCCGTTCGTCTGCGGCGCCCGCGACCTGGGCGAGGCGCTGCGCCGCATCGCCGAGGGCGCCACGATGATCCGCACCAAGGGCGAGCCGGGCACGGGCGACGTGGTGCAGGCCGTGCGCCACATGCGCATGATGAACGCCGAGATCCGCCGCATCCAGAACCTGCGCGCCGACGAGCTGTTCGAGGCCGCCAAGCAGCTGCAGGTGCCCGTTGAGCTGGTGAAATACGTGCACGAGAACGGTAAGCTGCCTGTCGTGAACTTCGCTGCCGGCGGCGTGGCCACCCCGGCCGACGCTGCGCTCATGATGCAGCTGGGCGCCGAGGGCGTGTTCGTGGGCTCCGGCATCTTCAAGTCCGGCAACCCCGAGAAGCGCGCGCAGGCCATCGTGAAGGCCGTGGCGAACTTCACCGACGCCAAGCTCATCGCCGAGCTGTCCGAGGACCTGGGCGAGGCCATGGTCGGCATCAACGAGAGCGAGATCGCCCTCCTCATGGCGGAGCGCGGCAAGTAAGGTTTCGTTTTGCCTTCCGGCAAAACGGACTGACTCGATGCTGCGTGCCGCAGCGGCCCTTGCTGACTTTGATGCCGCCTGCGATGTTTTGAGCGGGCGGCTCTTTTGGATTGATGTGACCGAGAGGTTTCCCTATGTCTAAAAAAATCGCTGTTTTGGCTGTTCAGGGGGCGTTTATCGAGCATGAGCGCGCGCTGGCGAAGCTGGGGTGCGAATGTGTCGAGCTTCGTCAGGGCCCCGATGTCGAGCAGTCCTACGATGCCCTGGTTCTGCCGGGAGGCGAGAGCACGGCGCAGGCGAAGATGCTGCGCGAGCTGGGCATGCTCGACACGCTGAAGTCCCGCGTGGCAGCCGGCCTGCCGGTGCTGGGCACGTGCGCCGGCCTCATCCTTCTGGCGCAAAACGTCGAGGAAGGCGTTCCCGCCGCCGGCGATCCGAACGGTCCTGTTGCCGCGGGCGCGACCTCGCCAGGCGCCATCGGGACGCTGCCGGTGACGGTTCGCCGCAACGCGTACGGCCGCCAGCTGGGAAGCTTCCGCACCGTTGCTCCCTGCGCGGGGTTGCCCGGCGTGCCGGCCGGTGAAATTGCCGACATCCCCATGACCTTCATCCGCGCCCCGTTCATCAAGGAAGCGCATGAGGGCGCCGAGGTCCTGGCACGCGTTGACGACCGCATCGTGGCGGTGCGCTCGGGCAACCAGCTTGGCGTCTCGTTCCACCCGGAACTCGACGACGACCTACGCATCCACGAGCTGCTCGTGAGCCTTATCTAGCGAACAGCGCAAACCCCCGGAATCGAGGTCCTGCGGCTTCGATCCCGGGGGTTTGTTATGCCTGCGGTTATGGGCTAGGGGCAAGGAAGAAGCTTTCCGCTCGCGCGTTCCCGGACCGAAGCTCTACGGCGGCTTCGCCTCCAGGGGGTTTGTCGTGCGCCGGGTTCTGCGATATGGGCGGGATATCGCCTTCCGCTTGCGCAAGCCTCCTGTGCTCTAGTATCTTCCCTGTTCAGATGCTAGAACTCGCCGTAGAAGGAGCAGCTGCCGCGTTCGTTTTCCTTCGTGTGATACAGCGCATCGTCCGCATCCTTGTAAATGCTGTCGCTGGGGTTGGGGCGGTCGGCGAACGCCACGCCTGCGCTCAACGAGACCTGCGGCATGCCGTCGATGGGCTTCGACAGCTCCGTATTCACGAAGCCGATCTTCTCTTGGATGGTGTACTGCAGGTCGCTGGTCACATCCGCCATGACGATGGCGAACTCGTCGCCGCCGATGCGGCACACGAAATCAGTGTTGCGAAACGCCACTTGCAGCAGGCTGGATACGCGCTTGAGCACCTGATCGCCAACAGCGTGACCGTAGGTGTCGTTGACGGATTTGAACAGGTCGACATCGGCCAAGATGAGCGCGAAGTCATGCTTGCCGTCGTCGTGGAACTTCAGGGCCTTGTCGAACGATCCGCGATTGAGCAGGTCAGTCAGCGGGTCGTGCTCGGCCTGATGCTTGACGATCATGTGCGTGGCCTCATTTTCCGCGAACACGCGGTTGTACGTTTCCGCCAGCACCTGCAGCTCTCCGGCGCCTTGCACGGGGAACAGCTGGTTGGTCTTGATGCTGTTGCCGAAGTTCAGCAGGGGTTTCACGACGGCGCGGCGGGCGAGCGCGCAGATGGCCAACGTCAAGGCGATGTAAAACGCTATGCATGCTTCGATCGTGCCGTAAATACCATCGAATGCGGAAGCGGCACGGGTTTGGTTGCCAAGCGTGGCTTCGGTTACCTTGGCGATGCAATCGTCGGTATGGCTGTTTATGGAGTCCTTCGCCTCCTGGTACTTGGAATCCGAGACGAGGTTTTGCGCCTCGTAGATCATGCTGTCGTGCGATGTGCGCGAATCTTCGTCGCTGATCTGGCGTGATGCGATTTCGGGCCACGGGGAGGGGTCAATGTCGTTCGCCTCGCAGATCAGGCGCATGGCATAGAACTCGGTGTTCATCAACTCGTTCGACTCGTCCACCGCGGTGCGCAGCGAATCGCTTGCGTCGGTTCCCTCGAACCGGTTTTCCAGGTCTGTTAGCGCTTTATCGAATTGCTCGTTGCTGCTGGCCATGGAGAAGTAGCTGTCGATGTACTCCGGTTTGGCGGTCATGGTGACCAGGCGAACCTGCTCGGTCAGGTAATCCGACCTGTCTTTCACTTGCTGTGCATCGTTTTCGCAGGAGATATACGCTTCGGTTGCTTGCTGCAATACATTGAATTGCGCCCGTCCCTGCCAAAACAGGATAGCGCACGCGATGGCTAGTGCGATCGTTATGGCGATGTTCGCGAAGCTAACGGTCTGGACGTGGACCCTTCTCATGGTTTGTGCCCCCTCTAGTCGCCTTGGCCGGCGTTGTGTGAAAGTGCCCGCCTCTCCGCGGATGAACAGGGGACGGAGGTGCGTTCGCGGCGAACCTATGGGAGAGACGGGGCGCCCTGAAACGCTTATCCTGCCCCCCTATTCGGTCGTTCTCCTCGAAAGCGGATACGACCCCTTCTTCGTTTTCACAGCAGGCAATTATAGAGCTTATCGAGCACATCGGACGAACAAAGCAGCGCAAATGAATAGGCGAACAGGGGACGGAGGTGTGTTCGGATTGGCAATTACATGTCCCAAACGTCCAACCTGAACATACCTCCGTCCCCTGTTCGCGTTCGCTGGGGCGCCGACGGGTTCCCGGGCGTCGGCGCCCTTCGCCTTACGCCCGCCGCAGCGCTTCCACCACGCTGCGCTCGGTTTCCAGGGAGAAGCCGTCCACGGTTGCTTCGCGGCGCCCGGTGGTGCCGTCCACGCTTCCGCGCTCGACGATGAATTGGTAGAAACCGTTGATCTGGTCGAACTCCGGCAGCAGCTTTTCCTGGGCGTATCTGCCCATGGCGGCGGCTATGCCGTAGCCGCCCCAGTTCGATACCGTCGCCACCACCAGGTTGTCCACGGTCACCACGCACGGCTCCAACGTCAGCTTGCGGGCGATGGCGTGGGCCACGTTTCCCATGCCGATCTCGTTACCGCCGTCGCCGACGCCGATGGTGGGGATGTTGCGGCGCGCGGCCTGCACCACCAGCTCGTCGGTTGGCGAGGTGCGCCTCGATATGTCCACCCCGCGCATATTGCAGTAGCGGCCGTGGAGGTTGCGTCCGCAGCGCTCGATGGACACGATGCCCACGGGCGCCAGCGAGTCGAGCAGCCTGCCCATGGCGTCGTCGCTGTCGTCGGGTTGGACCGTGCGCGTTTGGATGTGCAACTCGTTGAAGTACGCGCACACCGGCGCTTCCGACACCACGACCGGCGTGAACCCCAGCTTCATCAGGGCCTTCGCCATCACGTAGGTTCCCGTGGGCCCGTCGGTCTCGGGCGCACCGCCCACGTCGAAGCCCGTGAGCAGGGCCACTTTGCCCAGCGGCCACGACAGGATCTGACGGGCCGCCCGCGCGCAGAAATCGACGGGCAGCTCCAGGGCCAGTTTCGTCATGCCGCGCGCCGAATGGCGCAGCAGTATCCCTTCGATAGATTCCATCGCATGCCTCCGTCGCCGCTAAACCGCCGTGGCCTCGGCGAACTCGCGGTTCACCTCGGCTCGAAGCGCCTCGGCCACCTCGGGCGACCCGCCGCCGCAGGGCTTGCCCTCGAACTGCTCGGCGAACAGGCACAGGTTCGACGAGCTGGTCACGATGATCTCCTGCGCGCCGCGCAGCGTGTCCAGGTCGTACGGTTGCTCGTGCACGGGGATGCCCAGCTTGTTCGCGGCCTTGATCAGGTGTTTTCGCGCAATGCCCGGCAAGATCAGCTCGTCGGTGGGAGCGGTCCACAGCTCGTCGTCCAGGATGATGGACACGTTGCTGTGCGCGCATTCGGTCACGCGGTTGCCCATGTTCGCGCGGTAGTACACCGTCTCCTGCACGCCTTCGCGCTTTGCCGCCTGCGAGCTCATGACGGCGGGTAGCAGGTTCAGCGTCTTGATGTTGCAATGGTAGAAACGCGTGTCGGGCTCGCTGCGCAGCTTGATGCGCTTCGTGCCGTCGGACATCACCTGCGGCGTGATGGTCACCCATAGGTTGCCGGGGCCTTCCACGTAGTCGTGCTTGCGGGGCGCGGTTCCGCGCGTGCATTGGTAGTACACGAAGTGCTCGGGGGAGTCGACTTTCTTCACCAGCTCGTTGAGCAGGTCGGCAAGCTCCTCGCGCGGCATGGGGATTTGGATGTCGGCAAGGCGGGCGCTGTTGTAGAAACGGTCCAGGTGCTCGTCCATGGCGAAGATCTTGAAGTTGCGTGCGGGACCGGCGTCGTACACGCCGTCGCCGAAGAAGCAGACGCGGTCGTTCATGGGCACGACCATGTCCTCGATGGGGCCGAACTTCCCGTTGTAGTAGCCAAGGTTTTCCATGAGGAATACGTTTCCTTTCGGGCAAAGTAAATGAATTAGATAGGAATTTGGGTCAAAAAGAGAAGGGGCTCAGGTGCGAGCCCCTTCAACGTGTGCTGGAGAGGTTGAAACCGCTTTACTTCTCGTGGTACTGCGGGATCTCGGTCTTGTCGACCTCTTCCAGGTTATGGTCATACACGTAGTGCTTCGTTTCGCGGGCGATGATGGCGGACAGGCCCAGGACCGCGATGCAGTTCGGGATGGCCATGAGCGCGTTCATCACGTCGGCGAAGTTCCACACCACGGAGCTGAGGTTGGAGACCGCGGCGCTGCCGGCGGCGTCGCCGACCATCATGCAGCCCCAGAACACGAACAGCAGGAACACGATGTAGTAGGGGAGGACGGCCTTCTTGCCCAGCAGGTAGCTGATGGCGCGGTTGCCGTACTGGCTCCAGCCCAGGATGGTGGAGTACGTGAAGGTGACCAGGCCCACCAGCAGCACCAAGGGGCCGAACACGGGGATCTTCTCGAACGCGGCGGTCGCAAGGCCGGCGCCGGAGGAGATGGTGCCGTCGGCGATGGCCGTGGAAAGCTCGGGGTTCGCCAGCAGCGTGGTCATGAGCATGAGGCCCGTGATTGCGCACACCACGACGGTGTCCCAGAACGTGCCGGTCATGGAAACGAGCGCCTGACGTGCGGGGTTCTTCGTGGTTGCGGAGGAGGCGACCAGCGGGGCGGAGCCCATGCCGGACTCGTTGGAGAAGATGCCGCGCTTGAAACCGAACTGCAGAGCCAGGGTGACGGTGGAGCCGACCGCGCCGCCGGCGGCGCCTGCGGGGGTGAAGGCGCCCACGATGATCTGGCGGATGGCCTCGCCCAGGAACTCGCCGTTCATGCCGATGATGACCAGGCAGCACACCACGTAGAAGACGGCCATGACGGGGACCAGCTTCTCGCACACCTTGGAGATGGACTTGATGCCGCCCAGGATGACGATGGCCACGAGCACCACCACCACGGCGCCGACCAGCCACTGCGGGATGGCCTTGCCGTCGATGAGCGAGGTGTTGTACAGCGCGTCGGCCAGGGAGTTCGACTGCGTGGAAGCGCCGATGCCGAAGGCGGCCAGCGAAGCGAACAGGGCGAACAGGATGGCCAGAATGCGGCCGGCCTTCTTGTTCTTGAAGCCGCGCTCAAGGGCGTACATGGCGCCGCCGAGCATGTTGCCGGAGTGGTCCTTCACGCGGTACTTCACGCCGATGAACACCTCGGAGTACTTCGTGGCGATGCCCAGGATGCCGGTGATCCACATCCAGAAGATGGCGCCCGGGCCGCCGAACAGCAGGCCCGTGCCCACGCCGACGATGTTGCCCGTGCCGATGGTGGCGGCAAGAGCGGTGGTCAGCGCGCCGAACTGGGTGATGTCGCCGTCGGCGTTGGAGGGGTCGTCCTTGGTGACGGACAGCTTGATGCCGGTGCCGATCTTACGCTGAATGAAACCGGTGCGGATGGTCATGAAGATGTGCGTGCCTAGCAGCAGCAAGATCATGATGGGGCCCCATACGAAGCCATCGACGGCGTCGATGACGTCAAGCGGGCTGGTAGCGGTGGCGATTCCCTCCGCAAGTCCGGTGAACGGCGTGATGAAGAACGATGTAAGGAAATCCTCCATGGCCTTTCCCCTTTCTCGTTGGGGAGAGCGCATGCGTCCGGGAGAACCGAAGGGGAGGAATCTCCCCAACGCATACCCTTTCCTCGCGTATATGACAGGGAAAACGCTACCGAAGGCAGTTTACAGAATTGTTTCAAACGCGATAAGGCTCGTGTTACGGCGTTAATTGCATGTTACACGGCGGGGAAAGGATGGGCACGAGGGAATTCGAAGCTCATGACGTTCGGCTGGGTGACCGGTTCGCGCCGTTCGCAGCTCTGAAGGAGCTCAAGGACGTGATTGCCGGGGTGGAGGAAGGGGTTGAGGTCTAACCTTCGATACGGCTAACATTTTTGTTGGCTCGGCTTAATCTCGATGGGAAGGGAACGAGATGGGAAAAACAGGTGTTTTCGGCAAAAGCGCAGGTGCCGTAATCGCGACTGCGATGGTGATGTGCGCGCTATGCGTCGGGTTGGCGGGATGCGCCACGCAGAATTCCGGTAACGTGACGAGCGAGCAGGACGAGAACAGCGCCGTTGAAAAGGCGACTGTTACAACGCGCACGGTCACGTTCCCCGCCTTATTCTTCCAAGATACGGCAGCTGAGGATGTGCAAGCAAACCTTCAAGAGTGGGGGTGCACCGACGTTGTCGCCAACGAGGACGGCTCTTATACCGCGACGATGCCCATAGACAAGTACAACGAGCTTGTGGACTCCTGGCATGATTCGACGGCGAAGCAGCTTGACGAGATGCCCAACAGCGAAATCTGGTCAACCATCACCGCCGTTGACTACGATGAGCAGTTCTCCAAAGTGACCCTGACCACCAGCAACAGCCAGATCGGGCTCAGCGAAGCTTTCGCTCCGTTGCAGGCGGGGCTGATCGCCTGCATGTACCAGCAGTTCGCGGGGCAGCCGGTCAGCTGCGTTGTGAGCATCATCGACCAGAGCGGTGCGGAACTTGCAAGTACGACCTATCCGGACGCGCTCGACCAAGATCAGCGCGATTCGTTAACGGCCAACTAACGGACGCTAACGACGGCCCGAATCAAAGCGATTTCGGTAACGGCTACGAGATAGCCGATGCGTCATAGGCGAATTGGGAAAGCGATAAAAGGACGATTGCTTTGAAGCCGCGGATCAACTCCGCGGCTTCTGCATTGTAGGTTTGCTTTAGCATGTCACGCAACAAAAAAGCCGCCCGATGGGCGGCTTGAACATTTGGTCGCGGGGGCAGGATTTGAACCTACGGCCTCCGGGTTATGAGCCCGGCGAGCTACCAGACTGCTCCACCCCGCAATATGTGACCCGCTTTTCGCGGAACTGAATGTTTCGGAAAAGCTGCGAGAAAGAACTATACGCGCCATCCCGCTGCAATGCAAGCAAATGATTCCTTGTCACAGAACCTTCACAAATAGATGGTGTTTCAGGACGATGCCGTGGTAGCACTATGGGGACTCCATAGGCGATGCGGCGGCAATGCGGCGGGTCCTTTATAGGTGATGCTGCAGTGAAGATATGGGGACCTCATCAGGCGATTTCGCGGCACCTCTATAGGCAAGCTCACAGCAAACCCCATAGACAACGTTTGCGCAAGCGCCCCGTCTACCGCTCGCGCCGGAATATCGCACTCCGCCTTTGACACGAAACCGTTACCTCCTTACAATGCACCACTGGTTCGCGCAAATTCTGCTAGCGCGATCATTCTGCTACGGGCATTCTGCCCGCATCCGGCGCATTCTGCTAGGCGTCGATTTCGCCGCGCTTCGACGCGGCTTGCATTGTTTTCCGTTTCGAATGGCGTTTTGGGCGTGTTCTGCCTTGTCGTCCCCGTGGGCCTGCGGTCCGCGTGTGCGCATGCGCGACGGAGGATCGAATGCGAACGATTCAACTTTATATACAGAAAGGGACTTCCTTGGATTTCCTCAACAGCAAAAAGGGCCTGGCCCTGGTCGGCGTGCTGGTCGGCCTTGGAATGGCGCTTCTGGCCTTCTCCGGCAACCCCGCCAACATGGCCATGTGCGCCGCGTGCTTCATCCGCGACATGGCGGGCTCCATGAAGCTGCAAACCACCGAGACGGTGCAGTACTTCCGCCCCGAGATCGTCGGACTGGTCGTCGGCTCGTTCCTGATCGCCCTGGCCACGCGCGAGTATCGCTCCACGGCGGGTTCTTCCCCCATGACCCGATTCGTCCTGGGCTTCATCATGATGATCGGCGCCCTCATCTTCCTGGGCTGCCCGCTTCGCATGGTGCTGCGCATGGCCGCCGGCGACCTGAACGCCTGGGTCGGCCTCATCGGCTTCGTCCTGGGCGTCGCCACGGGCACGTTCTTCCTGAAGAAGGGCTACTCCCTGGGCCGCGAGCATGACACGAACAAGACGGCCGGCGCCGTCCTGCCCGTGCTGCTGATCATCGGCCTGTGCATCAGCGTCTTCGCCGGCGTGTTCGCCGTCAGCCAGGCCGGTCCGGGCTCCAAGCACGCTCCGGTGCTCATCGCCCTGGTGACCGCCCTCGTGATCGGCGCCCTGGCGCAGAAGGTCCGCATCTGCTTCGCCGGCTCCGTTCGCAACATCTTCCTCATGCGCGACTTCGACCTGATGCTCCCCATCGCCGGCCTGTTTGTGGTCATGGTGGTGTTCAACCTGGCCACGGGCGGTTTCAAGCTCAGCTTCGACGGCCAGCCCATCGCCCACTCCCAGCACCTGTGGAACATCCTGGGCCTGTACGCCGTGGGCTTCGGCGCCACGCTGGCCGGCGGCTGCCCGCTGCGCCAGATGACGCTGGCCGGCCAGGGCTCCTGCGACGCCGCCGTCACCTTCGTCGGCATGCTCATCGGCGCCGCCTTCGCCCACAACTTCGGCCTGGCTGGCGTTGCCGCCTCCGCCGCAACCGCCGAGAAGGCTGCCGTCCTGGGCGGTCCGAGCGTTGCGGGCCAGATCGTGCTCGTGTGCTGCATCGTGGTGCTGTTCGTCATCGCCATCGTGAACGTGCGCAAGCGGAAGAACGCCGCGTAGCGTATAAGCTGCAAGCGTATTTCCTCAGTTCATTTACCGAAAGGACTTCAAATGATCGAAGTTGACGCCCGTGGGCTTTCCTGCCCCGAACCGGTCATCCTGACCATGAACGCCATGAAAAAGGGCGGCTCCGAGCCCATCAAGGTGACGGTGAGCAACACCGTGGCGCGCGACAACATCTGCTCGCTGGCGAAGAAGCGCAAGCGCACGGCGACGACGCAGCGCGTCGGCGACGATTTCGTGATCGAGATCGCCTAACCCATGGCGCGGCGGAAGGTGAAGACGGCGGTGGCGTCGTTTCATACTACCACTGACGCGCTCGCCTTCAAGCAGGCGGCCGTAGGCGAAGGGCTTCGCGGCCGCCTTGCGCCCATCCCGCGGCAGCTTTCCGCGGGGTGCGGCATGGCATGGCTCGAGCCAGAGGTTGCGGCGGAACTGCTGGACGACCTTGCGCAGCGCAGCGGCATTGAGCTCGAGCAGGCCGTCGTGCTCGAGCTATGAGCCTCGCGTACTTATATAAACGCGTCGAGGGGGGCGTGCTTCCGTGTGTGCGGGAGCATGCCCTTTTTGCGTTTGTGGCTTTCGGGCTGGATGCCGGGCTTGCCGGCGGGGGAGTGCGCCCGCCGGCAAGCCCTTCCTTCATTCTCCGTCTTCGCAGCGTCCCACGGCGTGCCCTTCCCCTTCGCCGCCTTTGGTCCCAGCCGCCGCGCTCGCTCCCCCGGGCCTCCGCCCGCCGTGGCATACCTGCGCCCGTTGGCGTACAATCGCTCGAAACGGCGGCAAGCCGCGTTCGCTACCATGAAGAGGGGGCATCATGCAAATCATCACCGATCAGGTTTACGAATTCTCCAAGGACAACAAGCCTTGCGCCACGGCCAAGCCCGGCGAGGTGCTGCAGTTCAACACGCAGGACTGCTTCAGCAACCGCATTCCCGACGAGAACACCACCATGGCCGACCTGGATTACACCTACGGTTTCGCCAATCCCGCCGCGGGCCCCGTCTACATCGAGGGTGCCGAGCCCGGCGACGTGCTGGTGGTCGACATCTACGAGGTGAAGGTGGCCGACGAGGGCACCATCGCCACCGACGACCATTGCGGCCCGCTGTTCGAGACCACCGGCTATCGCACCAAGAAGATCCCCATCAAGGACGGCATGGCCACGTTCAACCAGGTCAGCTTCCCGATCAACCCCATGATCGGCGTCATCGGCACCGCGCCGTCCGGTCCCGATGTCATCGACGGCTTCGTGGGCAGCCATGGCGGCAACATGGACAACAAGAAGATCACCAAGGGCACGCGCCTGTACTTCCCCGTGCGCGTCCCCGGCGCGCTTTTGCAGATGGGCGACGTGCACGCCACCATGGGCGACGCCGAGCTGTGCGGCACCGGCATCGAGATCCCCGCTGAAATCACCGTTCGCGTGCAGCTGGTGAAGGATTTCGAGCTGAACTGGCCGGTGCTCGAGACCTTCGGCCCCGACGGCAAGTGGTACGTGAACTGCAGCGGCACCCACTATGAGCAGGCCCTCATGAACGGCTCGAAGGAGCTGCAGCGTCTGCTGATGCGCGTCACCGGTTGGGATGCCGTGGAAACCTACATGTATATGTCCGTGCAAAGCGACGTCGAGGTGAGCCAGGGCTGCGAGCCGTGCGAGGTCGACGTGTCGCTGCGCATCGGGACGCCGAAGCTGTCCGAGTTCCCCGTTCTGATCCCGCAGCCGTAAATCGTTCGGTCGTAGTTTCCGCAGCCGCGAGTGCCGGCTGGTAGGCCCACGGGCTGCGACGATCGTGCGCGGAGCCAGGGCGCTTCCGGTCAAAAGGCAAGGCCTGGCCGGATCACACCGCGTATTGCGCGAAACCTCATGCGTTCGCGCAACCGTTTATCGGTAGAAACATACCGTTCGCCTTAGTTGGCAGACACGAAAATGCCCGGCGGCTTTGGTGTCATCGATTTCGGTATCTTGTGTAAAATGCCCGGTTTCCCCAGGAAATCGGGCATTTTTCGTACCCAGTGTGCATGTAAAGGTGCCTTTCAGCTCCAAAATGACGCACGGCGGCGCTAGGAATTGCCATATCCGCTCTACTCCTACGCTTTAACGTGCTAGAGTACGGACTATTGCGTAGAGCCGGGAATCGCGCTCCTGGCCCTGCGCAATGCTTGTTTTCCCCGCAAGAAAGAAAGGAAAGGGAAATGGCAGAGCAAAAAGCTCCGGCGAAGGGTAGCGCCGGGGACAACATCGAGCAGTTCGGCTACAAGCAGGAGCTGCGCCGCGGTATGGGCCTTTGGGACGTGGTGATGTACGGCGTCCTGTTCATGGTCATCATCGCCCCGCAATCCATCTTCGGCTCCATCCAGCTGAACAGCCACGGCATGACGCCGCTGGTCTACATCATCGGCTTCGTGGCCATCATGTTCACCGCCATGAGCTACATGCGCATGTCCGGTCGCTTCCCGATCGCCGGCTCCGTGTACTCCTACGTGCAGCGCGGCATCAACCCGCACGTCGGCTTCATCGCCGGCTGGCTGATCCTGCTGGACTACATTCTGGTCCCGTCCCTGCTCATCGTCATGGTCATGAACTGGGGCACTGCGTTGATCCCCAACAGCCCGGCATGGCTGTGGGCAGTGGTCTTCATCGCGTTCAACACGTTCGTGAACATCCGCGGCATCCAGATGAGCCGCGGCGTTGACTGGGTCATCTTCGTCATCGAGGTTCTGGCCGTCATCGCGTTCATCGCGCTCGGCTGCAACTTCATCATGGGCGGCGGCGGCGCCGGTGCCTTCGTCCTCGACCCGATCTACCAGGAAGGCCAGGTCGACGCGCACTTCATCGCCGCCGGCATCTCGCTGGCCGCGCTTTCCTTCCTGGGCTTCGACGGCATGTCCACGCTGGCTGAGGAAACCCACGAGCCCGAGAAGAACATCGGCCGCGGCATCCTGATCGCCCTGTGCGCCATCATCGTCGTGTTCGTCGCCCAGACCTACATCGCCGCCATCGTGCAGCCCGACTGGGCCAACACCGACCCCGACATGGGCTTCTTCGATTCCGTCATGCTGGTGGGCGGCCCGGTCTTCTACAAGATCATGCTGGTCATCAACATCATCGCCATCGGCATCGCCAACATCATGAACGCCCAGATGGCCTCCTCGCGCCTGCTGTTCTCCATGGGCCGCGACGGCGTTATCCCGAAGGCGTTCGGCAAGGTTCACCCGAAGTACCAGACCCCCTGGTTCTCCGCCGTGTTCCTGGGCGTGGTCACCCTGTGCCTGTCCATCCCCATGGGCGACAAGATGACCCAGCTCGCCGGCCTAGTGAACTTCGGTGCCCTGGCCTCGTTCATCCTGCTGAACTTCGCCGTGTTCCTGTTCTTCTTCATCCGCGAGAAGAAGCGCAACACCTTCGGCGACATTGTGAAGTACCTGATCTGCCCCTGGATCGGCATCGGCATCCTGGTGTACGTCTTCACCGGTTTCGAGACGATGACCTACATCGTCGGCATCGTGTGGCTGATCATCGGCCTGATCGTCGGTGCCGTGAAGTCCAAGGGCTTCAAGGAGGTTCCCGAGGCGTTCAAGCACCTCGAGGTGTAGCCGGTCTTTTGCTTGTGCGTAGGCGGTTCACCCGTCACGCACGCGAAACGTTACAACATGGCAACGCCGTTTGCGCGAGCGGCGTTTGCGGAAGCCCTGCGGCCATTGCTGCGGGGCTTCTTGCTATACTGGGGATATAGCCTGGTAGGGAAGGGGATGCGGTGCGCCTTGCCTTGCCAGGTTCAACCGGTGAAAGAAGGGGGTTGCAATGCTCTACGATGCCGTTATGGTCCCGTTCGACGGGTCAGATTCCGCCTGCGCGGCGCTTGACGAGGCCGTGCGCTTCGCGAAGGAGGACGCCGGGCTTGCGCTGCACGTCGTCCAGATCGTCGACCTGGAACGAACCGCCGTGGCAAAGCTCGAGGCTCGCGGCGTGGATTTGACCGAAAGCGTCGTTCCCATGGGCATGCAAGAAGCCATGGAGGAGGCAACGGAGGAAGCGTCCGAGCGCCTGCATGCGCAGGTCGACGGGGTGATCCGCCCGCTCATGAACGAGAAGCGCGTCTGCCTGCTGCCCGAGGTGCACCCGGGTGACCAGATCGTGAAGTACGCGCAAGAGAACGGCTGCGGGCTCATCATCATGGGCAGCCGTGGTCTGGGCGCTCTGCGCGGCATGCTGGGCAGCGTGAGCAGCTATGTGCTGCGTGAGGCTCAGGTCCCCGTGCTGGTGGTGAAGGCTCCCGAGGACGAGGAATAGCCGGCGAAGCTGCCGCAGCGATAGGGCGTGTGCCTGCGCGGTTCTTGGGCGGGGCTGTCGCAGCGGAAAGACGCGCTGGGGCGGTTCTCGGGTGTGACGGCCGCAGCGGTTGAGCGCGTGCCCATGCGACTTTCGAGGGCTGCAACGTCAGGATGCAAGCCTGTGGAGAAACGGCGAATGCCCGCTCCTTCGCCCGAAAAGTTGCTTTTGCCCCTTGCGAAACGGCAGGCTCTTCGGTATAGTTCATATTCGCGCTTCGCAAGAAGCCGTGTGCCAACGTGGCTCAGCTGGTAGAGCAGCGCTCTCGTAAAGCGCAGGTCACCGGTTCGAATCCGGTCGTTGGCTCCACGAATGTACGCGGGCTGGGCAGAAATGTCCGGCCTGCTTTCTTTTTTCTCCAACCCTTTCCAAACAAAAAGCGCGGCATCGGCTTCCATGCGATTCTCTCGCACAGGGCCGGCGCCGCGCTTTCTCGTTCGTCGCTACTTTGCTCCCAGCTTGTCGCACATGAAGGCGTTCGCAGCCTTCTCGGATGCATCGTCGAGCGGGGCCAGTTCGACCAGGGGCTGTCCGGTCCGCTTGGCGTTGCGCTCAAGCGCGCGGGCCAGCAGCCAGTCCGCGATCTGCGGGTTCTTGGCCAGAAGCGGGCCGTGCAGGTACGTGCCCAGCACGTTTTTGTAGCGCACGCCGTCCTGCTTGGTCTCCTCGTTGTTGCCCAGGCCCGTGTTGGAGACCACAGTGCCGAAGGGCTCCACGCCCTCGTCAAGGTACGTGCGGCCTGCATGGTTCTCGTAGCCCACCACAGGCTCGCCGGCCAAGGGGCTGCGCAGTGCGATGTTGTTCACCAGTCGGTCGCCCGAGGTGCCGGGGCGTCCCGTGGTCATGCCCACCAGGCCCAGACCGGGAACCTTCTCGCTGTCCACCAGCCACTCGCGGCCCAGCATCTGGTAGCTGCCGCAAATGGCCAGCAGCGGGCCCATGTCCTGCACGTACGCATCAAGCTGGTCGCGCATGGCCACGATGTCGGCGCTGGCCAGCTTCTGCTCGCGGTCGGGGCTGCCTCCCATCATGATCAGGTCGACGCCGGAAAGGTCGATGTCGTCGCCATGGTTCACGCGGCGGACCTCCGCGGAGATGCCGCGCCAGGCCAGGCGCTGCTGCAGCACGCGCACGTTGCCGCCGTCGCCGTACAGGTTCAGCAGGTCGGGGAACAGGTGCGCGATGACAACGGGGCTCTGACCGCTTGCCGCCCCTTCGCCGGCCGACGTGCCCTGCGTCCCGAAATCGCGCGGCGCGGGCGCTTCTCCCACGGCCGGCTCCACTTCGCCGCCTGCGGCAACGGCTGCGTCTAGCGCGGCCTTGCACCCCGGCAGCGACGTGTAGTTCGCGATGATGTACGCGCTCACCTCTTGCGGCTGCTGCGCGATGCGATGCAGCAGGTCGTCGGCGCTTTCAACGGTTTGGGCGTCGATACCGGCGTACTTCAGGCGCACGGCCATGTCGCGTCCGCGGATGCCTCCGGCGTACGCCGTCAGCGGGCCCGCCTGCGCCAGCTCCTCGAAGTCGATGTCCCACAGCCACGACACGTCGCGCCC
>CAKUJT010000047.1 GCA_934661765.1 uncultured Senegalimassilia sp.
ACCCCGGAGGAGTTCCGGAGCCAGTCCCGAGTGGCGTAGTCTTTATTTAAGTCGTCCAAGTTTTGGGGCGCAGTTCAACTCCGGGCCGTCGTTCGGCGGCTTGTATGCAAGCGATTCGGCTTGCACCCTTGTTCGCAAGCAGCACGATCCGATTCGAGAACTAGATCTTGTACATGAACTGGAAAACGTCCTCGCGCTGGATGGTGATCTGCACGCCCAGCTCGGTGGCAACGCCTTCAAGCTTCTCCTGCACAGCGTTGAAGTCAGCCTTCTCAGTGTCCAGCGTGGTCAACATGGTCATGGAGAACATGTCGCCCAGGATGGTCTGGCTGATGTCGTCGATGTTGGCGCCGCATTCGGCCAGCGCAACAGAAACAGCTGCGACGATACCGCTACGATCCTTGCCAAGAACGCTGATAACGCACTTCATGTTCGAATCCTTTCACCCGCGCGACCGACGCGCTCGTTTCAGTATGCATCCATAGTACCCGATTGTCGTGCACCTTGTATTTTCAGGTGGCGTTTCACGTGAAACATCCGCAGCCAGCGGCGGGCTGCTTCACGGCTTAGGCGACGAAATCCCAAATAACCTTCGCGAAGAAGATGACCAGGACGGCGATGGTGATGGGTCGGGCGACTGCGCCGCCGTTCTTCGAGAAGCTATGGGAACCCAAATAGTTGCCCACGATGTTGAAGGCGCCTGCAACCAAGCCGAGCACCAGCAGCACCTGGCCATGCAGGAGGAACACCACCAGCGCCGTGACGTTGGTGGTGAGGTTGATGGCCTTCGTGATGCCGGCGGCGGATTTGAGCTTCAGATGGGCCACGCCGGTGAGCAGCAGCATCAGGAACGTGCCCGTGCCGGGACCGTAGAAACCGTCGTATATGCCCACGCAAAACGCCACCAAAGCGCAAAGCGCCGCGGTACGTTTCGGCGAAAGCGGCTCCTTGTCCTGCTTGCCGAAGCTCTTCGACTTCATCACGTAGATGGCCGTGATCGGCAGCACCGCCAGCAGGAATACGCGCAAAAACGCATCGCTGGTGATGAGGACCAGGTTCGAACCGATGGTCGAACCTGCAACCGCAAGCACCACGCAAACGCCCGCAAGCTTCCACTGAATGTAGCCCGATTTCGCATAATGCCAGGTGGCGATGGTGGTGCCCATGGTCGAGCTCATCTTGTTCGTTGCGATTGCGGCATGCGTGGGCAGGCCGGCGATCATATAGGCGGGCAGCGAGATCAGCCCGCCGCCGCCCGCGATGGCGTCGACGTAACCCGCCAGGAACACGAGCAGGCACACCAGCAGCATAGCCCCCGGGGCGATGCCGAACAGCTGGTGACACACGTCGGCAATGGCTTCCATAACCAAGCCTTTGCGTTATCGGGTTTCGCGCAAAATGAGCGACATGGCCTCGGAGCGCGAGGCACGGGCCGCATCGGTGCTGCCGGCGAACACGCCGCGCACCGCGCTGGTGACGGTATGGCTGCCGGGCTTCTTCACGCCGCGCATGCTCATGCACATGTGCTCGGCCTCGAGCACCACCACGACGCCCTGCGGATTCAGCTGCTCGACCAGGGTATCGGCGATCTGCGAGGTCAAACGCTCCTGCACCTGCGGACGCTTCGCATACACTTCGACCAGGCGCGCCAGCTTCGACAGACCGCACACGCGACCATCGGCGGCCGGGATGTAGGCGATGTGCGCCTTGCCGAAGAATGGCACCAGGTGATGCTCGCACATGGAGTAGAAGTAGATGTCGCGCACAAGCACCATTTCGCTGCAGTGCTCGTCGAACGTGGTGGCGAAATGCACGGCAGGGTCTTCCGTCAGGCCGGCGAACACCTCTTCGTACATACGGGCAACGCGCGCAGGCGTCTCCTTCAGACCCTCGCGGTCGGGATTCTCGCCCACGCCCTCCAAAATCATGCGAACGCCGGCTTCGATCTTTGCAGTATCCATACGGTTGCTTTCCTTCTAGCAGTACTAAGCCCAGGCCCGGCAGCCCAACTTCCAGCAGCCGCAACCTCTCGTTTCGAACCTTAGCATGATACCACGCGCCACCAGCAGCTTCCCCAACCCCATCCCAGACACATCGGGTCTAATCCAGGTCGAGCTCAAGGCCGACGGGGCAGTGGTCGCTGCCGAACACCTCGTTGTAGATGCTGGCGGCTTCGATGCGCGGGGCCAAAGCATTGCTAACCAGGAAATAGTCGATGCGCCACCCGGCGTTGTTCTTTCGTGCGTTGAAACGGTAGCTCCACCAGGAGTACGCGCCGGCAAGGTCGGGGTGCGTGCTGCGGAACGTGTCGGTGAACCCGGCATCGAGCAGCTTGGTGAACTTCTCGCGCTCCTCATCGGAAAAGCCCGCATTTCCGCGGTTGGGGCCGGGATTCTTCAGGTCGATCTCGTTGTGCGCCACGTTGAAATCGCCGCACATGACCACAGGTTTCGGCTGAGCCGATTCACCGGGCCGCGTCAACGGAAGCCATTGCGTGGGCAAATGGCCATCGCCCATGGAAGCAGATTCCGGGATCACGTCCGCGCCGTTTTTGCCTTCGCCACGGCCCGCCTCCGGACGCAGCACCACGTTGCCGTCGGCGCCGGCACGTTCCACCGGGACGCCTGCCGGGAGCACACCCTCTTCCAGCCCCTTGCAGAAGTCGCGGAATGCATCATCCCATTCCATGCGATGGTCGATACGCGCTAGCTCGTTTTGCGCATTCGGCGTGTAGACGCAAACGAACCAATACTCGGGAAACTCGCACGCCACGATGCGCCCCTCGGTATCCAAATGGGGAAAGCCCAGGCCATGAAGCACCTGCAGCGGCTCTTCCTTCGTGAAAACCGCCGTACCGGAATAGCCTTTTTTCTCCGCATAGCTCCAAAACTCGCGATACTGCGGCAGATCCAGCGTCGCCTGGCCCGCCTGCAGCTTCGTTTCCTGCAGCGCAACGACATCGGCGTCGAACTGACACACGATATCCTCGAAGCCCTTCTTCAAAACGGCGCGCAAACCGTTCACGTTCCAAGAAATCATCCGCATAGGGAAGCGCCTCCTTCGCAGGCAAATTCGTTCCGAAACAGTATAAGAAGCTTGGGAAATGCGGGCAAACGCCTTGCCGCGCGCGATACGTCGACAAAACCCGGACAGATAACGACACGTCCCCAGGTGTCCAGCCGCTGTTCGGCTAGCGCGAAACCACGCGTTCATCCCTAAACCGGACACTTAACGACACGTCACCAGGTGTCCGAAAACCGGACGCTTAACGACACGTCCCCCAAGTGTCAGCCCCGGCAGGCGGTTGCGGGCAATGCCTCGGAACAGCGTACAACGTCATTTGTGGTACGGCTCCCCGTGGGATATCTTTTGCGAGCGATAGAGCTGCTCCAGCAACACCACGCGCGCAAGGTTGTGGGGGAGCGTGATAGGCCCGAACGACAACAGCTCGTCGGCGCGTTTGCGCACCTCATCGCTCACGCCGTCGGATCCGCCGATAACGAACGCGAAGTTGCTTTTCCCTTGCAGCATGAGGTTGTCCAAGCGCTTCGACAACCCCTCGCTCGAGCGCTCTTTGCCGTCGATGGCCAACAGCACCACGTGCGTGTCCGCACCAAGTTTCTCCAGCTCAGCGCAGGTTGCGGCGCCCTCTTTGTCACGTGCGCCGTCCACGCCGCCGGCCTTGCGCGGGTCGACGTCGGCGATTTCGCGTACCTGGGTTTTCGCATAAGGCTGCAGGCGCTTCAGATACTCCGCGCAGGCATCCACCCAGAAACGTTCCTTCAACTTTCCAACCGCCACAACCGTGAACTTCATCCTAACCCTTTCATAGCGCAACATAATACCGAGCAAAGCGGCTACAACAACAATTCGCCAGGTTCTGCCCCCTCGAGAAGCAGGAAGGGGACAGTTTCGTTCGCAAGGAGAGGAACATTCTCCCAGCAACCCTCGCATCGAATTAACCAGGGCGCAAACCCGCTCGTCGCGATATTAGAGACAGCGATCATTCGCCCGTTTCGATTCGAAACCATGTTAGCAAGGTGAGCACCTTGGAACGAAGGGGCAGTCCTCATCAAAAAGAAACATCCACCCCGGAAAACAAACCGACTTTCTCGCAAGAATCTCTGTGCAACGTAATTCGTACAACATCACGTATAGTCGTTCTAGCACGAACATCTTCCAAATTTCACTCCAATATTCCAGCCATTCTGGCAATCCCGTCTATATCCGGTCCATTTTTGTCCACTTGCCCAAAAAGTTACACGTTCGAAATATTAGGGTGTTTACAAGCCGTTACCCCACTGTTAAAGTTCATGCCACAATTTCATAGCGTCACCCCGTTGATATGTTCTGGATCGCAAGAAACAGGGCAAGCAGGGGCCTCTGGAGAATCCCAACCATGGGTGCCGAAGGGGCAAGGCGAAACGCAGGCCGTAAGACCTAACCGTAAACAGCTTCAACAAGCTGCGGCGGCGAACCGTTTCGCTGAAACTCTCAGGCAAAAGGACAGAGAAAAGTCAGTGACTTGTCGCAAACGTGAACGAAACTCAAACTCGGCGTTCACCGAAACTTTTCCCTTTCCATAATCCCATATTCCAGAACCCCGTAGCTTTCGCTGAGCTTTCTTTCCGTGCATCCTCAGGGTCTCGCAGAGGTTGTATCGGTTCAGAGTGTTAGTTAGGAGTGAGTTGTGGAAGGGTTTTTCGACGTCGTCAATAACGTGATCACCGCCATTGACGACTTTGTGTGGGGCGTGCCGCTGATGGTGCTCATCCTGTTCGGAGGCATCCTGCTGACGGTACGTCTGGGCGGCTTGCAGTTCCGCCAACTGCCGCGCGCATTGCGTTACATGGTCAAGAACGAAAAGGGCGGCTCCGGCGAAGTGACCAGCTTCGGCGCGCTGTGCACCGCGCTTTCAGCAACCATCGGTACGGGCAACATCGTGGGCGTTGCAACCGCTGTCGTGGTCGGCGGCCCCGGTGCCATGTTCTGGATGTGGCTGGCAGCGCTGTTCGGCATGGCCACGAAGTACTCCGAGGGTCTGCTTGCCGTCAAGTTCCGCAGCATCGATGAGAACACCGGCCATGTTCTGGGCGGCCCGTTCTACTACATCGAGCGCGGCATGGGCAAGCGCCTGCCTAAGATCAGCTGGCGTTGGCTCGCCAAGATCTTCGCCTTCTTCGGCATGTGCGTAGGCCTGTTCGGCATCGGTACTTTCACCCAGGTGAACTCCATCAACACCGCCATCACGAACTTCTTCGATCCTGAGAAGTCCTTCACCATCAGCATCCTCGGCATGGATTACTCCATCGCCACCGTCATCGGCGGCATCGTGGTTGCCGTGCTGGTCGGCCTGGTGGTCATCGGCGGCATCAAGCGCATCGCCAGCGTCTCCGAGCGCGTCATCCCCGTTATGGTCGTGCTCTACGTCGGCTTCTCCCTTGTCCTGCTGCTCACCAACCTGGACAAGATTCCCGGTGCGTTCGTGGTCATCTTCCGTTCCGCCTTCGGCCTTGATGCTGCTGCCGGCGGTATGCTCGGCGCCATCTTCATTGCCATGCAGAAGGGTATCGCCCGCGGTATCTTCTCCAACGAGGCCGGCCTTGGTTCCGCACCTATCGCCGCTGCTGCCGCTCAGACGAAGGAGCCCGTCCGTCAGGGTCTGGTTTCCATGACCGGTACGTTCCTCGACACCATCGTGGTCTGCACCATGACCGGCCTTGCCCTAGTCATGACCGGCGCTTACCAGATTCCCGGCCTTGAGGGCGCCGGCGTCACCACTGCCGCTTTCCAGGCTGGCCTGCCGTTCATTCCTCCCACCGTCGTGTCCTTCGTGCTCATGGCATGCCTGGCTCTGTTCGGTTTCACCACCATCCTTGGCTGGGACTACTACGGCGAGCGTTGCCTTGAGTACTTCAGCAACGGCAGCATGAAGGCCGTGAAGGTTTACCGCTGGCTCTACATCGCCGCTGTGTTCATCGGCCCTTACATGACCGTTTCCGCTGTTTGGACCATCGCCGACATCTTCAACGCATGCATGGCCGTGCCGAATATGATCGCCTTGATCGTTCTCTCCGGCGTGGTCGTCCGTGAAACGAAGGACTTCTTCAAGCGTCTGAACGACGCTGGCGGCAAGGAAGAGGACATGGTTCCGCACAAGAATCATGACGATGTGCCGCCGATCGACTCCCTCACTGATCGCCTGGGCGCCAAGACCGCCCAGGAGGACCGCGCAGCAGCTGCACAAGGTTTCGCCACCGCATAGCAACTGCCTGCCCCTCATGCTGGCCCCGATGTTTCACGTGAAACATCGGGGCCTTATTTGTTTCTGAAGAGTGCTTACGGCTAATCATCTACCCGCACAAGAAAGGCCACCTTTCGGTGGCCTTTCAGCATCTAATGTTTCACGTGAAACATTACTTCACGCCTTCATGTGCAAGCGCATCTGCAACCTTGCGAGCCGCAGCGGTGATGGACAGGTCGTTCACGTCCACCGTGATACCGGCGTACTGCTCGTACAGCGGCAGACGCTCGTCATAGAGCTCCTTCAGGCTCATGCCAATGCCACCCTTCAGAACAACGCCGCGCTCCTGCAGGTCGCTCAGACGATGAACCAGCTGGTCATAGGAGATCTTGAGATACACAACCGTGCCGATCTCCGCCAGATGCTTCATAGCTTCATCGGAGTACACGGCGGAACCACCCGTGGCGATAACGCTGTTCTCCGCATCGATCTTGCTGAGAATCTCGTTCTCGACCTCGATGAAACCCTCAGGACCACATGCATCGATGATCTTCTGCAGCGTCTTGTCGCACTGGTTCTGGATGACGATGTCGGCGTCGATGAAGTCCTTCGTCATGATTTTCGCCAACACGATGCCCAGCGTGGATTTACCCGAGCCGGGCATGCCGATAAGAACAACGTTGTTCTTCTCCGCCATGGTAAGCCCTCCTTGATCGGTCATGTACGTTCGAATTGTATCATGCCTGCTCATGCGCAAGGACAACGGTAACAAGCTGTTCTTATATCGCCTCCCCAACGGCATCATCAGGCTGTTTGCGCTTCAACGGAAACGTCTCGCTGATGATGATGGCCACGAAGATCAAGGAGAAACCGACCAGCAAGCGCAAGCTCAGCTGCTCGCCGTACAGCAGCACGCTGAACAACACGCCGAACACCGATTCTAGGCTCAGGAACAACGACGCTTGCGCGGGAGGAATGTGCGCCAACGCCACGTTCTGGATGCCGAACGCCACGATGGAAGCGAAGATAGCCAGGAACAGCAGCTGGCCGATGATATCCGGCGTGAACACCGCGAACCCCGGGAACGTCTCAAAAGCCGCTCCCGACAGCAAGCCCATGCAACCCTCGGCGACGAACTGCACGGCCGTCAGGGCAAGCACGTCATGGAAGCGGGAGAGCTTCGAAACCAGCACCATATGCACGGCGAACAAGACCGCGCACAGCAGCGTCATGACCTCGCCGAAGCCCATGGTCATGCCACCCGACTGGACCGACACAAGCCAAATACCCACCAGAGCAAGCACGGCGGCTCCGATATTGAACACCGTTGGGCGCCTGTGGGCGACGATCCACCACAAGAAGGGGACGATCACGCAATACGTCGCCGTCAGAAACGCGTTGATACCTGGTGTCGTATGCTCCAAGCCAACGGTTTGCGTCCAGAACGCCAAGAAGTCGGCAAGGCCAAGCACCGTGCCGGCAAGCACCATCTTGCCGCTGAACGCCTTGCGAACACGCTTCCACAGGATAGCGGTGAGCACGATGCCTGCGAACAAGAAGCGAAACCCCAGCAGCCACGCTGGCGGAAGAACCGCCACAACGCCCTTCATGGACACGAAGCTATAGCCCCAGATGATGGTTGCCACCACAATGGCAACCTTATACGCCCAAGCGGGCAATTCCTTCTTCATACAGCCTTCCCTTTGCCTTCTATCGCAACCCGCTACCAGGGGCATAAAGAAACGCCAACCTGCAGCCGCACAAAGCGGCGCAGATCGGCGTTTCACTTTCATCAAGATTCGCCGCTAGACGATGCGCCCGCTATCTTAGCAGACGAACAGCGTCAAGCAAGCTGAAAGCATACCGCGAGAACCAAGCGGCAAGCCAGCGGGGTGTGCGTAAATCGCGAACCTGCCTATTGCAGGCTTGGCCTTCGCCAAGATCACCACATCCGCAGCTTCCTTCTTAGCGACTAGCGAGCTCCGCCGCCACCGCCGCCGAAGCCGCCGCCACCGCCGCTGGAGAATCCGCCGCCGCTTCCGCTGCCGCTCGATTCGGCTTGAATCGCCTCGTTAGCGGTCTTCACAGCTTGGTTGAACGACGAGGAAAGGAAGCTTCCCACATCAGGCATCCCAGCGTTCGCGCCGCTCTCGTAGGAGGTGTACCAACCCCACCAGGGCACGTAGGTGTCTCCGTACGCCTGATCGACCGTGAACAGCTGGGGCTGCGTCTTGCGAAGCTGCTCGATAGCCTGCTTCGCAACGCCGAACAGGTACGCGTATACCATGAACTCGCCCCACACCTTCACGTCGGTGGGCGGGCGCTCCTCAAGCGAGCTGAAGTCGCGCAGCCAATTACGCAACGCCTTGCAGTGCGCAACCAGGTTGTTGCCGTCGATACTGCGTCGCGTCATGTTGTTGCCGATGAACGCCAAGGCCGCAGCGGTCGGGACGGCGCACATCATCGGCATCATGTTGTCGGACATGAACCAAATCACCATGGCGATAACGAACAACGCAACGGCGATCGTCCACGTCCAACCGCGCAGGTTATTGCCCTTCTCCTCGAAGAAGCCGTGCTTATCCGTCTCCGCGGTCAGCACACCTTGCCAATTCTTCACCGCGTTTACCAGCTGCTCCGAATGGTCTTCGCCATACTTCTTGATGCTGCCGAACCACAGCGAGTTCTGGCCTGCCGCCACCCTGTCGAACAAGAGCGTGAACGTTGCCTTGTCGATCGGGTCGCTCACGGCATCGGCTTCCACCAGCTTCGTGATATAGAAGTCGTTCACGGTCTTCATGCCGCCATGCTTCTTCGGCGCCATATACGAACCGGAATCGATGCGCACGGCGCCCGTCTGCGCCAGGTGCATAATCGTTGCCGTAAGGTCATCGGTGCTTTCCCTGTTCCAACGCCACAGGCGGCCGATAACAGCCGGATGCACGCCCTGACGCGGCACGTCGCGCCAATACTGCTCCGTGAAGTCCGGCTTGTGCTCTTTGCCGTGACGGAAGAACATGACGATGGCCCAAATCAAGACCGCAACGCATACGGCCACGCATGCCACGGAGAACGCCAGCGACATCATGCGCTTGCTGTTCGCCGTATCCGCCCAGGCCTTCTCCTCCTTCAGGACCGTGTCCAGGCGCTGCTCGCCGGCATGCAAGCGCTGCGTGCTCAGCGACACGTTCGTCAACCACTTGGAGGGGATGCACACCCGCATCTCGGCATATTCACCGGATTCCACGCGGGGAACCGTGCACGTGACGGACCCGTCGGCGTTAACGGAAACGTTGCCGCTCAGCGGGCCATGACCCCACGCACGCACATTCTCGCCGGGATCGACCGTAACGCCCTGGGGAAGGGGAAGCTGAAGCGTAGCCGTCACGTTCTCGGAAGCAACCGCCCAGGCGGAGCCTAGATACTGCCAATACACCTCGGAGGCGTCATCGTAGACCTGCGCCATGTTGGTGATGGTGTAGTCGAGCTCCACGACCACACGCTGGGGCTGGGATCCGAAGAATACGTACACGGTGTTTTTCGGGCTATCGACGGAATACGAGTCTTTCCCGGGGCCGCCTTCCTCGCGCCACTTCAGTTCGAAAGGCACCTCGGGCATCGCCGACATGGACCCTTCGGCGTCGTTGGACCCGTCAACGCTCATCATGCGAACGCCGTTCACGGTGAACTCCGCATTCGTGGGCAGCAGATTCAACGTCCACCAAACGGCTGAGAACGAACCGTCGAAATCAAACGTACGCTGCTCAACCACGTGAAGCGTTCCGTCGGTTTCCAGCTGCGCTTGGATATCCACTTGCGGCATGGTGTACGACTTCGCGTAGGCCTTGCCCGGCAAAGCTGCCAGCGCGCAAGCGCAAGCAACGACCACTAAAGCGGCCGCAACCAGCCATGCGACGCGGCAACGCGCACCATCCCGCTGGCTGCCCGGGAAATGAGGTGTCCTTGTGTATTGCATCGAGAATGCTCCTTGCAAGTTTCCGACAGTCAAGGTATTATATCTACCCGCACCTATTATAGCGTGGAGAAGTGACCGAGAGGCCGAAGGTGCTCGCCTGCTAAGTGAGTATGCCCCACAAGGGCATCTAGGGTTCGAATCCCTACTTCTCCGCCACGACTTTTCAGCCCTCGCAAATGCGGGGGCTTTTTCATACTTTCAGTCCAACGCCCTCCCCATCAGGACCGTCCTGGTGGGGTTCGTTTTTTGTACCCCAGCATCACCTGTATCGATGCCATCTTCTACAAGCCTACAACCAGCCCTTTGTCACGACTTTCTAAACTTCGCAGGCGGTTGTGAGTAATGTTGGGAATTCAGGCAAGAACGCCTATAGAGGGCTCCTTACCGTAAGAAACCACCTCAACAGCATGCACTTTGAGAGATGCTATCCCTCGCTTTCATGGACCGTTTTCCCAACGCCTTCCCGCACCAAAAAAGAAGGCGCCCGAAATCGGGCGCCTTCGCAATTTATCTTCTTCCCCAAGGCCAAGGCCAGCGACGCAAACGCTTCGCCTTCATCGGCTTCATCCGATACGAGGGGTTGTGCTTCAGGAACACGGCTCGGCATATCCGCGTGATTCCCAGCGCCACCAACGCCGTGACCATGAACGAAAGCGTTAAATCCAGCACATCGCCGTTACGCTCCGACAGCGCATACAAGCTTGCCAGGCCGAAGAACGCGGCCAACGCCACGTTCAACACGGTGAAGGCCTTGATGAGGATCTCCTTCGCCCGCGCGGGCGAGTAACGCCATGCCGCCACCACGTACACCACGCCGGCCACGAAAGCCAGCAAAAGCAGCAACGGAATGATACGCGTCAGCCTTGCAACCATGCTAGAACGTCACCTTCGGCGCGGTAGAGGCGCCCTCCTCGGCGGCAAAGCTCGGACGCTCCTTGAATCCCATCATGCCTGCGAAAAGCACGGCCGGGAACGTCTGGATGGCGGTGTTGTACTTCATCACCGTATCGTTGAAGCTCTGACGCATGTAGCTGATTTTATCCTCGGTGTTAGACAGCTCAGCTTGCAATTGCTGGAAGTTGGCATTCGCCTTCAAGTCAGGATACGCTTCGGCCACCGCGAACAAGCTTTTGAGGGTCTCGGTAAGGTGGTTGTTTGCCCCCATACGGCCCTCGGGAGTGTTTGCGTTCGCCACTGCCGCGCGAGCCTGCGTCACCGCATCCAGCGTAGCGCTCTCGTGCTGCGCGTAACCCTTCACGGTTTCCACCACGTTCGGGATAAGGTCCAAACGCCTCTGAAGCTGCACATCGATCTGCGCCCAAGCGTTGTCCACCATGTTGCGAAGCTTCACCAGCTTGTTATAGAGCGCGATGATGAACACGATGAGCACTACCGCTATCGCGACAAGGATGATTACCGCTGTCATGGCTTCCTCCTTCTACCGGTTGCCTGCATTACGCGACCTTGAAAATCGCGCTTCTCTGCAAATCGCAGTCCGAGCCCTTATAAGGTCAAGGCGCCCTCCCAAAACGGGATGCTCCGACCCTGGATACAGCATAAACGACATCGCCATGCTGGAATCCTCCGCCCTGCGAGGTTCGTCTAGCAATTCGTGGTAAGTGTCGCCTTGAAGGGACCGAACGTGGTGGTGCGGGCCCACCAGCCCTTCGCCTGCGCATCGGTTGCCACCTTTGCCGCCGATGCGAAGGAATCGCATACCGCGAACACCGCGGCGCCGCTGCCGGACATCATGGCATTGCAAACGCCCGGCTGCTCCTGCAGCCATTCGCGCACGGTGCGGATCCCCGGATTCAGCTGCTCGCTGGCCTTCGCCATATTGTTCAGCAACGGCACGCTCATCGCATACTCCGCCGATTCCGCAGCTTCCGCGTCCTCGGCAGAAATAGGCTGGGGGTCTTCGTCGATCTTCTTGTACGACTCGGCGGTGGAAACGCCGCCTTCGGGCTTCACCAGCACCAGGAAGTCGTTCATTGGCTTGAGCGTGCGAACCAAGTTCTCGCCGATGCCGTTGTAAAGCGCGCAACCGCCCTGCAAGAAGAAGACCACGTCGGCGCCCAGCTGAGCGGCAACCTCTTTGATTCGCGAATCCAGAACGCTTTCGCCCCACAGAACCGCCGAGCCCAGCAGCGCTGCTGCCGCATCCGACGAGCCACCGCCCAGGCCCGCCTGGACGGGGATGCGCTTCTCAAGATGCACACGCATCGTTTCCTCTTCGCCAAGCGTTCGGCCAAATGCCTCCGCCAGCTTCAAGATGGCCTTCACCACGATGTTGTCCTGCGAATCGACATCCAGGGGAGCCAGTCCCTCGAAGCTGCGCGTGGTCAGCTTCACCGCTTCACCGGTGCCCGGAATGATCTTCATGCGCAGCACGTCATGCAGCATCAGCGCATGCATCGTCGTGGACACTTCATGGTATCCATCATCGCGTACGCCCTTGACGTTCAGGTACAGGTTCACCTTCGCCGGGGCAACCAGCTTGAGCGAGCCCATGCCGGCAAACTCGCGAGCTTCCACGTCCTGGGCAACGCGGGCTATGTCGAGCATGTCCACGGACCCTTCCAATGTTTCACGTGAAACATTCTGTTTTTCGCCTTGCTGCATCACTGCTGCTCCGTTCGTTTCTTTCGACGTGCCTTGAAGAATTCTCGCAATATGGTTGCGCATTCCTCGGACAGCACGCCGGCCTTTACATCGAATGTATGGTTGAGACGCTTATCCTCGTGAATGGAATACAGCGTGCCTAAAGCACCCGCTTTCGGGTCGGGCGCACCGAACACGCAGCGGTCGATCCGAGCCTGGTGCATGAGCCCGGCGCACATGATGCACGGCTCCAACGTCACGTACACCGTGCAGCCCGTAAGCCTCCACACGCCAAGTTCGGCCGCCGCCATCTTCATGGCAACGAACTCCGCATGCCCTGCGGGATCTTGCTGCGTCTCGCGGATGTTGCATGCCCGCGCAATCACGCGAGGCTCGGCAAGCGATCGACGCGTTGCTTTGTCGATAGGGTGGTACACAACCACGGCGCCGATGGGGACCTCTCCCATAGCCGCCGCACGTTGCGCCTCCTCAAGCGCCATGCGCATGTATTCTTCGTCATTCATAAGCATCATTATATGGTATCCTAGCAAGCTACATGGAGGAATGGCCGAGTGGTTGAAGGCGGCAGTCTTGAAAACTGTTGAGCCGCAAGGTTCCGTGGGTTCGAATCCTACTTCCTCCGCCAGAATGCTATCGCCCGGGTCCCCGGGCGTTTTCTTTTTCAATTGCATGTTAAATGATACGATTTTATGTAACCTTTGACGCTTTCCCCTACTTACTCGTCCTAAAACAACGCAAAAGCGCCCGGAAGTGATCCGGGCGCTTTAACAGGGTTTTGCGTTGCGTTGCGCTTAGCGCTCGTCCATGGGAATGTATGCGCGCTTCTTGCTGTAGATCGACTTGTACGCCGGGCGGATGATGCGCTTGCCCGAAACGATCTCCTCGAAGCGATGCGCAGCCCAGCCAGACATGCGAGCGCAGGCGAACAGCGGGGTGAACAGATCCTCCGGGATGCCCAACATGGAGTACACGAAGCCGGAGTACATGTCCACGTTCGCGCACATGTCCTTCCTCGTGCCCTTCTCGTTGAGAATCACCTCAGGCGCAAGGCGCTCGATCTTCTCGAGCAGACGGAATTCGGCTTCGAATTCCGTGCCCATTGCCAGCTTCTCGGCAAAGCGCTTGCAGATGACGGCGCGGGGGTCGGACAGCGTGTACACCGCATGGCCCATGCCGTAAACCAGACCGCTCTTGTCGTAGGCCTGCTTGTTCACGATCTTGGCGAGATACGCGGCAACCTCATCATCATTCTCCCAATTTACGACGTTGTCTTTGATTTCCTTCTGCATGGCCAGAACCTGATGGTTCGCGCCACCGTGCTTGCGGCCCTTCAGCGAACCGATGGCCGCCGCGTACGTGGAGTACGCGTCCGTATCGGCGGACGTCAGCACGTGCGTGGTGAACGACGAGTTGTTGCCGCCGCCGTGCTCGGCGTGCAGGCACAGCATGATATCGAGCATGCGCGCTTCCTCGGCCGTGAACTGCCTATCGGGGCGCAGCATGGACAGAATGGTCTCCGCCGTGGACTGACCCGGGATGAAACGATGCATGATCATGGACTCGTTGTTATAACGTGCGCGGATCGCGTAGTACGTCAGCACCATGATGCGAGGGAGACGGGAGATAAGGGAGATGGCGGTGCTGATCTCGTGCTGGACGGATCGATCCTCGGCGTTTTCGTCGTAGGCGTACAAAAGCAGGATGGTTCGAGCCAGCACGTTCATGATGTCGGGAGGGGTGTTGCGCATGATCATGGACGCGGTGAAGCCATCAGGCAGTTCGCGCTGCGCGTCGATGGTGGCGATATAGTCGGAAAGCTGCTGCTCCGTGGGAAGCTCGCCCATCAGCAGCAGATAGGACACTTCTTCGTAGTTGAATCGACGATCTTTCGCATCAACGCCCAGAAGGTCGTACAGGTCGTACCCGCGCAGGCGCAGCTCGCCTTCGTCGGCGCGTTTCTCGCCATCGGACATGACGTAGCCATGCACGTTGGAGATACCCGTCAGACCCGCCAACACGCCGGTTCCGTCGGCATTGCGCAGGCCGCGCTTCACATCGTAGCGTTTGTACTTTTCAGCATCGATAGAATTGATGCTCTTGAAATTCTCGTACAGGTCGATTTTCTGCGTGCCGCCCATTACGCTCCCTTCCTTTCATGTCATTCATTCCCGCCGCTTCAAAACCAGCAATGCCCGCGCAGGGCGGGCATTGCTGGTTGTTGCTCAAACGATATGCTATTTTGCAGCGCCGATACGGCAGATGGTGGTGCCGCAGTCAGGGCACTTGCCCTTCGTGATAGGCTTGCCGTTCTTCGTGACGCCCTCAACGGGATCCTTCATGATCTTCTTCGCCTTGCATTTCACGCAATATGCCTCGATAGCCATAGTAAACCTCTCTAGTTGCCGTATAAGAGTGCAGGCGCCGTGAATCGGTGAATGCACTTTCAGTTCATGCTCGTGCGGGCTGAAATTATAGGCCAGCGGCCGTCCAGTCTGATAACGAGCATGTTACAGGCCTTACATATTCTTCAACAACTCCATAAGAAAGTCCACGTTGGAGGCCAGTTTCTTCTCGTCGATGTTCTCGACGATGTCGTCCTGCTGGCCATACAGCGCGGGCTTGCCGCCTTCCATACCCACCAGATGGGTAACCTGGCAGCCATGCTTCGCCGCATACGATGCAGCGCTCTCCTCGCCGAGCAGCGCACCGGATGCCACCTTGATGCCGGTAGCCTGCGAAGCCTTGCGGATATAGCGCTTCATACGCGACGACGCCTTCGAGGGCTTCAGGAAGCCCTCGCGCTCGATCATGGTCAGATCGCCTGCGCCGATGGCATCGATATCGACGATGAACGCACCTCGCAGCTCAGACTGATGAGCCTCGAGGAATGCCTTCATGCCGGAATTCTGAGCAAGCTCGGAGCCCAGGGCCACGAACCACACCTCGGCATCGATGTCGGGGTTGCGGAACTGATACACCTCGTTGAGCTCCTCGTTGAGCTCGACGGGGGTGGGCACAGCCGCCGCGGCCGCTTCGTCGGCAAGCTCCTCGGAGGACAGGTTGCTGTTCTCCATGCGACGGGCGGAATAAGCGCCGCCATGCCACGGACGGAAGCGATTAGACCCGGACTGCTCGTCGTCTGCCACGTCGTCGACGTTAAACGAATCGTCGTACGCGACCTGCGAAGCCTCTTGACCAGCCGCCTCGACATCAATCGGCTGAGGCGTCCATGCCTGGGTTGCGCCGAGGTCGTCGCTCTGCAAAGCGGGCAGAGCCTGCGTAGCCCCAGGATAAGCTGCAGCATCCTGATCGGCTTCGACAGCGTAATCACCCTGATACTCGCCCTGCTCGTAATGCTCTTCCTGGAAGCTCTCCCAGCCGCCGCGCGCCTTTCCGGCGGCACGGGCCTCGAAGTTGTCGTCCACGTCGAGCCACTCCTGCGGCGTGTCTTCTTCGTCATCCTTGCGATGGAGGAACTTGTCGAACAGGCGGCGGAAGCGCGACTTGGGCATCTCCATGTAGCCCGGGCCCGCAAACGCGCCCGTTTCGGTGAAGTGGTCCTCATACGCGGAATCATCCGCATCGTCGACGTACATATCCTCGGGATCCATAGTGCTGGCAAGCTCGCTGCTCACCGGAGCGAACGAGCCGGTTGCACCGGCGGTGCCGAAGCTTGCCGCAGCGTTCACGCCCGGCTGCGCCTGAGCCGCGTCCGCAGCCTTGATCGAGCCGGACAGCGAAGGCAGGGATGCAAGCAGGGAAGGCCTGGAATCCTTCTTCTCGCCGGGTGCCTCAGCCCCTTCCTCCTCCTGCTCATGAGCCGCCTTGATATCGGAAGACCCGATGGAAGGAAGCAGGTTCAGCAAGCTGCGTGCCGCGGTTTTGCCGGCGGATTCGACGTCGGCAAGCGGAGCGCGCTGCTTCACAGCCGCCGTAACGGGAGCCGCCGGGGCGGTCGCGGAGACCTCCGGCAAGGTGACGGGAGCCATGGGGGCCACGGAAGCGTCCGGGATATCGAGCGGCTTGGCCTGCAGATCCGGCACCGTCTCGTCTGCGGGTTCGGACGCAGGCGCAGGTACGGGCACCGAGGGGGCATTTGCCGCATCGACACGGCCGGCCTCGTTGATGGAAGCCTGCGTCACGTCGACGCGATTGTCCGAGCGAGGAGCGTCGGACTGGCGGGACTGGGCCTCTTCCTGCACCTTGCGCGGATCCAAGAACGCGGGCATGGGAACGTCGCCCATCGGGGGAACGTCCTCAAGATGAAGCTTCGTCACATCGATCGGGGGCGTAGCAGCCGTGGCGAAGGGATCGGCAACCTCGGCAGGAGCGACAACCTGGGCCTGAACGGGCTCGGGCGCGGAAACCTGCGCAGGGGCGAACTGCACGACGGGCTGCTGAGCGGTCATCTGCTCGGCCGCGGGCTCAGGTGCGGGCTCGGCCACAGGAGCGGAAGCCTCGGGGACGGGGGCTGCAACCGCGACATCGTTCTGAGGCGCTGCGGCCGCAGGCTCGTCAGAAGAAGCCGTCTCAATCTGCGCATCGAGTTGCACGGGTTGGACTGCCTGCTGAGGTGCAGGAATCTGGACGGCAGGCTCCTCTTGCACGGGGATCTGTTGCATCTGCGCAGCCTGCTCAACCGCCGACGCCGCGTTCACGGAAGCATTGACAGGAGCGGCGTTCACCGCCGGCTGCTCGGCTTCAGGCTGCACCGCGGGCTGTACGGGCGCGATGGTCGCCCACTGCGGAGCGCGAACCTCGCAAATGGTGTCGCGATCGATGTCGAAGGAGCGCTCGAGCTCATGCTCCACGATGTTGTTCGCCTTCGCGAAATGACCGGCGCTTTCGGCAACCGCGGCATCAAGGGCGCTAGCGTAACGGGAGCGCTGCGCCGGCTTCTCGGCGTTACGGGGCTTCTTGGCCTTCTCCTGAGCGCGGGCGTACCAATCGGGCACGCTTGCCTGCGCCGCGCGCTGTTGCTCCGCGGCAGCCTGCATCTGCTGGGCGGCAGCCTGCTGAGCCGCTGCTTGCTGGGCCTCGAACTCAGCCTGCTGCATCGCCACCTGCTGAGCCTCGAACTCTGCCTGAGCCTTTTCGGCTTCCTCTGCCTGCTGAGCCTCAAGAGCCTGCTGCTCCTGCTCTGCCGCAAGACGAGCCTGCTCGGCATCGCGTCGGGCGCTCTCGATGGCGCGCGCCTCCATGCGCTGCATTCGAGCTTCCTCTTCAGCTTCCTCACGATCATGGCGCTCGATCTTCTGGAGATTGCACTCAACCTCTTCGGCGGTCATGCCGTCGACGGGCTTGCCCGACAACGCCGAGATTGCAGCCTTGGCGGCGATGAGGCTCTCCTCGTCCTCCATGGAGGAACGGGGATGGGAGGAGTACACGAACTCGGCGCCTTCAGGGACAAGACCGCTCTCATACGCGGCCTCTGGTCCATGCATCATGGCATCCTCGCGCTCGGCGATCTCAGCTTCGCTCACGCGACCCGCGCCGATACGGCGAGCCAGCTCAAGCAGGGCGGCAACGCCGGAAGCATTGCAGTTCGCACCCTCGTTGTAAGCAGCAGTCTGATGCAGTGCACCAAGAGCCAGCGGGATAGCGGTGAGCAGCATGGCGATAACAGTCAGCAGCGTGAAGATCGTGGTGAGCGTACCTTCGGAAGAGCCCAGCGCAACGCCCTTGATGAGCAGCAGCACGGGAAGGGCGACCATCGCGCCGAAGGAGATCTTGCCGACGAGCGGCATGGCCTGCGCCGTGGGACCGGCAAGCTCGGCACGCACCTTACCGGTGTCGTAGCGAGCCACCAGGATCACCTTTCGGCGACGAGCGCCTTCGCCGTCCTCAGGCGCTGCGGGGGCGTACTTCGCCACAACGTTTTGGCTCACGCCTTTCCCCAGAAGCTTCGAGACGATGGGCTTGTCCAGATACTCGGCGGCGAACAAACCGGCTGCCGCAAGGCAGCCGATAACCCCGACGATGCTCAGCACGGGCACGATCAACGACAGCAAGGCGAGCACCACAGCTGCGCCGCAACAGATCATGCAAGGCAGATGAGGGTCGCCAACCCCGTTGAAATCCTCGATGTTAGCAGGCAGACCTGCTTCCTTCTGGAATTGCTCGGTAATGTACAACGCAGCCTGCTGTTCCTCTTCGGTGCCAGCGGGACGGGCGCCGATTTCCTGCGACAGGTATGCGATATGCTCTTTAATATCCGGCATTTTTGTGCCTTTCGTTCCTCAATTACAGCAAGGCATATACGGGTTGCAGTATACGCTATTTGCCTTGCGCGCCCAAATAATCACGTATAACTGCATCACTGGT
>CAKUJT010000048.1 GCA_934661765.1 uncultured Senegalimassilia sp.
GTACATACGTTTGCACATACAATTTCTAATGGTGCACTCGGTGCACCATTAAAAATTCTTATCTAAAATCTAATTTTATGTTATGCTTTATCATTCTCCGCCCTTTGCTTTTGCATCTTCTATTTCCTTTTTTGTCTTTGCTATTTTAGATTCCTGTTTCCTGATATCTTCTTCTACTTGTAAAATACGTTCCTGGTTCTCTTCATTTCTTGTATTGCTCTCAGCTATCTCTTCAGATGTCATGTATTTCTGCTCTTTTTGACTGTTGTTTATCTCTGCCTTAAATGCGGTTTTCTGGTCATTAAGTTTTTCCAGCTTCTTCTCCTGACTTTTAAGCTTCTTTTCAAGCTGATCTACAAGTCTTGCAAGTCTCTCTTTCAAATAATCTTCTCTGCTTTTCGAAGTATCTATCCGGTCTACCAAAGTCACATTATATTTGTTCAAAATGATACTGGCTGTCATATCATCAGTTACATCGCTGATTTCTCCGATCCTCGGTGCAAGTAGAAACTCGATCTCTCGGTAATTCTTTTTAACATTAGAAAGCCTTATAACAGTAAAAAGATCCTCATTGAAGATTTCATCTATCTTTATATCCGCAGGATTAGCATTAATTGAAGTAAGAGAATAAAAATAGTCATTTACATTATCATAGTTCTTATTTTTGAAATTCAATACCAGTTCAAGTATCTTCTGTTCTTTAGAGTATTCTGCTGAAACAAGAGTCACAGTCCTGTTCTCCGCAAATTCTTCAGCATAGCCTAACTCAGCCACCTGTTCTTTACTGGATATCGGCTGCGGAATAGTAAGCTTTGACGTAAAGAAAAAAGCATATATGATCAAAACAACGATGCTCATATATATCGGCATTCTCGATTTTTTACGCTCGTGGTATATTTTTTCTTTTTCTAGTATTTCTTTTTTTATTTTTCCCATGTTATTTTCCCTTTTCATTACTGCTGCTGTCGATTTACTTTCTAATGGTGCACTCGGTGCACCATTAGATTTTTTATGATTTTCTCTCCCTTGATGCAAAGCTATTTATAAATTCCATCTCCAGTTCTTTTTTATTGGGTTTCAGCTTCAACCTGGCTTGATACTGCTTTCCCGCTTTTGACTTGAAGTTCATGACCTCGCTCTCTTTCCCCTGAATGATCTTTCTTGCATTAGAAACATTCAGCTTCGATCCGAATTGTCTTTTCCATAATATAAAATCACAGTCTTTGTTTTCACATTTATATGCCTGCAGCTTAGGGTTCTCTATATCAATGACAGTGTTTCCGCACAAAGGGCATTTTCCTACAGACCCCTTTCCGCTCAGATCCAGTTTTGCTCCTGCATATGCTTTGTCTTTATGTGAAAGAAACACTTCTAAGACAGACTCCTGTATAGCAGTAACATCTGCCGATCCATTTGCTACATCCTGCTGCAAAAGCCACCATTTTGCTGTCACGTCGGCTTTTTTGATTTCATCAGGGAGAACATCGTAAAATTCTTTTCCGAGCTTTGTAGCATGTATCATTCCCTTCTGCTCCTCTATAAACCCTCTCTTCTTCAGTATTTCAATAATGACACTTCGAGTAGCAGTCGTTCCTATTCCGCCGTTCTCCCCTTTCTTTCCATCATCTTTCTTTTTCAATATCTCCCTGATAGATTTATCCTCTACATATTTAGAAATCGATGCCATATCAGTAATAAGTGTTCCTTCTGTATATGGTTTGGGAGGTGTGCTATCCTTTTCAATAACAGATACACTGCTTATCTTTCCCTGATAACTTCCGGCCGGGATCCATATATTATTATTTTCCGCACTTCGCTCGCGCCAGCCTGCTTGAATTATTTTTACGGATTTATACACTAGTTCTCCTTTACTGCTGCATATCCTGGAATTTGACACGAGTGAAATCTCCGGTTTCATGAATTGCATAGCGTATCTTAAAACGATCGCTCTATATACATTTGATTCTGTCTCACTCATCTGTGATACATCTACATCAGCTTCCTGAGGTATGATCCCATGATGTGCTGTGATATTCTTATCATTGAATGCTTTTGATTTTATCGCAAAATCCAGCTCCAGATCATCACCTGTATTATTCAGCGCTTTTGCCAGTACCGGCCTGGCTTCTAAAAAATGTTCTTCTTTGAGATACTGACAGTCTGTACGGTTATATGTAATGGCTTTATATTTATCTCTGAGCTTTTGTGTTGCATCCTGAACTTGCGCTGCAGTATATTTGTATTTCTTGCTCATATCAGCAATCAGCTTAGTAAGGTTATACGGCAGCGGCGGATCAGCTTTCTCTTCCGACTCAATGCTGAGCACTTCTACATCTTTGCCCGTTAATTCATTCTTCAGTTCTTGCAAAATTTCATCTGAATAGAGATGCTTTTCATCACCGATAATTTCAGCAGAAGGGTTGAATTTAAATTTTACTTTTCCGAAAATTCCGATAATTACTTCAGCCTCTGCTTCATAATATTTTATCTTTATATGATTTGCTATCGCATTATCACGAGTCACAATAAGTCCAAGTGTCGGTGTCTGGACACGCCCTACACTTAATTTTCTGCCACATCTTATAGTTGCAAGCCGTGTTTCGTTTATTCCAAAAGTAAAATCTGCAAGTGATCTTGCTAAAGCTGCTTTTCCTTCAGCTTCACATTCTTTATTCGAGACAAGAGAATCAAACGCTTTTACTATGTTTTTTTCAATACTGTCATTTACAAAGACACGTTCAACTTTTCCCTGATATCTAAAATACTGTAAAAGTTCATCAACTATAAGCTGTCCTTCATCATCTGGATCGCCCGCATGTATCACGCTATCAGCTTTCCGCAGCAGCATCCCTATTTCTTTTATAAGGCCTTCTTTTCCAGGAAGCGGTACTTTCGGCCACTCATCAAGATAAATCGGCAGCGCATCTTCTCTCCATGGCTGCCCCCATCTTTCATCTACGTCATCAGGAGCAGAAAATTTAAGAAGGTGTCCTGCACATGCAGTAACTGTATATCCGTTACCGCTGATCGGGAGCTTTTCTGTTTCACTGGTCGGCTTTTTGCATATCGCTCTTGCTATGTCCCTGGCAAGCATCGGCTTTTCTGCAATAACTAATTTCATTTAGATTGCACCTCCATTATTTTTCAAAACTAAATTCTTTATCTCTGTTTTGAATAACACTTTCTGATTTTTTGAAACTCATTTTATCCGGCTTAAATACCGGCCGGGTTTCTGACTGAGATTTGAAACCGGGATTTATATTTTCATTTTGAAAGTCTGCAAACTCTTGCCTGCTGCCGACTTGGTATGCTGGATTATTACTTTCTATGCATGTAAGACTTATCCGGTTAAGGTTATAAAGATCATCTGGCGCATCCTCACATGTGAAGCGTTTCACTTCCCACTTGCAGTCAAACATCTCTATTGTCTCTTTATCATGCGGCTTTTCATTTTTTGTATTATCACCTTTTTGCCTGTTTAAAGATTCCTGATCTTTATATTTTTTCAGGTCAGCTTTTTCTTCTATATAATCAGAGATTTTTTCAGCATCAAATATCGCAGAAATAAGAACGTCTTTATTGTTTTCTATAGCGTCAGCCCACGACTGTACATATGCTTTGTGATTATCAAGAAGAACCTCAGGCATCTCAAACCCGAACTCATTTGCCATAAAGCATGAAGCTATCTCTGCGCGTAACTCTTCTATTGCATATTTTTCCGTGCCGAATCCACCTGAAAGATCCCTATCCAAACGATGCTTTGCACCGGATGCGTGCGCCATCTCGTGCAGCTTGACCGCTCCGTATGAATACTCATCAAAGAAAAGCGCTTTACGAGGCATCTGTATCTCGTCAAAAGCAGGAATATAGCATGGAGCATCATAATCACCTTCTCTTACTTTAACTCCCATATTTTCAGCTCCACGATCTATAAGCTGAAGTAACTCTTCTCGAAATATCTGTGATATTTCTACATCTCGTTCTTTCTCTTCCCATGGCTCTACTCCGACGAGCTGCTGTGCATTGTACACCGGTATAGATTTTTGAACCGGCCGGTACCATTCCTGCTCTTCGTCCGAAAGCTTTCTATATTCCGGTATACTTATAGGCTTCAGATCATGTTCTTCTTTGATCCGCTTATTTTTAGGAACAAAAAAACCAGTGTCGATAAACACTGGATGCTCTCCCTTTATTACTTTGATCTTTGTTGGATCATCCCATTTTTTTCCTTTGTTTTCAGGGGATCCGAAAATATAGCTCTGCGGATAAAAACGTGGATCCTGATATCCCTTTTGATTCATTACATAACTCAGCAGCATCCTGTTATATCCTTTATACTTGTTTTTATATATTCCATTTACAGGGCGTTTTGCTGAGCGAAAATTTTTATTCCAGGAAAGAGGCTGCTCTTCTATAGACTTTAAAAAAATCTCCGCCAGATTACTTCGTACATCCATTTTGTTTGCCATTACTCATTCACCTTCTCGATTGCTTTTTCTACATCCTGAACTTCTATGAACCTGTCTTTCCGCAGTACAACAGGAACTGTTTCATAACGATCCTCGTTTTCAGAATGAAACACCTTAAAATAAACAACATATCTACATTCGTCTTCAGACCCATCAAAGCGGATCAGGGAATGATCAAAGTCGGAATAGATGATTTCAGACCTCACCCATTTTACTGATGTTTCAGTACCACGAAGTATCTCTTTGCACGAACTCCTGCAAAATTCATTGAAGCTCTGTTCTAATACATATTGCTCAAAGTCGCTGTTATTCATAATCGCTCCTTATATTTATAGTTGAAATTTCAAATAAAAAAGCGGAAAGACTTTTTTCCTTCCGCCTGATATATGATCTATACTCTAATTTACTTTTCAATATCCGCATCTTTTTTTTCAAAATCAGATGCACTCTTTACATCCATATGTGTGATGCCTTCCGGTTTGAATGCCGGCAAACTCTCGTTCATATCTACAGGAACATATAATCTTATATCTTTGATTATATTATATATCTGTTTTTCTACTAATGCTTCCAGGTTTTGCAGCCTGTCATCAGGCAGATTATATTTCGGATGTTTTCTAAAAGAAAATCCTTTCAGGTTATTCAGATCGGCACGTATCTCAGGAGTCAGCACTTGGTGTGCAACCTGATTAAAATCTATACCTATCCTTGTCGGACGAGTCTTCAGATATTCATCCAGCGCTTTAAATTCTCTTTCTTCTGCGTAAGGAAGAAGACTTTGATTGTTGTCAAACACCGGTGCCATACCTGTTATTTTCTGCGTATCATTATTTACGATAACGCCAAAATTACCAAGGTGCCTGTCTGTATTGATCGTAAGTGCATCGAATACGAGCATCCGCCGGAAAGCATCACCGCTTCCGATATTTTCATAATACGATAAAAGACCTGAGACACCTGTATTTTTTGAGACAATCCTGTCGATCGCCGTGAAACCTTTATATTCGTCCGTAAAAAGTTTGCATGAAGAAACGAGTCTGCCTCTGTACATCTCAAGATCATAATCCACATGATCTTTACATATAATATTACTTATCTGTGATGCATAATATTCAGAATACGGTTCCATTCCAGTATTCCTGGCACCTTCTGAACCTTGTTTCAACAAATATATCACATCACCTTTCCTGACCCAGCACTTTGCATAAGCTCCATCTGTTCCGAATTCCGGAGAAGTGGATGAAAATTGCTCTCCATACATTCCTCCCTCGAATGCGATTCGTGCTATCGTCTCGTCAAACTGGTTAGCATAAAGTGACACATCATTCCACTTCAAAGAGCTGTTCACCGGTTTCACCCAGAAGGTGTCATTTAATGTGAGGGCATGAGTTATTCTTACATATCCATCAAGATCATAACATCCACACTGTCTTAGGAGCTTTGCTATATGGACTCTATGTTTCGGAGCCTGTCTGCCCTGTATCCAGGAATTGATATCCGTAAAACCGATTGGTTTATGTTCTGCACAGATTTCTTCCAATACGGTAAAGCTTACTTCCCCGAATCCATCTTTTTTCATTTCAAAATTTAAAATGATCTCGTCCTTATTCATGAGATAAAATATATCATGCCAACTCATAAACAGTTTCACTCCTCACTCCTGTTTGTTTCTGATTTTTAACATATTATAGCACAACTTATACAAACATTCCTATCACTTGATATAAAATACCGCTCAGCACATCGATCAGCTCATTTCTTATCTGTGGATAGATAGTAGATATGAGACCGATCGCTGCAAGAACCAGGATCACTGCAGTTGCACAAAACCTGATAAGCTGAATAAAAAGCTTCACTGTGAATTTGAACGTATTTGATTTTTCAACTACAATAATATCTTCAGCTTCTATATGATGTCTTCGCTTTATATCCTCCTGAGCCTGCTTAAACTCTGTCTCTTCACGCAGTTTTTTCACAAGGCCTGTCTTATATTTCATTTTCTGAATATCCTTCCTATCCGCTTTTCTTTTCCTGTAGTAAGATCTTCCATTTCATAATCTGATGACATTATAGATGAAAATGCCTTGCCAAGCTTAGGATCATAGCGGAACTTATCCGGTATGTAATCCATGAAAAAAGTACGGCTCGCCAGTCCTTCCATGAGCCTCATTATTTCATTATGGTCGGATGCAGGAACAAAATCAAAGATATAAAAAACGTTTTTCTGGCTAAATATTTCTATAGCTGCTGCCATTTTTTCGACTTCATCAGGTTCGCCGCCGCCGATCAGCAGTATTATATCCTTTTCAAAAACCGAAGAATGATCTGCATCATCGATACTGCCATAATCGTAAACGATATAATTATATCCGCTTGCGATTATAGTATTTATCTTTTTCGGGTCGTCATAAAGATCGACATTTGAAAGCGATATTTTTCCGATCCTGTCATCTGATGAGTCGACATCACAGTTTTCTCTCATATAGTGCATGAAACTTGAATCATTGTACTGCAGATATGCAGCGCTATGTTCTTCCTGATCATTAAAATATTTTACAAGCTGCAAAGCTGCAGTAGTTGTTCCGATCCGGCTCATTGAGCCTAAAACGGCAATCTTCAAAGTTCTTGTTCGCTTCAGTTTTGCATTTGAGAATGGATTCTTTGGCTTCTTTACTTCAGATTTATTTTCTCTCTCATTTTCTTTCACAGTAACATGCTCAGTTATCACTGACCTGTGATCAAGTGTCCCTTTCTCTTCTTCAAAATCTTTAGCTGCAGCTGCCGGAGTTTCTGCATTCTCCATTGCTGCAAGGACTGGATTTTCTTCTATAAAATGATCTAAAATATCATCTCGCTGCATTATAAGATCTTCCTGCACATCCTCAGGTGCAGTTGATACCGGAGGCCTCATGATACATTCTTTAAACTGCTCGTGCAGAAGTGTCTGATTCATAGTTTCACTGATGATCTTGTCATAGCCTATCGCCTTGAATGAAGTGAGCACTCTTGCCGAAGGCACTGTATCGGGCGCGTAAATTATTATATCGCAGTTTACTGCACGGCATAATCTGTCCACACATGACACTAGGCTTTCTTCACTATCGGAAAAAGTTGATATATCGATTATATAAATATCGCTACCTTTTAAAATCAGTTCCTCAAGTGACTCTTCTAACCTGCTTCCCTGTTCTGCAGAAAACACATGATAATCATACCCAAACTCAGCGCTTATCCTGCTGAGTGCATATTCTGCCATTATATTTGTTCCGGCATATACCATTATCATTAAATCACTTCCTCCTCATCGTGTCTGTAAAGCTCGTCATCATAAAAACCTGTATCAGAATCCGAAACTTCATCGTTCTTCCAGTCTATGAAATTGATGCTGTCTGCAATGATGTTCGTATAATAAATTTTCTCCCCATTATCTATGATACGTCTCTCAGTATGTATGTGAGCCGATATCAGTATGCGCTTTCCTTTCCCACTGTACTTATGAAGATTTTCAGCCAATACGCCGAAAGCTGTTATACGAGGAAAATCAGCACCTCTATCTTCTCCGTTACGATCTTTTCCCCTGCTTATTGCCAGTAAAAAAGACGTAGATACTACTCCACTCTCTTTATATTTAAGTTCGATTTCTGTTGCTATACGTCCAAGTGCGATAAATTCGTTCATTTTCTACCTCCTATAAATCCGCATCTTCTGATAATGGCAGAAAGACCTTGTCATCAATGATAAGATTTTCGCCTTGAAAGATGCCCTCGTGCTTTTTTCCGTCTACCCAGTAAAACAGTCTGCTCTCCTGTTTTTTGCATTTCCCTGTGATTTCTTTTTCTTTAACATCACTTTGAGAATCTTTGCTGCTCTCCCAGGTATGGTATGAATATTTGCTGTTTCCTGATATCCAGAATTCCGCATAAAGCGTACTTTGGGTATCAGAGACCGAATAATACCAAGCTTCTTTTGAAGCTGTATCATCCTGCTCGGAAACCACAGCATCGGAAGAATCCTCACTATCTGCCTTTTCTGCATCAGGCGATGGATCATAAAATATAAAAGCGGCCAGAGCCGCAATAAAAATCACAAATACTACCAGTACTTTTTTTCTGTTTTCCATATATCCTCCTTATTTTTTGTTACCGAAAATATACGGCCTTGGATCAGTAACTTTTCCATTGATAATGACTTCAAAATGAAGATGAGGCCCGCTTGACCAGCCGGTGCTTCCTATGGCTGCTATCTTTTTCCCGGCACTGACTGTTTGCCCTTTACTGACATATAGTGCCGATGCATGTCCATATAGTGTCGAGATGCCGCCCCCGTGATCTATTATCACACAGTTGCCATATCCACCATTCCAGCTTGCAAGCGTTACTTTGCCTGGGGCTGCTGCCAGTATCGCTGTGCCGGATGGAGCGCCAAGATCCATCCCTGAATGATATTTTAAAACGCCTGAGATCGGATGCACTCTCCAGCCTTGTTCTGATGTCACTGCGGTATATGACGGCGCAGGAAAAACGAATTTCCCGCCTTTATATCCGCCTTCATATTCCTCTTCTGTCTCGTTTCCCGACTGATCGCCTGCTGCTTCCTCGACACCAAGCTCTGCTGCTAAACTCGAGACAATGATGAAAAAGAAAAGTACTATTATCACAGAAAAAACAATACCGGCAGTCAATATTTTCTTTATGCCTACATGTCTCATCATCAGCTTCCTCCATCAAAGTAGTATTCTTCTTCTTTTTGCAGACTTACAGAAAGCTGCAGGTTTCTGTCCCCGGCAATCGACAGTATACACTGCCCCTGCTCAAGCATCGGTATCGTTTCGATTTCTGTTTCTGAAAACGCGCCCTGAAACGCATCTCGTATCTTAGGGAGTGCTGCAGAATCCTGAGCCATCATAAACTTATATGTGGTAAGTTCAAATAAAGCTTTCATCTTGTCCACTGCGGCAGCATCCGCCCTGTCAGGTATGAAATCCCTTATCGACTGCGAAGCCAGCCCGATCCCTCCAAAGTACTTTCTAAATTCACGAACCATACGTATCAGTTCATCGATCCCCGCGGTTTTATTTGCATTGATCGTAAGATGCGATTCATCCATAAGTACAAGAAAATGTACGATATCTTCATTTGCTATTTTCTTTTCTCTTACAAGCTCTTTCATAACGCTGCCGTTTGCAACGCAGTTATCAAAGCATATAGAAAGTGCGTTATATATCTGTGCATCGAATACCTGATCCTCCTTTCTTGTAAGGTTTTTCACATTGAAGCATACGATCTGTTCATCGTAAAAATTTTCAATAGTCGTATGACCGTCGAAAGTCTTTCCATGTGTGGTGCAAAGATCGTTAAGTTTCATCTCTATGTCTGAAAGGATCGGTTTCATGTTTTCTCTTATATTGGTCTGTTCAAAGAATTTCTCTGCATGCTGATCGAAATTTGAAATAAGATACCGAAGCAGATTTAAAAGATCGGAAATGATCGGAAATTCCTCTGGCTTCATTTCTTTTAGATCACGTTTTAGATTGCCGTCCTTATCACATACTCCGTACTGCATATACAAAACTCGAAGCAGCTGTTTGAAAAGAAGCATTTCGTTTTCTGATGCCTTGCCACCTTTCAGGTAATTATATATGACGCTGACTTTTGCCATATGATTTTCGAAAGCTATCGCCTGATTTTCATCGTTTGGCAGAACCTGCAGTATATTGATTATGCTGCCGGACTGGCCATCCAAATAGATTATCTTTCCTCCGAGTTTTTCTATAAGAAGCGTAAACTCTCCATTCACATCAAAAACTCTTACTATATCACCCCTTATCGCTCTATCAAGAAGTATTTTCTTCAGTGTCGTTGACTTCCCTGATCCCTTTTTACCTACGCACAAGAAATCGTATGACAGCCGCACGTTTGTCTGATAAAAAAGATCGAACAGCACCGGGCCTCCAGATGATGTTTGACCCAGATAAAAGCCCTGCGGGTCTGATAATGATGAAAAGTGAAATGGATTTCCAAGTGCAAGAGTAGAAGAAAGGATAGGCTGCCCTTCTCTGGCATATACGCCCTCTTTCTGTCTGCTGGCAGAAAGAAAAACGCTTCTCCAGTCCTGTTTCGTCTCATTGAGACACACAGCACATTTGAAGTCTGTAAGGTCTTTCATTATCTCTTTTAATCTCACTTCCGCCTGATACATCGTATCTGCTGCTATGAATATCCTGATAATGATACTTTTTGTGATTTTACCAAAGGAAGTGATTTCTCGATACATAGATTCCATCTCTGCCATCTGCATTTCAGCATCGAGCATATCAGTTGCAGTCTTTGCCGTTACATATCTGCTGTTTTGCTCCTGCATCGACTTTTTGAGATTCTGCTTTACTTTCCATGGCTCGAGCGATGCTATATCTACTACTCCGATAGTATCATCATTATTAAGAAGCAGTGAAAGCCAGTGTAGTGTGACTTTCTTGGGATACTGATATACATAAAGGCATGCCTCGTATCCAGTGCCGCTGCTTATGAATTTTTCATGTAAAAAGTCTATCCCTCCAAGCGGTGCCACGCTTGCAATAAATTCATGATTTATTTTTCCAAGCTGCGCACTATCAAGTTTTTTTCCTGTTACTTTCTCTTTTATCTTAACTGTCGCTCTCATGCTTCATCACCTGCCAGATTCTTATTGCAAAGCTTGCCTATTATCGCTTTCTTTCGTTCTGCAGAAAGCACCCTGACAAGAGGGTGTGCTGCCTTTCCTACTGCACTCATGATGTTTATATACTTGTTCTTGTAATCAGCATATCCTTTTGCATAAAAGACAAGTATAAATGACTGCATAAGAAACACTTTAGGTATCCCGACAAGTTCTTCAAGACGCATCTGCAGGAACTGTTTATATCCCGGGTTTTTTGTCTTCTCAAGTATGTATTCAAGATATCGCTGCTGCTGCATAGTTGAAGCCGGAAAGCTGAAAGATACTATTTTCAAATCATCAGGATATGTGTCAAACAGCTTTTCCCACATCAGCTTATCGATCTGCAGCTGATCTTCTGATATGTTCTGAAGATCTTTTGTTATGATCTCAAGAAAATCACAAAATGAACCGTCTTCCATTATCGGCAGCTGCAGCTCCTCATCAAAGTCTATGATCGGAAGCGGGATCACAGGTTTTTTATTCTTGTTTTTTTTAATCTTTTCTTCTTTTGGCGATATTTCTTTTATGTCGTTTCTATCTTTCGTTTTCTTCAGCAAATTCGATTTCCTCATGCGTCCTCCTTTCCGCAGCATGAAAACTATTGTTCCTTAGTGATAGAAAATATATGATCAGTGATTCATATACTCGTTTCTTAGGATTCTTTATACTTTTTCTTGTCAGTAAGAATGCCAGCATCACATTGAAAGCAGTATATATAATCGAAATAGGCTTATATATAAGGCTGTCAAAACTGGACATCAAAAACCAGTAGCCTCCAATGATCGCAAGATCCAGTAAGAACACACCTTTTCCAAAATATGTCTCGGATTTTATTTCCTGTGGTACGTTGAGTTCTGAATCATATGGATCGTATCCTGACATCTATAACATCCCCTCTCATGTCAATTTTCTTTTTTCTTTGTTATCCTTTTAAGATTGGTGTTACCTTTTTTTACCGTGAAACTCCTCGGCTCGCTTGCGCTTGCTGCTGCCCTCGGATTTTTCATCCTTTCCATGTTTGCATTCTGCAGTGCCTTGCTTGAATGTTCCGAAACCGACCTTGCTTTTATACCAGCGACGGTATTCTGGGCAAATCCGACCATGCCCTTACCGCTCGTCGCATCGCCAAGCATTTCCTTACTTTTATCCGCGCCGGCTTTTAACTTATCATCAACAGTTTTCCTGCCGAAAACTGCAGATGCTGCAGCTTTACCTGCTCTTGCCGCTGGATTTCCTGCACGCTCTCCTGTCTGCGGATTTTTTGATCCTTTCGCTACAGTCGCTGCAAACTTACCGGCACCTTTCGCCATATCAGCTCCAGCCTTGGCACCAAGTGCTGCTTTCCATACACCTGAATAACCTACATCAACACCAATGATCCTTTCAATGGCATTCGGTCCATCGATTATCGCCCAGACAAGTGCTACATGCATCGCAAGCTGTGCTACCATCGATAAGGAAGATGAAGTTATCCATGTGAAAGCAACGAAATATATTCCCATGAAAGCCGCTAGAATGAACATTGCTGCAAAATGTGCGATTATATCTTTTATCGCTTCTTTTATTCTCTGACCTGTAGTAAGATCTGTGACCGCTATGAATGGTGTGTATATCATCGCCCCTGCAAGGTCGATCACGATCTTTGCTGCACGTATAACAAGGAAAAACAGCAGCACTGCCATACACCCAAGCATCATAAATATCTTGAACCAGCTCGTCACCTGGTATCTGTAATAATAGCTGCTATTAAGCTTTGTCCAGCCGTCTATCTTTTCAAGTTCGTACTCCCCTGCTTCACCTGAGGGAACGATTTTGTTCTCCCAAACAGATTTATGTTCAAGAGTATAATTGCTGCTTTCATAATCCATGTATGCATTTATATCTATCGATCGCCATGTATTTGAATTGAAACTGTTATATCCCTGGTCTTTTTTAAGTCCGCTTGGAAGCGATGTATCTGTCATATTTTTATCCACTTTTCTAAGGTCTACTATAGACTCCTTTAAAACTGTACCTGCGATCGATGTCACCTTTTCTTCATTACTTTCCTTGTTCCACTGTTCTGTTACAAAAGTTGAAGATGCAATCGTGAGTCTGCTTATTTTCTGCATCATAAGCGGCATAGAAGAAAGTATCAGGATCATCACAACGATACATGTCACCGTATTGAGTTCTTTCTTTCCTTTGCCTGCCAGCAGATAAAATCCCAGACCTACAACTGCGACAAGAAAAAATGATTTATACAGCACAGAATAACGATTTACCAGACTTACAAGTTCATCACTGTATGTAAATGTAAGTGCATCAAACATCTGCTGCAGTCCCTTAAAAAGCGAATCGCCCATCCATGCAAGGAATTTTACTACAGCAAATCCTATCACGCGTATAGCGTTTGTTCCGAAATTTGAGATACTGTCTGTCTCCATATTGCTAAGTTGTTTTAGTACTGTTATTTCTGCATCTTCCGCTGATACTGTCTGCGGAAACAAAATAAAATATATCATGCAGCTGATGCACACTATCAAGAGAGCATGGTACATTATTTCATCTCTTCTTCTGATCGAATTCAGATTTACTGTATTCATACGACCCCTCCTTCTGATGCTGGTTTGTCCGCAAGCGGCAAAACGAGATCAAGAAGCGAAAACCCTCTTTCTCTTGTTTCTATGTCATCACATTCAATAAGCTGTTTTGCATACTCGACCAGTTTTGAATTGATAAGGACATATTCTGGATTTTGTATCTCTGAATCTACTATCAGACCGGCATTTGTATATAACTGACGATCTTCACCTATATTAAGACAATTCAGCGCCATATTGAGCTTGACAGCATTCTCATATGATCTTTCTTCTTCATATGGAACGAAAGGCTCCTGCATACGTTCTAAAAACTCATAATACTCCTGTCCGCTCCTTATCCTCTTTTTCAGGTCGATATATTTTCTTGTTTCGATACCTGCATCTACTATATTCAGCTTCTGCTTCTTTAAATGTGCTGCCCGCTTTCGTATCTTCTCAAGGTTTGCGCTCTCATACAGCAGCTGATCCGCCGGCATCAAATCACTTAAATATTCATGAGCATACTTCATACGGTACTCTCCCATGTTTGCTATCGGTGTGGCTTTGACCGCCACGCCCGATACCGTGCCTCTTGCCTGACGGTACATAGGTCTTAAAACGATCGACTCACCCATTTCAAGCTTCAAAAGCTCAGGCATAGTCATAAGTTCTTTTTCATCAGTCATTTCTGTAAGCTCTTTTGTTATCGAAAGCTTTTTGCCTGTACGGTTTACTGTCGTTATCGTTTCGCTCCCGAGCATCTCAGATATTTCCTTTACCGTCTCCATATCTGTGCTCATGATATAGACCCAGTTTCCGCAATTACCCTTGATAATGCTGTCAGCATCATCATATTTTCTCGTGAGCTGCTTTGTCGACTGTATAGCAAGAGTAAACGTTATATTTCTTCCAAGGCAAACAGTCACTATACTTTCCATGTTGTCAAGCGGCGGCATGTTTCCAAACTCGTCGAGCATAAAACTCACTCTTCTTGGCAGCTTGTTTTCAGGCATTGCTGTTGCAAGTTTTGCAAGAGTAAAATACATTTGATTTATAAAAACAGTAGCTATGAACCAGTTTGATGTATCATAATCCGGAAGTGCGATAAACACCGCAACAGATTTTTCGCCAAACCCCACATCGAAAAAATCAAGTGTACTTTCTGCCGTCATCTTCCCGATGCTGTTAAAGTTGAACGTCGTTATCTTATTCGAAAATACGGACATTATCGTGCCTTTCGTCTGCTCGGATGCGCTCATTACAGCAGAATAAAGAGCCCTCGCAAAGTTATCCTCGCTTCGTTTGAAAAAGTATTCATCAAGTCCTGTCCATCCTGCACGTATCTTTATCGAATAAAGTGAGTTGCACATTTTTACTATGCTGTGAAGATTGATTTTCTTTTCATTCTCATTGCTCGGTCTGTATTCCTTTCTCTTAAATGTGCTTTCTTTATATTTTAACTCACGGATACTGCAGATATCTTCAATACTGAACTGATCAAAGAACTGCAAACCATCAAGCTCTTTAGAAAGAGCTCCGTATTTCTGCATAAGATCAAGCTCTGATAAGATGTCCTCATCGCTTATATCAGCTTCTACTTTCAAAATATCATCTATATGACGTTTCAAAAGGAAACTCTGATAATCATCGCCATAAAGCTTTTTAAAATAAAGCGTCTCTCTTCTATCCTCCTCTTCCTCATGTCTATGTTTCCATCTCATGTTGTTTTCTGCATCAAGCTTTATATTATCTTCGAGGTCTGCATAAACGGCTGCAGTGAATACGTTTCTTGCCTGATCAGTCCAGTAAGGATCTTTTTCCTCACCGCGAGGAAGCACGGTGTAAGCAAGAGAAGAAGTAAGCTGCTGCGCTATATCTTCATTACCGTCTTTATATTCCTGTATGATAAGCGTCAGCGGATTATATCCCATCGAATACTCAGGATCGATGAGATTAAGTATATGAGTCTCATATCCGCGCTTTTTTAGAAGCGGCAGCGATTTATTCGCAAGTTCCATTTTGGGATCCGTTATGATCATGCTGCATTTTTCTTCTGCACGCGATATTATCTCTATCATCGGCTCTATCACAGTCTGACCTTTTCCTGACCTGGTGCCGCCTATCACGAGATTATTTACATTCGTATTATCGATATAAAGCTTGTCCCCCTGCCTGGCTATCGGTATACCGCCCATGCCTTTGAATTCAGTCTCTCTTTCATCTATTTTGACGAACTGTTCATCAAGCTCTTTACGTGTAGTCCAGCGCGAAGTGCCTTTTTGACCTACATTCAGGTTTCCAAAAGCTGTCCTGACCTTATATGCAAACACAAAATAATATACAAACAGTGCTGCAGCTGCGATGATAATAAGCCAGCGACAGCTGATGATCGTTGATACCAGCGATATTTTTTCATCAGACACAGATGCATCCGGCGATATGCCTGAAAAAAGCCTCTGCAGCTGATTTACAGCAGCTACTGCAAATATCAGTATCAAAACCGAAGCTGCCGTATATACGCCTGTGAAAACTTTCCTTTTACTGAAAAAGCGGTTGAAATTCATCAACCGCTTTCTTTCCTGATAATTCATATAACTCTCATTGTTATATGAATTATCATAATCCTTCCTAAAAAGGCTCTCTATGAATTTTAAAGACATCATTTTACCTCTTAGAACCACCCCAGGATGAGCGCGGCTACCGGAGCTGCCGAAATAATAAGCACTATACCGAGTATCTTCTCCCATGCCGTTTCTTTTGCTTCATCTTTTTTTCGGTGTCCACCTACACCTAGGAAAATGAAGCCAGTTATTATAAGTATGATTATGATGATCGGTTTCAACGCACCTACGGCCGTTGCTGATATCCCGTTTGCTGCTGAATTTGCTGCATCAGCGAGTTTGTCCGCAAAGACGGGACTCGCGCTTGATGCAGCAGTAAGCAATACTGCATATGCTGCCAGTGCAGCTATTGCTGTTTTTGTTTTCATGTTTTTTGTTATTCTTCTCACTTTATTTTTCATGATCCCTCTCTCTTTCTGCCACACTTCCATTGTGCGCCTGCTGTATATAATCTTTTATAAATTTATCATTTGCTCCTTTTTGCGATACTTTACTTTTCTCCGTTTCTTTTCTTTCCTTCTTCAGCTTTTTCCCTGAGATTCCAGATGGCTTGAATACCGGCTGCTGATCTTTGATATTTTTGAATTCGATATGCAGTTCATCAGCCAGCTTCGACAACTGTTTTCTATATTCATCTGATTCAAGAACGCTTTGCTTCTGCTCACTAAGCGCACCTACGATGATATGATCTTCCACTTCTATACCTAAAAGTTTTCCGGCATTTTGCATCCTGATCGTCGTATATATGTCTGAAAAACTCGGGTCAGTACTGCCGGACGGGTGATTATGCATAAGGATTACGGATGTCGCACCGGTAAGCAGAGGGACTTTAAATATCTCTCTCGGTTCTGAAACTGCTTCTGACAGGCTCCCCTGTGAAACCATATTCGCATTGACAGGCTCACCGTTTCGAAGCGATATGACATATAAAGCTTCTCTATCCATATATGCAATATCCTTTGCCACCATATCTACAGCACTTTCTTTTGATACAGGCGTTTTTTCTCCGCTTTCAAAAAAGCGTTCAGTTTCAAACCCCACTCTAACAAGATCCTGGCTCTTTCCTGAATCTAGATCAAGCCTTTTTACCGTGCTCTGGATATTGCTGCCATCCTTTAGATCATCCATTATCCCTTTCGAAAGATAGCTTTTGCAACCTGCTGATCTGGAAATACACACATGATCGACCAGCGTTATGCTGCAAAGCTGAAGGGCATATTTATATCTGCTTGTAAGAAGTTTCATATCATCAGTTATATCTACATTACTTATCATCACACTCGCTGCAGCATTTGAAAGTATGGCAGCTGATATGACTTCTCTTACATTTCTAAAAGTCTCGATATCTCCAAACTGCACATTGATCACCTGGCCTTTTGTATTGAGATTCAAAAGGCCAGCTGTACCTTGTGGTCTTTGCCGCATTTCTTCTGCAAATAAAAAAGCCACATCTATAGATGCAGCTATCGGTGTCCTGCTGTGCAGCTCTTTATTTTTAAGTCTGCTTCTCACTACCTGAAGTTTACTCATTCTCCTGACCTTCCATACTTCTTTTATACTGCTCCAGCTTATCTGCATGCTTTTCATAAAGCTTTGCGATCACATCATCATCAAGATCCATTTGAAACAGCGTATTTTCAGATGCTTTACTTTCCTCTGCCCAGGAATCCAGCGTAACTTTCTTTATCTCCATACTACTTCCTCCCCTCCGTTTCACGAGTATCTGTTTTTCTTTATTATACACTAATTCTCACACAACGCAAACATTTGTTCTTTTTTTATTTTTCTTTTCTTTTTTTGCTTAAAAGATATATTAAAGCTATCACAAGTATGACAAATACGATGACTCCGGCACCGATTGCAATTATTTTACCTATACTTGTATTATCTACAGGTTCATATACAGCCACTGCCTCTGCTGTTATATATGAATATGTTATATCTGCCGTATACTGACGTGTTGTATCTGCTGTTTCCTTATATGTAGCACGGTAAAAAGGCACCTGCTTGGTTCCTGTGAAACTTGCAGTTCTGACATACTGATCGCCCTGCTTTACCGGCTGGCTTGTCCATCTGCCGCTGCTGATCTGATATGTATTACCGTTGAGCCCCAGATATGCTTTGACATCTGCTTTATAGTCTCCCCACTCGGGAGAATTTCCTGAAAGCTCTACGATTTTACCATTGAACATATATTGCGTACTGTCCGGATATGGCGAGTAGAACTTTGCCGGGGCTGAAAACTCTTCTGTCTTTGAAAGAGCTTCCGTTCCTGCAAGCTGCATCGTGATCTCGATCTGTGTTCCGTCAGAAGAAGGCTTGCTGTCTTTTATCGTTTGCGGTATATCGCTTTCATTTTTATACTCTATAGTTTTTATTAGCCCTTCTGCATTTACTTCTTTCCACTGCGGCGTTTCTGCCACAAGTGTGACTTCCCTGCCCGATACAGTATCCTTTAAGGTCTTCGGATACTCTTTCGATCTGCTCGTTACAGACTTTGTCACTTCTTTTGACTTTTTATCATTGATCCTGTATTTCACATCTTTAAACTCATACTCTTTGCCGTCTTTATCTATTTTCTCAGGCACATCATACTTTAGATTTGACTTTGACTCTGGATAAAATGTATACGTCTTCGTTATTTCGTTTTCTTCTTTTGCGAAAGCCGTTGATGTGCTGCCGAAAATCAGAAGCACACATAGCAGCAATACCAGTTTTCTGCTTTTTTTCAAACTTGCACCTCCTCATATAATCAAGTGTTTTTTATTGAAAATTCAAGGTTTTTCAACCTTTTATATCTCAGTGAATAAGCCACA
>CAKUJT010000049.1 GCA_934661765.1 uncultured Senegalimassilia sp.
GAATAATACGCGCCTCCCCGGGCCGTGTCCAGAACTATTTCGCGTTCGGCGTCATCTTCACATTCTGCACACATTTGGGGTTCGGAGGGGCTCGCTGGCGCCATGCGGCCCCTGGGAGCTAGGGGGATTCGGGCGCGTTGCGCCCTTCTCTGTATGTGGACGGGGCGCGCCCGGAGCAGGGCACGTTGCACTGTGCATCCGCAAGCCGCGACGACAGGAGACGGAACGCGAGGCACACGGCCTTCCCCGCACCCGGGCGGCCTATACGCGGATGCGGCTGCGGCGCGGCACGCAATCTCGCTGCTCTCCGCACGGCATATCGACGGGCAGTGGAGCTTGGACCAGAAGGCGTTGGGTCGAACCGCGGCGACGGGAGCGCGGGGCTCTGCCCGACATGACAGCGCTCGCAGCGTCGGGACGCAGGGCGTTGGGCAGCATGGGGCGGATCCCGGCGGGACGATTTGCCGCTTCATGATTTTCCCTCGCTGCGTTTGGACGTCCTATATATATGCGCCGCGGAGCAATGCCCGGACTCTCAGTGCGCCCTTATGGCGAATGGGCAGACTGCACGGCTTTAGAACTGAAAGCGTTAACCAGGCCATCGCAACATCTCGTGGCGGCGAAGCCGAGCGAATCCGACGGAGGCAGAGAACTCGGTCCGCTTCCCGCATGGGCAACATACGCCATCTTCGACCGCGTCGAGGGTGCGAAGGGACATTCGGCCGGGCACAGCGAGGCTTCGCAGAGCGGGCTGCAGGTGGTTGCGCGAGCCTTTTTCGCCTATACGCACAAAGAAGGGAGCTGAATCACCAACCCCCGACTCCCGCTCGGTGCACTGTATAGCGGCAAGCCCCCCTTGCTCCATTCCTGACCCGCCTCCTTTTCTTGAACATGAGAAACGAAAGACAGTTCAAATGGAGCAAGGGGGCGGTTTTAATATGACTAGCTTTAGAGGAGTGCCCTTGAAGCATTGCGAGGCCGCGCTCTTTCGCTCGCGCTGGATTCGCTCGTTCGGCCGAGCGGCGTTCGATGCCGCGATATGGATATACAGATATATTGAAGAGGTTCGGCTCATGCGACCGCTGCTTTTGCGCTTGGTTCTCTTCCTATGCCCGTTTATCGCTGCCCGAACGTGCTTGCTTGTCGACGCTCGAACTACGCTTTCTTACCTGAATGGCTAACCCCCCTGAAAAAGAAGCGGCCCGCGAGAAGGGGGCTCGCGGGCCATGGAGGAGATTCGGAAGCGACGCTTAGTGAGGGGGAATCGCCTGCGCGTTATGGGGATGCGCTCGACCGGAGGGGGTTGGTCGTTCGGCGTTGCGAGCTTCCGCGGATGTGCTATCGATTGTCAACGCTCCATCTCTTTCGTCGCATGAGCGCAAGCCGCAAACAGTTGGCGAAACGGCCTCGGCTGAAACTGGGTTTCGGCTAAGACCAAGGTGCGGCTTCGCTCCCGACAACATGGATAGTACGCCGGGTCAGGCAGCCGCGCGCCACCCTTTGGTGGTTATTTTCGACTCGCCACACGGTTTTCTTTACTTACCCGAAAGGGGGTGCCTCGGGTATTTTCGCTGGTCAGATTGTTATGCTTCTTTTTCTTGGGGCGCAAGCTCATTGTTAACCGCGTATGCTACCATTCCCCCTGAGAGAAGGGGCGAAATGAAAACTGCAGCATCAGCGAAACTGGAGTCGAACCATAAACCTGCCGGCAACAAGCCGCGCTTTAGCGTCAAGATGACCGCGTTTGCATCAACGGGCATAGCATGTCCGCTGGCTTGGGGCTTTTTAATCAACGCATTCGGAGGAGTCAGCCCCTCCGCCCAGCTTCCCTGGACGTTTTCCTATCTTCTGCTGGCGGTGGCCGTTTTGCTGTTCGCCGCCGTTTCGCGCACAGCACCAACGTTTTTCACCTCTGGAATTTCCGCAGCGGTTGTCGGCGCGTCCGGCGCGCTAGGAGCGCTGCTGCTCGCACTTACGCTTACCGCAATCCCCTCGATTCCGCTCCAATCTGCCGCCATGGCCCTATGCGCATGCGCTCTTGGCTGGCTATACCTGCAGTGGGGCACGTTTTACGCGAAGCTCGATTTGCGCCATGCGGTGGTTTACCTGCTACTGGCCAACATCGGAGGGTCGACGCTGAAAGCGCTCACGCATTTCGTCCCCATTGAGGCCCAATGCGTGTTCGCCATGCTGCTACCTGTCGCCTCGGTGTGGATGTGCCGCGTCGCGCTCACCGGCGTGGAAAACGCCAGCGCGGAAAAGGCCGTCATTCGCTTTGACTCCCACAACATGCGAGGGCTATGGAAGGTAGCTGTGACCATTGCCGCGTTCAGCTTCGTAACCGCATTCCTGGTGAGCCGATTCTCGGGAAACCAATCCCAAGTGCCCGCCATCGACTTTCTGCTCGGGCGTCTGCTGGAAATGGTTATCTCCGGCATCGTGCTGTTCGTGGTAGTGCGGCTGAACAAGCCGTTTAACTTCTCCCAACTGTGGCGCATCGCGCTTTTGGTGCTGGCACTGGATATGCTCAGCCAGACCGCGTTTCCCGAAATGACCGTGCTTCGATGCGTGGAAAGCAGCGCTTGGGACCTTATCGTGTTATTCGCTTGGTTAACCTTGTCCGACGTTGCGCAGCATTCGAAGCTTCCCGCCCCGTGGGTCTTCGGCATCGGCTGGGCCTGCTATACGGCGCCGTTCGCCATCGGATCGATGATGTCCCCCGCGTATTCAGGCGGCGAGCACGATGCCGTGATCGTGGTCGCCTTGATGTTCGTGCTGCTGTTGGTGTCCTCGTTCTGCCTGGAAATGCGCGACCAGGATACGAAGTGGCTGTTCGCAGAATTGCGCGGCGAGCCGGTGAGCGCGCCGGCGGATTACCGAAGCCTTGAAGAGCGCTGCGAGGAAGTTGGCAAGCAGCACAAGCTGACGCCGCGCGAGCTTGAGATCATGCAGCTGCTGTGCAAAGGACGCACGAAGGCGTACATCGCCGAGACGCTGTACCTGACAGAGAACACCGTGAAGGGCCACACGAAGCATATCTACTCGAAGCTCGATGTGCATAGCAAACAAGAGCTGCTTGACCTGGTTGAACGCTAAGCCCTGCGCCGCTGATGCGGCCGAAGGGCCGACGACGAGAAGCTCTAACCTCGCATACAAACGAAGAGCGCCTGCCAAGATGAAACTCGGCAGGCGCTCTTTTTCGTTATGTGCTTGCAGCTGCGCCGCGAAAAGCGCGACGCACGGCCGCCTGGCTAGTCGACCGGCACGGCGTCAAGCTCCAGCGGCGGCTCGACGCGGCAAACATACTCGTCGGTTACCTCGTCGATGTCGATGAGCACATGGCTGCGATCGGGCAGCTTGCCCTCGACGATCTTCTGCGCGATGCGGTCGACGATCTCGCGCTGCACCAAGCGCTTGCAAGGACGCGCACCATACACCGGATCGAAACCGTCGATGGACAGATGATCCATAGCGGCGGGCGTGACGTCGAGCGTGACGCGGCGATCGGCCAAACGCTGCCGCACGTCGTTGAGCTGCAGCTCGACAATGGGCTCCATGTTGGCGATGGACAGCGCATGGAACGTGATGACCTCATCGATACGATTGAGGAACTCGGGGCGGAAGGTGTTGCGAAGCGCATCGTTGATCTTGTTGGACAGCTCCGCCAAGCTCTTCGCCGCCGTTTCCACATCGCCCTTCATGACGTTTTCCATGACGTCGCCCATGGTCTCCTTCTGAGCGTTCGCGCTTTCGTATTCGCGAATAGCCTGGGAGCCGATGTTGCTGGTCATGATGATGATGGCGTTCTTGAACGACACCAAGCGACCCTGGCCGTCCGTCAGGCGGCCGTCATCGAGAACCTGCAGCAAGATGTTGAAGACGTCGGGGTGAGCCTTCTCCACCTCATCAAGCAGGATGACGCTGTACGGACGACGGCGAACCGCCTCGGTGAGCTGGCCGCCCTCGTCGTAGCCGACGTATCCCGGAGGGGCACCGATCAGGCGCTGCACGCTGAACTTCTCCATGTACTCGGACATGTCGATGCGTACCATGGCCTTCTCGCTGTCGAACAGGTATTCCGCCAGCGCCTTCGCCAGCTCGGTCTTGCCCACGCCGGTGGGACCGAGGAACAGGAAGCTGCCGATGGGCTTGTTCGGGTCGGACAGGCCCGCACGGTTGCGGCGGATAGCGCCGGCGACCGCCGAGACCGCTTCGTCCTGGCCGATGACGCGCTCATGCAGCTTGTCCTCGAGGTCGACGAGCTTCTCCATCTCGCCCTGCATCATCTTGGACACGGGGATGCCGGTCCAGGTGGACACCACCTCGGCGATTTCCTCCTGCGACACCTCCTCCTTAAGGATGGCGCCGTCTTCCTGCTTGTCGTTCAGGGCCTGCTCGGCCTGCTCCAGCTTGCGCTGCAGCTCGGGGATACGGCCATAGCGGATTTCAGAGGCCTTCACCAGGTCGCCTTCGCGGGTTGCACGCTCCTCTTCGGTTTGCGCAGCCTCGAGATCGGCCTTGAGCGTTTGGACGTCCTCGATGACGTCCTTTTCGTTCTGCCATTCAGCCTTGCGCTTCGACAAGGAGTCTTTCGCGTCGGCGATTTCCTTGCGCAGATGCTCAAGGCGTTCGCGGCTGACCTCGTCCGTCTCCTTCATGAGCGCCTGCTCCTCGATCTGCATCTGGGTGAGCTTGCGCTCCGCCAGATCGACCTCTTCGGGCATGCTGTCGATTTCAATGCGCAGACGGCTGGCCGCCTCGTCCATGAGGTCGATAGCCTTGTCGGGCAGGAAGCGATCGGAGATGTAGCGGTTCGACAGCTCCGCGCAGGCGACGATGGCCGCATCGGTGATGCGCACGCCATGGTGGATCTCGTACTTCTCCTTCAGGCCGCGAAGGATGGCGATGGTGTCCTCGACCGTGGGCTCGCTGACCATGACCGTCTGGAAACGACGCTCAAGAGCGGCATCCTTTTCGATGTACTTGCGGTACTCGTCGAGCGTGGTCGCGCCGATGGCATGAAGCTCGCCACGTGCCAGGGCCGGCTTGAGCATATTGCCCGCATCCATGGAGCTATCGCCCGTGGAACCGGCGCCGACGATGGTGTGCAACTCGTCGATGAACAGGATAATCTGGCCGTCCGACTCCTTGACCTCGCGCAGAACCGCCTTCAAGCGGTCCTCGAACTCGCCACGGTACTTAGCACCCGCGACCATGGCGCCCAGGTCGAGCGCGATGACATCGTGGTCCTTCAGGCCGGACGGGACATCGCCTGCGACGATGCGCTGCGCCAGGCCTTCGACGATAGCGGTTTTGCCAACACCGGGCTCGCCGATGAGCACGGGGTTGTTCTTCGTGCGGCGGCTGAGCACCTGGATGGTGCGGCGGATTTCCTCGGAACGGCCGATGACCGGGTCGAGCTTACCCTCGCGCGCCTTCTGCGTAAGGTTCTGACCGTACTGGTTCAAGGCATCGAGCTCAGGCTTGCTCTGCTGATCGGTGACGCGGGTGGAACCGCGCAGGGAGCTGTACGCCTCCTCAACGGTTTTGCCCGTGATGCCGAGACCGTTGAGCACGCGGCCGGCGTCGCCCTTGTCCTGAGCCAAGGCGATGAGCAGGTGCTCGGTGGTTGCGTAGCTGTCGCCCATGCGCTCCGCCGCCTTCACGGCGTTGTCGATGACCTTCATAAGGTTGTTGCTGGGCATAGCCATGGGCATGGTAGAGCCGCTGGCCTTCGGCATGGCGGCGATGGCGGCATCGACGTTTTGCGACAGCTGCGCCGGATCGGCGCCGATGCGCTTGATGATAGCGGACAGGTTGTTCTCCGATGCGTCCAGCATGGCCTTGAGCAAGTGAATGGGCTCGATGGTGCTGGATTGCGCATCGCCGGCAACGCCCATCGAGGCCTGGAAGGCCTCCTGAGCGGTAACGGCAAGTTTATCTAATCTCATGCGAACCTCCTTTGAATCGGTTCAACGCATTTGTTTACAAAAGCGAGCTGGGTCGGCGGACGACGATCGCCGTGGGCGACTGCACGAGGGAGTTCACGCTTTCGCGCGTTTCCAACTCGTGCACGCGATCGGCAAGACGGCGAACCCGTTTGTGCAGGTCGTCGATTTCCTGATCGCGATCGACCAGGCGGCCTTGCAGATCGAGGATGCGGATGACGCCGGCAAGGTTAATACCCTCGCCGGTGAGCTCGTTGATAAGGGACAGGCGCTCGATATCCGCCTGCGAGTACATGCGGGTATTGCCGCTGGTGCGCTGGGGCGTAACCAATCCCTTCTGCTCATAAGCTCGCAGGGTTTGAGGATGCACGCCCGCCAGCTCGGCGGCTACGCCGATCATGTACAGGGGCCGGTTGCGATCGTTCCATTCGGGCATGCCTACCAGCTCCTTACATCATCGGGCGACGCCTCCAAAAACGCCTCCATAGCCTTTTGCTGCTGCGGGTTCATGGACTTGGGAACCTGCACCTTGATGGTGATCTTCAGGTCGCCGTTACCGGAACCCTTCACCTTCGGCGCGCCTTTGCCGCGAACCGACATGACCGTTTGGTCCTGCGTTCCGGCAGGCACCTTCACGCGCACCTTCGTGCCGTCGGGTGCAGGGACGACCACGCTGGCGCCCAATGCGGCTTCCGCCACGTTGACGGGCACATCGATGAGCACATCCGCGCCATCCCGCTTGAAATACGGATGGTCCTGGATGCGGGTGGTGACCAGCAGATCGCCGGCTTCACCGCCCGACTCGCCGGGCGCGCCCTTGCCGCGGAAACGTAAACGTCCACCATCGACGGCGCCCGCAGGGACCTTGACGGTAAGCGTTTCCGCATCGGCACGACCAGGTACGCGAACGGTGACGCGCTTCTCCGTGCCGGAAAACGCCTCTTCGAACGTGACGTTCAACGTGACGTTCATGTCCTGGCCCTTGCGCGGACGCGGCTGGCGACCCGCAAAGCCGCTGGCGCCGGCACCGTTGAAATCCCAGTTCGAGCCAAATGCGCCCTCGCCACGGCGAATGCTTTCGAGGATATCGGCCCAACTGCCGAAACCGCCCGCACCGGCGCCGCCGAAGATGTCCTCGACGTTTACGGAGCCACCGCCCCATCCTCGGGGAATCTGGTTCTCGTTCGCCGTGCCGTATTGGTCGTACAGCTTGCGCTTCTTATCGTCTGACAAGACCTCGTAGGCTTCGTTGATCTCCTTGAACTTGGCCTCGCTGCCGCCCGCATCGGGGTGGTATTTACGCGCTAGCTTGCGGAACGCCTTCTTGATCTCGTCGGTGGTCGCCGTGCGCGGAACGCCCAGCGTTTTGTAGTAATCCGGAGTAGCCGGCATGCGCTCCACCTTCCTTTCTTAAGTAAGCACGAGGGCGGACCATACCGCCCGCCCTCGCAAAAGCTATCTATTCGTCTTCGCTCTCGGGCTTGGGCCTCTTCGGGCCGCCCGTGGTGACGGTGACCATTGCGGCTCGGAGAACCTTCGTCCCCATCTTGTAGCCCTTCTGGTACACCTCATGCACCGTCTCATCCGGAACGGACGCATCGTCGACCGTGGCGACCGCCTGGCACTCGAGCGCATCGAAAGCCTGGCCGGCAGGATCGATGACCTGCACACCGCCGGTTTCCAGCACGTTCACGAACTTGCTGTGCACGGCCTTCACACCGTCGATCAAACCGGCCTCGCCGTTCTTCTCGGCGTAGTCGATGGTGCGCTCGAAGTCGTCGATGACGGGCAGGAGCTTCTCGACCAGCTTTTCGCCGGCACGAAGGCGCTCTTGCTCGCGCTGTTCGGCCGTACGACGGCGATACGTATCCCACTCGGCGTGCAAGCGCAGGTATTTGTCCTGCCAGTCCTTGGCCTCCGCCTGAGCCTTCTCCACCAGCTCATCGTTGGTGGGAGCCTCTTCGGCCTGAGCGTCGAGCACCTCCTCGGCCTCCTTGACCGCATCAGATGCGGCGTCAGCGGCCTCGGGGGCAGCGCCGCCCTGCTGGGCGGCGCCTTCCTGCTTCGCTTCGGACGCTTCATCCTGAATGGGGATTTGGGTGCCCTGATCCTGCGTTGCGCGCTCAGGCTCGGGCGTGCTCTGCATCGTCATGGCGCTTACTTCCCTTCTTTGTCGTCGACGACCTCGTAGTCGGCCTCGATGGGGCCGTCATCGGGCTGAGCGCCCGCTGCCGCGCCGGCCGCCTGATCGGCGCCCTGCTGGCTATATGCGACCTCGGCCAGCTTGTAACCTGCCTGCTGCAGCTTCTCGGTGGCAGCCTTGATGGCCTCGATATCGGAGCCGGCCAAAGCCGTCTTCGCCTCGTTGATGGCCTCCTCGGCGGCGGACTTGGAGTCCGCAGGCACCTTGTCGCCCAGCTCGTTCAGGGTCTGCTCGGTGGCGTTGACCAGCGCATCGCAGTTGTTGCGGGTCTCGACCTCTTCCTTGTGCTTCTTGTCCTCCTCGGCATGGGCCTCAGCGTCCTTGACCATGCGGTCGACTTCCTCGTCGTTCAGAGCCGTGGAGCCGCTGATGGTGATCTGCTGCTGCTTGCCGGTGCCCAGGTCCTTAGCGGACACGTTCACGATGCCGTTGGCGTCGATGTCGAACGTGACCTCGATCTGCGGCACGCCGCGGCGGGCAGCCGGGATGCCGGTCAGCTGGAACTTGCCCAGCGTCTTGTTGTCCTTGGCCATCTGGCGCTCGCCCTGCAGCACGTGGATCTCAACGGAGGTCTGGTTGTCTGCAGCCGTGGAGTACACCTCAGTCTTGCGGGTGGGGATGGTGGTGTTGCGGTCGATCATCTTCGTCATGATGCCGCCCATGGTCTCCACGCCCAGGGACAGGGGCGTGACGTCGAGCAGCAGGATGCCCTCGACGTCGCCGGCGAGCACGCCGCCCTGGACGGCAGCGCCCATGGCGACGACCTCATCGGGGTTTACGGACATGTTCGGCTGCTTGCCGGTCATGCGCTTCACCAGCTCCTGCACGGCGGGCATACGGGTGGAACCGCCGACGAGGATGACCTCATCGATATCGCCCTGGGACATGCCAGCGTCGCGCAGCGCCTGCTCGACGGGCTTGCGGCAACGGTCCAGAAGGTCCTTGGTGATGGACTCGAACTCGGCACGGGTAAGCGTGTAGTCCAGGTGCTTCGGGCCGGTGGCATCAGCGGTGATGAACGGCAGGTTGATGTTGGCCTGCGTGGTGCTGGACAGCTCCATCTTGGCCTTCTCGGCAGCCTCCTTCAGGCGCTGCAGGGCCATCTTGTCCTTGCGCAGGTCGATGCCGCCGTTGTCCTTGGCGAACTTGTCGGCCAGCCAATCGATGACGCGGTGATCCCAGTCGTCGCCGCCCAGCTGGTTGTCGCCTGCGGTAGCGGCAACTTCGAAGACGCCGTCGCCGAGCTCCAGGATGGACACGTCGAACGTACCGCCGCCCAGGTCGAACACGAGAATCTTCTCGTCCTTGTTCGTCTTGTCGAGGCCGTAAGCCAGAGCAGCTGCCGTAGGCTCGTTGATGATGCGCAGGACCTCGAGGCCGGCGATCTTGCCGGCGTCCTTGGTGGCCTGACGCTGAGCGTCGTTGAAGTATGCCGGGACGGTGATGACGGCCTGCGTGATGGGCGAGCCGACCTGCTTCTCAGCATCGTTCTTCAGCTTCTGCAGGACCATTGCGGAGATTTCCTCGGGCGTGTAGTCCTTGCCGTCGATGTCGACGACGGTGCGGCCGTCCTTGCCTGCCTGCACCTTGTAGCTGACCTTCGCCTGCTCTGCCTGGGTTTCGGCGAAGGAGCGGCCGATGAAGCGCTTGACGGAAGAAACGGTGTTCTCGGGGTTGGTGACGGCCTGGTTCTTAGCGGCCTTGCCGACCACGCGCTCGCCGTCCTTGCGGAAGCCCTCGACGGACGGGGTGGTGCGGTCGCCCTCGGCGTTCACGAGGATCTCGGGCTCGGATCCTTCCATGACGGCCATGGCGGAATTGGTGGTGCCAAGGTCGATACCCAGAATCTTGCTCATATGATTGCTTCCTCTCACTTGGAGTTATGTAACCGAAATCAGATACTGTGGCTAGGCTTTAGGGGCTTAGCCTTTTTCCAACGATTCGTACTATAAAATCTAAGTCTGGGCATGTCAAGTTATTTGCGAAATATAACGTTACGTTTTGTCAACACCAAAATGTCAAATAGGTTGAGTTTTCTCTATCAAGTGTTTGAACTGGGAAAACAAAGATCGTTCTCGGAGAATAGCGCCCACACAGGAGCCAAATCTAGGCTCAACCGCGAGTGTGATACGACTTGCAAGATCTCAGTCGCCAAGCAATAGATTCCAGAAGGAAACTCGACGCAAGGCCCCGTACCCGCTCAAACGCCGGCGCTGGCGATGCCCCTCCCCTTTCGCAACGCCGCCCTTGACCTCTGCGTCCCCAAATCGCGAAAGCCTTGCCTAGGACCCGGCCCGAACTTTACCGCACCCTATACGCAACGAGGCCCTTGCCTATATATAGGCAAGGGCCTCGTTCAATGCGATCAACGACAGAGGTTACTCTTCGACGACCTCGGGGATGGCGCCCATCGGGCACTCCTCGACGCAGTCGCCGCAAGCGATGCAGTTCTCCTCGTTCACAGCCTCGACAACGCCACCGTTGACCTCCAGGACCTCCTGCGGGCAGGCGTCAACGCAAATGCCGCAGCCGATGCACTCGTCAGCCACAATAACCGGATGTGCCATGGTAACTCCTTCTCGTCTATAAGCCCCGGCGAAATGCTACCGGGTCATACCCCAATTAAGCAATGCAGGCACAATACCACTACTGCCGATGATTGCAATACGAATCAGGAAAATACCCGGGGAGCGGTTACGACGGCGCTTTCGCAACGGCGTTCCGGACATGTCGCGACCATCTTGACGCCGAAATCCGCCACCCGAACACGCAAAAAGCCCCGCTTCCCATAGGGGAAACGGGGCCAAGCCGACCGGTTTTCGCCCAGACGCGTCTAGCAGATGCGCGGCAGCTGCTCGCCCACCAGCATATCCAGGATGCGCGTACCGCCGAAGGCCGTGCGCAGGAAGACCTTCGAGCCGCGCTCGGGCTGCGCTTCGGACACTTCGCCGATGATAGCGGCATCGGCGCCGTACTTGTTCGCGCGCATGGCCGCAAGCGCCGCGTCGGCGTCCTCGGGGGCGACGACGCACACCATCTTGCCCTCGTTGGCCACCTGCAGCACATCGTAGCCGAGCATATCGCACGCGCCCTGCACGGCAGGCTTCACAGGGACGGCGTCCTCCTCCACCGTGATGTCGGTGCCAGACTGCGACGCCAGCTCGTTGAGCGTGGAGGCAAGGCCGCCGCGCGTGGGGTCGCGGAAACAGCGCGTGCCCGGCGCCGCCGCCAGCACCTCGGCGATGAGGTGGTTCAGCGGCGCAGCGTCGCTTTGCAGATCCGCCTTGAACGACAGCGACTCGCGGCAGCTCATGATGGTGATGCCGTGGTCGCCCAACGTGCCGCTGACCAGCACCTTGTCACTCGGCTTGCACTGCGCGCCGCCCAGGTTCACCCCTTCGCGCAGCGTGCCGATGCCCGCGGTGTTGATGTACACGCCGTCGCCATGGCCGCGGTTGACCACCTTGGTGTCGCCCGTGACCAGGTGCACGCCGGCCTCCTTCGCCACTTCGGCCATGCTGGCGCAAATGCGCTTGAGGTCCTCGATGGGAAAGCCCTCTTCCAGCACGAAGCCGCAGCTCAGGTAGCGCGGGGTGGCACCGCTTGTGGCAACGTCGTTCACCGTGCCGCATACGGCAAGACGACCGATATCGCCACCCGGGAAGAAATGGGGCGTGACCACGAAGCTGTCCGTGGAAAACGCCAGGCGCTCGCCTTGCGCCGGCGCCGGCAGCACCGCCGCATCATCGCCGCGCAAAAGCTCTTCGCCTGCATAGGCGGCGAAGAACACCTCGTCGATGATGCGCTTCATCATGGTGCCGCCGCTGCCATGGCCGAGCATGACCGTAGTATCCATTGCATTGCTCCTTATATATGCGAACGGCCGCACGGCGTTCGATCCGCACGGCCGATGATCGTTTAATCGTGTTCGTGGTGGTGCTCGGCGACGGTGAGCACGAGCTTGCCGTTTTGCACGCCCTTGGTTCCAAGGATGAGGTTCGCGATGCTCTGAACCAGCTCCGTATGACCGCGCAGCACGATGACCTCCAAACACATGTGCTCATCGAGGTGCACATGCATGGACGACACGATGTTGCCGAAGTACTCGTGCTGGATGGCATGCAGCTTTTCCTGCAGGTCGTTTGCGTGGTGGTCGAACACGATGGTCAACGATCCCGCAACCTCGACGCCGGGCATCGCGCACTCGTCTTCCACCAGCGCATCGCGAACAAGGTCTCGAACCACTTCGCTGCGGTTCTTCGCCAAACCCCGTCGCGCCACCAGGCGATCGAAGCTCACCAACAGGTCCTCGGGCATGGCAACCGAGAACCTCATCAGGTCGTTCGCCATAACCGGCTACACCAATTTCACCGTAACGCCGCCGGCAGCCTCGGCGTCGTCTTCCAACGCGTCCTTCGCCTCGTCAAGCAATGCGCGCACATCATCGATGAGCGCCTGGGCCTCGTGCAGCTTCTTAGAGACGTTCTCGTAGCCGGCGTCGCCCGCCTTGTGGCCCAGCGTATGGGCCCAACGGCGCTCGAGCTTCAAATGGTCGTCGATCTGCTCGATCATCATCTCGAATTGACCGGTGTTGATGCCGTTAGTGCACATAACGTCCTCCTTCGTTTCCGCGGCGATGCCCTTAGCGTCGTTCGCAGCTGCTTTCGTTCTTGGTATGATTCGGTTATACGGCGAACGCGTTTCAAGGGCAAGAGCGGGTGTGAAAAAAACCATGAGCGGTAACAAATACGAGGTCGCATTGGATGAAACCTGGGAACTGTTCGGCCAATATATGAACGGGGCCCACGCCGGGCTCTGCTGCGCCATCAGCTCCGAACCGCTTTCTGAGGCTGCCGCCAAAGCGATGGATAGCTCATTGGCGGCTCTTGGGTACGGGCGCGAAGCATGCACGTACGTTATATCCGGCGACCTTGACCAGCAGGCCCTGTTCGTCCTAATCGAGGGCTTGGACCCGATCTGCATCGTAGCCGCGGACGGCAAAAGCGCCGCGCTGCTCGGGCAAGCGTACCATCTCTCCCTTCCCTCCGGGAAGGCGACCCGCTTGCTCGGTCGCACCGCCGTATCGTTTCTGGACTTCGAATCTCTCCTGAAAACGCCCCAAGACAAGCAAATCGCCTGGGCTTTGCTGAAAAAGCTGCCGAAATTCGGGGAGAAGCGAGGGTAATCACGCCGATCGATCGCCTGAACCGCAAGCTTCTTGGAAGGACCTGCAGAAAAACCTTGATGGCCGGCACGCCATTCGCTCGAAGGGGGATACCGATAGCGCTCCCGAAAATGACGAAAGGCCGCGGGGGAAGCGGCCTTTACATCAGACGAGTGAAACGAGGGGGAGGAGATATCGAAGATATGTTATCTCCAAGCGAGAATAGAATACTAGAGTGATTGTCCTAGGTCAAGAACAATTATGAGATTCGCAACGAACGGGATCCCTTATGCTCCGACCGCAGCCGCCCCCTTCAAAGCCGCGTGCGTGCGTGTTGCTTTCGAACTCTTTACATGCAAGGGACCGTCGTGCTGCTACCATGAAGCAAACTGGAACGCGTTCGCGCGTACAGGCAAGACATGCTCAAAAGGATAAGGAGCTTTCATGGCAAACAAGGGACTGGCGAAAGACCAGAAGGACCTGAGCATCCTGGTCACGGGCGGTGCCGGATTCATCGGCAGCCACACGTGCGTCGAGCTGATCCAGCGAGGCTACAGCGTGGTCATCGTGGACGACCTGAGCAATTCCAGCCAGATCGCCGTCGACCGCATCCGCAAGATCTGCGGGATCGGCGCCGACGACGCCCAGCTGCGTTTCTACAAGCAGAACATCTTGGACCGAGAAGCGCTTGACGCTATCTTCGCCGAAAACGACGTTGACGCCATCATCCACTTCGCCGGCTTCAAGGCAGTGGGCGAAAGCGTGCAGAAGCCGCTGGAGTACTACTGGAACAACATCGCCGGCACGCTGGTGCTGTGCGACGTGGCCCGCAACCACGGCGTGAAGAACATCGTGTTCTCCAGCAGCGCAACGGTGTACGGCGAGCCCGAGTTCATCCCGATCACCGAGGAGTGCCCCAAGCACGACTGCACCAACCCCTACGGATGGACCAAGAGCATGCTCGAGCAGGTGCTCACCGACCTGTACGTGGGCGACAACGAGTGGAACGTCGTGCTGCTGCGTTACTTCAACCCCATCGGCGCGCACGAAAGCGGCCTGATCGGCGAGGACCCGAAGGGCATCCCGAACAACCTGCTGCCCTACGTTGCCCAGGTTGCCGTGGGCAAGCTGGAGCGCGTCGGCGTGTTCGGCGACGACTACGACACCCCGGACGGCACGGGCGTGCGCGACTACATCCATGTGGTCGACCTGGCCCGCGGCCATGTAGCGGCGCTTGAATGGATGGGCGGCAAAGTGGGCACTGGCAAGGCGCTGGGCCTGGGATCGCTGGAAGGCGAAGCGGCCGTCGACGGCAGCCGCCGCGGCGTGGGCATCTTCAACCTTGGCACCGGCAAGGGCTCAAGCGTGCTCGATGTCGTGCATGCATTCGAGAAGGCCTGCGGCCACGAGATCCCTTATCAGATCAAGCCGCGCCGCGCCGGCGACGTTGCCACCAACTACGCCGCTTGCGATAAGGCGCGCACCGAGCTCGGCTGGGTTGCAGAGTACAACCTTGACCGCATGTGCGCCGACAGCTGGCGTTGGCAATCTATGAACCCCGACGGATACGCCACCGAGCAGTAATCCGTTACCTATCGTCAAACGCGCCAAGGCCCCGCAATCCAAAAGGATTGCGGGGCCTGTTTGCTTCCTAACGAAAAAAGAGACGCAGCGATGAACTGCGTCTCTTTCGAAAACCGAAGAAACCTCTAGTAGGCAGAGCCTGCGCCGGTTCCGGTACCAGCTGCGTAGCCGCCCGTGCCCGTTCCCGATGCGTAGCCGCCCGTGCCGGACGTATCGGCATAGCCGCCGGTGGATGCCGAACCGGAATACCCGCCCGTTCCAGCGCCATATGCGCTAGACGATGTATCGGCGTATCCGCCCGTGACACCGCCCGTCGCACCGCCATAGTAGGACGAAGAGCCGGTTCCGCCCGCGGAGTAACCGCCGCTATAGGCGGATGCGCCGCCCGTATCGTAATCATTGCCGGCGTACATCCCGCTACCCGTAGCGGTACCACCCGTGGAAGAGCCGCCCGCAGAGGAGCCGGCGCCATATTTCTGCGCGAGCTTGCTGGTGGAGCCGGTGATGCCGCTGGGATCGCCGCCCTGATCGACGACCTTCATCATCTCGGTGACCTTGTCCTCATCGGCGAACACGTAGGAAACGCCGTCGACGTAGCCGGTGACGGAAGGCAGCATGGCGGAATACATGAGCAGATCGCCGTCATCTTTGAACTGCTGCGCCAGCGAGATGATGTCGTTGACCTTCATATCGGTGGTGACGCACTTCGCCGCAGCCTGGATAACGCCGGGCAGCTCGGTGACGGGCAGGGCCAGCACCTTGTCCACCAGAGCCTGGATGAGCTTGCGCTGGTTGGCCGTACGCGTGAAGTCGCCGTCGACATAGGCGCGGCTACGCGCGAACACCAGGGCCTGCTCGCCGTTAAGGTGCTGCTCGCCGGCCTCGATGATGATGCGCGGGTTCTCGGGGTGGTCGGTGGTGTTGTCGGCATCGGTGTCGTCGATGCGCTCGTCGACCATGACGTCGACGCCTCCGACGGCGTCGACCAGGCTGACCAGCTCCTCGAAGTTGACTTCGGCATAATGCGAGATGCTGGCGCCGGTGAGCTGGGTTGCCTCGCGGATGGTCGCCGCAGCGCCGCCGTAATTGTACGCAGCGTTGAACTTGTTGGTGCCGTAGCCGTCGATATCGATCATGGTGTCGCGGGGAATGGACACGAGCGTTGCCTGGTTGGAGGTCGGGTCGACGCGCACGACGATATTCGTGTCGGAACGTGCGCCGCCTTCGTCATCGCCCTCGCGCTTATCCGAGCCGATCAACATCATGTAGAACGGCTCGTTGAAGCTGGAGCTGACAAGCTGCTCGTTGATGTTCTCCAGCTCCTCGGACGTTTTGCCGCCCGTATTCAGCTGGCTGTTCACGTTGTTGTACCAAACAGCGAACGCGGTTCCGCATCCGATAAGGGCAACGATCAGCGCGCAGCACACGCCAAGGGCGATCTTCTTACCCTTGGCGGACTTGCGCGAACGCTGTGCCGAATACTGTGGGTTCGAACGCGAATACTGCGACGCGCCCGCCTGATTGCGAAACGCGTTGTTTGCGCCAGGGCCTTGGGAGCCGGGAGTGAACGCCGGACGGTAGCCGGCGGGCACCTGGGAAGCTAGCGGATCGTTCGCTTGGGGACGGCGGTTCTTTTTGAATGCCATGCAAGATCTCCTCACAGCAGTCCGTTCGGGCATGCGTTACCTTCTTCCGCACCGCACAGATTCCATGCGGCTCCCCACCGGCATGGTGCCTACGCTACCCGATTTCAACTTTCCTTCAGCGGCTTGACGAACGGCCATAACCGTGCACCAAGCCCCAATTAATCATCGTGCATTGTATCATCCCAGATTGACAACCATAAAAATGGCATGCGGCCGAAACAGGGTGTTCACGGGAGCTCGCGCTCTCCCACTCCTATATATAGGTCGCAACGCTTCCTTTTCTTGAAAAAAATCTCCTGGAACGTAACCGCCAGGTTACAGCGTTGCGTAACCCTGCCGTTACGCTCGATGCATGCAGACTTCCGTCCCACATATCGATGAGCTGGCGAACATGCCGGCGGACGAGCCGAAGATGGCCGTCACGCTCGGCCGCAACGTGAAGCGTCTGCGCGAAAAGGGGCGGATCACCAAAACCTGCTTTGCGGCCATGGTCGGCATCGGACGGCCGCAACTCAATAAGATCGAGAAAGGTACGGCAAACGTTCGCCTGTCAATGGTCGAAGAGCTTGCGGATGCGCTTGAAACCACACCGGAGAAGCTGCTGTTCGAGCAGCTCGATCAGAAAAGCATCGCCATCTCGCGCAAAGCCCCCGATTGGCAGTTCGATCCGTATTCATGAGCCGGTGAGATCGCATTCGCAATGCCTAGGTGTGAGGAATTTCGCATGCGTTCACCATTCCCTGTCCCCATTCGCGCGTTTTAGGCTATAATGCCCACACGGTATGGCAAGGAGCGCCTGCCAAGCATGCGGGTGTCGCCAAGTGGTAAGGCACGAGCTTCCCAAGCTCGCATTCGCGGGTTCGAGTCCCGTCACCCGCTCCATCGATCATCAACGACGGCCCAGAGCCGTCGTTTTCATTTTCAGGAGGCAACGATGACCGAATCGCAACCGATATTCGACACGTTCATCTTCGACCTGGACGGAACCATCCTGGATACCATGCCCGACCTCATCCACGTCACCAACGAGACCCTTGCACACTTCGGCTACCCCACGCACACCGACGCCGCCATCCATAGCTTCGTGGGCGACGGCGCGCAACGCCTGATCTACCGCGCCCTTCCCGAAGGAACCCCCGAGGCCGTGTGCGCCGAGGCGCTTGAATATTGGAAAGCGCTGTACCCTCAAACCGGGCATGCTCGCACGCGCCATTACCCGCATATGCCCGAAACGCTGGCCGAGCTGAAAGCGCGAGGATGCAAGCTTGCGGTGCTTTCGAACAAATACGAGGGCGGCGTGAAAGACGTTATCCCGCGATTCCTCCCCGACATCTTCGAGGTATTGCACGGCGAATGCGAGGATATCCCCCGCAAGCCCGACCCCACCGGCTTGCTGCGAACCATCCGCGAGCTGGACAGCGCTCCCGAGCGCACCGCCTACGTGGGCGACTCGGCCGGCGACATGCGCGTTGCCCACAACGCCGGAACGTACGCGATCGGCGTTGACTGGGGCTACAATCCCGCGAACACCCTGCAGGAGGCGCAGGCGGGCGCGATCATCTCCGACCCCGCGCAGCTGCTCGAGTTCGCGAAAGCGTAGCAGCCCCCGAAGCTTAACCCGTGGTAATGGCATGTGCGCGCATCGCGTCATCAGGTTTAATGTTACAATGATGTGCGCGCCTCAGTAGCTCAGGGGATAGAGCACCGCTCTCCTAAAGCGGGTGTCGTACGTTCGAATCGTATCTGGGGCACCATGAAACACCTGGCCATCGGCTTTTGCCGGTGGCCTTTTTGCTTCCTGGGGACATAGCTTCGCCCAAGCGTGGGCAATCGAAAAAGGCAGGGATGCAGACCGATCCACTTGGCGCCTCCCCGCTGTCCGCCGCCAACCAAAATCATTTCGCGATCGCAAGCACCGCTCGCGATTCCCCAACGACGAAAAAGGCCTGCCGGACTTTCGCCCGACAGGCCTTTGCGCGTGTTTCCCGTAACCGAAACCGCTATGCGCCGATAAGCGTTTGCAGCGTGGTCAGGAAGCTGGACATGTTGCGCCAGCACATGAACAGCGTGATAGCGATGAAGATGACGCCGCAGATGTTGGAGAACGCATGGTTGCGCCACTTGCCCAGGCTCTTGCCGTTGGCAACGTACATCACGAAGAACGCCATGATGGGCAGCAGGATGGCGTTTGCCGCCTGCGCCACCAGAATCAGCTCCGTGGGGCTCTTGCCCAGCAGCACGGCCATCAGGCAGCCAGCCACCAGCACGATCACCCACACGACCTTGAACTTCAGGTCCTTCAGGGTCTTGCCCCAGCCGAGCACGCCGTTGACGGCGTAAGCAGCGGAAAGCGGAGCGGTGATGGCGCTGGAGAAACCAGCGGCCAGCAGGCCGATGCCGATGAGCACCGTAGCCCAGTTGCCCAGCAGCGGCTGCAGGGCGACGGCCATGTCCTTGCC
>CAKUJT010000050.1 GCA_934661765.1 uncultured Senegalimassilia sp.
GTCAGGGGCAGGCTTAACTTGATCGGACTGGAAGCGCCCGAAGACGCGTGTCTGCTCGTCGAGATTAGAAGCCGAAATCCAGGTCGCTCAGGTGGATCTCGCCGTCGTCGTCATCGTCCTCTTCCTCGTCATCCTCGCCAAGGCTGCTGTAGCGGGAGATGATGGCTTCCATCTGCTCTTCGATGGAGCTGGTGCCGGCGAAGGCATCGCGGAACAGCCTCATATCCTCCTCGCCGAAGCTGGCGCCGGCGCCTTCCATGATGGCGCCGATATTGGCCATCTTCTTCACGGCCTCGTCTTCTTCCATGGGTTTCATCTTCTCGGGATCCATCATCGGGAACATGTTCGACCCTCCTTGCACGGGTAACCTAAACAGCGCGCTGTCCTGCGGCAATGTGCTTGGCACGCAGGTGCTTGCACCGTTGTTTCACTGTTCAGTAGTATAGCAGTCGGATAGATTACGGGAGGTCAACGAGCGCATTGCAACCTATTGTGATACGCTGAGAAAATCACGTGAATCCATGCACGCAGGCTATGGAGGAATCGGCCGGAAGTATTGCCTGCCATGTTTGAAGGAGTTGCCATGCGCGAAGGAAGCGCCCCGAATTTCTGCCCGCCCACCGAGGAGGGCATCACCCTTACGTTCCAAGATGAGAAGGGCGATCAGATCGACCTCGAGTTCCTTGGTTTGATCCTGCACGAGGGTCGCCGCTACGGCTTCTTCTTCCCGGTCACCGAGGACAGCCCGGCATGCAGCTCGGGCGAGATCATCCCGCTCGAGGTCACCGAGCTTGACGAGGACGGCCAGCCTGCTGCGTTCGAGCTGGTCGAGGACCAGGCTATCGCCCAGGAAGTCTACGAGGACTTCAAACAGGCTGCAAAGGACCTGTACGACTTCGAGTAGGCGCTACGTATCCATGAGCGTTACGCGTTCGGGCTTACGTTGTGTTTTGCTAAAGCGGAGCTTGCGGTAGATTTGAGCTGAAGCGAAGCATTTGAGTACGGGGTTTGCGGCGCGTTTCGGTCCGCAAAACTATGCGAAGGCAAGGCTTGCGGTTCGTTGTAGCGTATTCATAAGGAAGGGCACGGCTTTTGAGCCGTGCCCTTCTTGTTTCGCTTGATTTGCAGCTTTGCGAAGCCTGTTTGCGCCGCCGCTACAGCTCGATCGGCTTCCACTCCTCGTGGTTGCAGATCCACGCCTCGGGCTCTTCGACACTGAAGAACACCAGCGTGGGGTCGTCGGGGCCGTCGTAGCTCTCGCCCAGGCTGCACAGGTGTGCGTAGCCGGCATAGCGCATATCGGCGTTCGCCTTGTCCTCAAGACCGGCCTTGCCGCGCAGGATCAGCCAGCCATGGCCGGGCCACCAGCTGGACGCCTCGAACTTCTGGTTCTGCTGCAGCTCCTCCCAAACGTCCTTGGTGGTGGCGGTGACGAACCAGATCTTGCCGTCCTGCTCGGCGGCGAAGCTGAACGGGCGCACGTGCGGTTGGTCATTCACGCTGGTGGCCAGGTACCATGCGGGGACGTTCGTCAGATACTGCAGGATGGTCTCGTTGCCGGTCATGTGATCCTCCTAGTCTTGGAAACCGGTCGGTTAAAGCAGATAGCCGATGGCTGCGACGCAGCCGGCCAAAACGGCCATGAATGCAACGGCGGCGCCGTCGTGCGGGGCGAAGCGAAGCGGATGCAGGTGCGTGCGTCCTTCGCCACCGTGGTAGCAGCGCGCATCCATAGCCGCCGAAAGCGTTTCGGCGTGACGGAACACGCTGGTGAACAAGGGTACCATGAGCGAAGTGAGCATGCGCACGCCGCGCGCGGGGCTGTTCGACAGGCGGGCGCCGCGGCTGACCTGAGCGTGGTAGACCACGGCAAGCTCGTTGGCGAACTGCGGCATGAAGCGCAGCGCGATGCCCATGATCATTCCCAGCTCGTGAGCGGGCACGCCGAAGCGGGCGAAGGGTTTGAGCACCCATTCGAACGCCTCGGTGAGGTCGATGGTCATAGTGGTCAAGGTGATCAGGCTCATGCCCAGCATCATGATGGTCAGGCGCGCGCCCATGAACAGGCAGGTTTGCACGCCCGCCTCGCTGATGCGAAGGATGCCCCAGTCGACGAGCACTTGGCCTCCTTGCGTGACGAACAGGTTCAGCACCGCCACGATGACCACGATGGCCATAAGCGGCGCCAACGACCGCGCCGCCTTGCTCGGCGGGATCTGCGCCAGCGCATAGCAAAGCGCCGTGAACGCTGCGCATACCACCAAAGCTGCCGCGGTTTTCGCGCACAGCAGCACCGCGATGAACACGCAACCTGCTATGAGCTTCGTGCGCGGGTCGAGCCGATGCACGCAGCTGGTGCCGGAAACGTAGCTGCCGAAGGAAAAGCCCGGGTTCATTCGACCACCTGGTCTTCAGAGCCGGCTGGGGAAGGGGCGGCGACATCGTTTCCGCTGCTGCTCGCGCCGCAGGCATCGGCGATCATACCTGCCAAGTCCTTCTCCGTATACAGTTTCTCCTGCTCAAGGGGCCATCCGCCTGCGCGCAGCGTTTCTGCGAACGCCTGCGGCTCGGTGGTTCCCAAGCCCACTTCCTTGAGCTTGCGCGCGTGCAGGAACAGGCGCTCGGGAGCGCCGACGCCCAGCAGTCGCCCTTCGTTCATGACTGCCACGCGGTCGCACATGGCAGCAAGGTCGTCCATGCAGTGGGACACCATGACCACGGTGAGGCCCTGGTCATGCAAACGCGCGATCATCTGCAAAAACGAGCGCTTGCTGGCGGGGTCCAGACCTGCTGCCGGCTCGTCGAGCACGAGCACCTGCGGGTCCATGGCAAGCACGCCGGCGAACGCCACGCGGCGCTGCTGGCCGCCCGAAAGCTCGAACGGGCTCTTCTCGGCCAGCTCGTCGAAGGAAAGCCCCACGCGCTCGAGCGAGCTGCGCACGAGCGCATCCACTTCTTCGTCGGAAAGCCCCAGGTTGCGCGGCCCGAACGCCACGTCCTTGTACACGGTTTCGGCGAACAGCTGGTGCTCGGGATACTGGAACACCACGCCGATCGATCCGCGCACCTTCGACTCGGCGCCCTTCGAGGCAATGTCGGTGCCGTCGATGAGCACGCGCCCTGAGGTGGGTTTCAAGATGCCGTTCATGTGCTGGATGAGCGTCGATTTGCCGCTGCCGGTATGCCCGGCAACGCCGAGGAACTCGCCGCGGCGCACCTGAAGCGAGACGCCGCGCACGGCCCACAGGCTGTCGGGGCTGTTGCCCCATTTCGCCTGGCGGGCGGCAGGGGCCTGCTTGCGCTTGCGCTGCCGCTTGGCCTCGGCGGCGTCGTAGGTGAAGCTGACGTCTTGGAACTCGATGAGCACCGGGGCGTCTGCGTCGCCCTCGCAGGTGGGGAAGTCGACGTCGGTGCCGACCGCATCGAGCGGTGTCGCGCTCGCGCTGGCGGCGGTGCAAACGCCGCCAGCTTCGCTGAGCGTCAGGACCTCGTGCGCCAGCTTGCCCGCGTCCACGGTGGGCTGCACGCCCATGCCTGCATCGCGCAGATCCAGCGACAAGCGGGCTGCGAACGGCACGTCAAGGTTCAGATGCGCCAGCGCGCGCGCCTGAACGAGCACCTCATCGGGCGTGCCTTCGAGCGCCACATGCCCGCGATCCATGACCACCACGCGGTCGGCCTGCGCTGCCTCTTCCATATAATGCGTGATCATCACGATGGTCATCCCGCGCTCGTGCAGCTCATGGCACACGCGCATAAGGCCTGCTCGGCCGCGGGGGTCGAGCATGGCGGAAGCCTCGTCGAGCACGAGCACCGCAGGGTTCATGGCAAGCACGCCGGCGATGGCCACGCGTTGCTTCTGCCCGCCGGACAGGGCGTGCGTCTCATGGCGTTCGAAGCCTGAAAGCCCCACGTCCTCAAGTGCTTTCGTCACGCGTTCGCGCAGCTCATCGGTGGGGACGCCCAGGTTCTCGGGGCCGAAGGCCACATCGTCTTCCACAAGCGACGCCACCAGCTGGTCGTCGGGGTTTTGGAGCACCATGCCCACCGTCTCGCGGATGCGGTACGTGCAGTTGGCGTCCGCGGTGGGCATGTCCTGCACCTTTACGGTGCCCTCGTCGGGGATGAGCAGGGCGTTCAGGTGCTTGGCCAGCGTCGACTTGCCGCTGCCGTTGCCGCCCAAGATGCACAGGAATTCGCCCTTGCGTACGTGCAGGCTCACGCCGTCAAGGGCGAAGTTTGCGCCGTCGTAGGTGAAGCGGACGTTTTGAACATCTATCATGATTCGCTCTACGATCCTTTCATGAATCGGCGAATTACATTGCGTTTTGCGGGGTGCGAAACGAAAGTTGGCGCTCCCAGGGAGCCCGCAGCACGCCATCGGTCGGCGTTTGCTCCTGGACGCTCTTTCTTGCGAAAGTCGTTCCGCCGTGCAAATCCCGCATCTCCCGAATTACGGTCCCGCCGGCAAGCGGGGTGCTCCTGCTTGCCGGCGGGACCGTGCCGCGCAGGGGCGGCACGGTTGGGAACGCGGATACTTAGCGGCCCTTGACCTGGTCCTTCTTCGGGGTGATCAGGTTGGAGACGGCCTTGTACACCAGCAGGGTCAGCGCGCTGTTCAGCACGGTCTTGATCAGGTTGAACGGGAGAACTGCGGGCAGGATGAGCGGCATGATGACATCGGCGCTGCCGTACCAGAACCACACGCCGATGGTCAGGTTTGCGGCAACGGCGCCGATGGTGGCCACCACGCAGCCGACCAGCAGGCCGATGATGGCGCCGGCGAACGTGTGCTTACGGGCATAGATGGCGGCGGCGGGCACCACGAAGAACAGCGTGGCGCAGATGTTCATGAGACCGCCGACCCATTCGCCCAGCATCAGGCTGTGGATGATGGCGGCGACGGCGCCCACGGCGAAGCCGGCGCCCGGGCCGAAGGCGAAGCCGCACACCATGGCGGGCATGAGCGAGGGGTCGTAGGTCAGAAACGGCGCTGCGGGCAGGATGGGGATTTGCACGAACGACAGCAGCGCGGCGATGGCGCACATGAGCGCCATGGTGACTAGCTGGCGCGTCGACCAGCGGTTCGTGTTCTTGATGGTTGCGTTTGCGGCGGTTGCTTGAGACATGGTTGAACCTTCTTCCCGCGAAGCCTTCTTCCCACGGGTTTTGCTCTCAAGCTTCGCGAAAAAGAGACAAGCCCGTATGAATTCCTTCCATACGGGCTTGTATTCGCTCAACAACTTCCCGCTCGGCAATACGATGCCATGCGGTGCGTTTCGCGAACTCTGCCTCTTCCATCCGGACTTTGACCGTTGGTCCTGGATTTGCACCAGATCAGCCTTGCGTGCATGCGGTTTGCCGCCGCTTGACGCACAGGGTCGCGGACTTCCGGCTTGGCTGCGGCTTGCGCCGCGCGTATCCGGTTACCGCCAGTGAGGATTTCCACCTCGCCCTGAAACAGAATTCAATGGCACCTAGTTTAGCTGCGCCGCCATGGCTTCGCAACCGTTTGGGCTATGGATGTTTTCCGCGATTTGGGGTGCAAACGTATAGCGAATAGTTATAGGAAATCGGTCTAGGAGGGCTTGCTTTCCTACCGAAGCGCTACGCAATGCGCTTTTTCGCCGAGACTTTAGCGGCCTGGGGTGAAGGCGGCTCTATAATAAGCCGTTCGCGTCCCTGAAGGGACTTATCTTTAAGGCTACGAGGTTTTGCATGAACTACATCGAAGTGCTCGACAGCATAGACGCCGCCGTTTGGGGGCCGCCTATGATCATCTTGCTGCTGGGCTGCCACATTTACACCACCATTCGCACCAAGGGCATCCAGCGAAAATTGCCCTTGGCCCTTAAGCTTTCCATTACGAAAGATAACGGCGCTCAGGGCGATGTCAGCAACTTCGGCGCTATGGCCACCTCGCTTGCCTCCACGCTGGGAACGGGCTCCATCGTCGGCGTGGCTACGGCGGTGCTCTCCGGCGGCCCGGGCGCGGTGCTGTGGATGTGGCTTACCGGCATCCTGGGCATGGCAACGAAGTACACCGAGGTCTACGCAGCCATGAAGTACCGCGTGAAGGATCGTCAGGGCCACATGATGGGCGGCGCCATGCACGTGTGGGAGCAGCGCTACAAGCGTGCCGACGGCACCGTTCCGTGGTGGGCGAAGTTCATGGCCATCTGGTTCGCCGTCATGGCGTGCCTCACTATCTTCGGAGTCGGATCGGCCGTGCAGACCAGCGCCATCACCTCGGTTGCGCAGGCGAACTTCGGCGTGGAACCTTGGATCGTCGCCGCCATCGTGTGCGGTAGCGCCCTGCTCATCATCATGGGCGGCTTGGGAACCATCTCCAACATCTGCGAGAAGCTCGTGCCCATCATGGGCGTCGCGTACATCTTGGGCTGCATCTATATCCTCGTGTGCAACTGGGCGTTTATCGGCGAGTCGTTCAGGTTGATCTTCGAATGCGCCTTCACTCCCCGCGCGGCCTTCGGCGGTGCGGTGGGCAGCGGCATCGTCGTGGCGCTGCAGTTCGGTTGCGCGCGCGGCCTGTTCTCCAACGAGGCGGGCCTGGGCACGGCCCCGCTCATCAGCGCCGCCGCCGAGTCGAAAAACCCCGCGCGCCAGGCGCTTGTGTCCATGACCGGCCCGTTTTGGTGCACGGTGGTCATCTGCTTTGTGACCGCCTTGGTTATCGTCTCGTCGCTGTGCGCGCATCCCACGCTCATTCAGGATGCCGGCGTCACCAACGGCGCCACGCTCGCCAACGCCGTGTTCGCCACCATCCCCTATGTGGGCGCGCCCATCCTCATGCTGGGCATCCTGTGCTTCGCCTATTCCACCATCATCGGCTGGAGTTATTACGGCGAGCGCGTCACCCTGTACCTGTTCGGTCGCCGCTGGGTGCCGCTGTACCTGGGCTTCTACATCTGCATGGGCTTTTTGGGCGGCGTGGGCGTCGGCGACGTCGCCTGGACGGCCACCGATATCTCCAACGCGCTCATGGCGCTGCCCAACATCCTTATGGTGCTGCTGTGCGCCGGCATGGTGGGCAAAGAGACGCAGCATTACGTCTACGACGGCAACATCGACGAGGAGTTGCGCGTGGACATCCACGAGCTGCCCGAGAAAAGCGTCTTCACCCGCAAGAAGGCGTAATGGAAACTATCGCAATCATAGGTGGCGGTGCATCGGGCCTGATGGCGGCTGTGGAAGCATCGCTTGCGCTGCGCCAAGCGGGCGCTGCGGCGCACGTGGCTCTGTTCGAGGCTGACCCCGAGCGCATCGGCCGCTCCATCCTGGCAACCGGCAACGGCCGTTGCAACATCTCCAACGCTTGCATCAGCGCTGACTCATATCGCAATCAGGCTTTTGTGGAGCAGGCGCTTATGCATCTGCAACGCGCCTATGTCGCGGAACGTGGTAAAACCAGCATGCGAACCCTTGAGGCGAACCCCGTGCTCGAGCGCTTCGCCGATATGGGCCTCGTGACGCGCGAGGAGTCGGAGGGCCGGCTGTATCCCATGGCGAACAAGGCCACCAGCGTGCTGGACGTGCTGCGGTCCACCGCTGCCGAGCTGGGCGTCGACGTGCAAACCGATAAGCGCGCCTTGCGCGTGTACGCGCCCGCCCCGGGCGGTGCGGGTTGCTTCAACATCCGCTTCGCCGACAAGACGATAGCGCATGCTGCGGCGGTCATCGTGGCCGTTGGCGGGCGTGCGGCAAGCGGTATCCAGCTTCCGAATCCGCTGGCTTGCTCGGATATGCAGCCCGTTTTGGGGCCTTTGCGCGTTGACGCGCAAGGCGCCAAGCTCACCCGACAGCTCAACAACATCCGCGTGCGCGGCACCGTGCATCTCGAACGAGGTGGGCGCCGCGTCGCAAGCGAGCGCGGCGAACTGCTCTTCCGCGACTACGGAGTCTCCGGTGTGTCGGTGTTCAATCTGTCGCGTTTTGCGCAGCCTGGCGATGGCCTGGTGATCGACTTCCTTCCTGATATCTCTTCGCAGGACATGGAGCGCTTCATGATGACGCGCCGCAAGCGGATGCAGAAGCTGCTGGGCAGCGAGCCTACCCTCGATCGCTTCCTCGAGGGCCTGCTGCTGCCCGCGGTGTCCGTCGCGGCGCTAAAGCAAGCGGGTTTGCGGGCCGGTGACCGATTTACACAAGAGATGATTCCCCAGCTTTGCAATATGCTTAAGGGCATGCGCCTGACGGTGGAGGACATCGGCGACGAGCGCCAGTGCCAAGTGCGCCGCGGCGGCTTCCCTGTCGAGCGGTTCAGCCCTGCTATCTGCGAGGCGCTTGACGTGCCGGGGTTGTTCGTCACGGGTGAGGCGCTCGACGTCGATGCGCCCTGCGGCGGCTTCAATCTGCATTGGGCCTGGTCAAGCGGCATGCTTGCCGGCCGCGCCGCAGCTGATCGCATAGCAGGCGGGGATGGTGTCGAGTGCAGCGGCTCTCGCGCGGGCGCAAAGCCGCGTCCGATTGGCAGGCGGTCACCGACTTACACCGGTAATCTGAATCCTTCCTCGGGCCACGATTCCCGCTCGCAGGCTGCGTCACGCTCCGGTGGTTCGCATGTTCCCGCCAGCGCTGGCACCCGCCGCTCCTCTTCTCGCGCGGGAAAACCGCACCCCTCGCACAGGGGCGAACGCGGCAAATCCCGCAACCAGCGTGGCGGGAACGCCGCCCGCAATGCCCGTCATCGCAATCGATAGCCCGGAGGAAACCATGCTTGAGATCTCAAACCTCGCCCTTCCGCTTGATGCCGGGCTTGAAGGCAAGCAAGCCGAAAAGCTCGTGCGCCGCGCCGCGGCCCGAGCGCTCAATATCCCGCCGAGCGATATAACCGAAATCCGCCTGCTCAAACGCAGCGTCGACGCGCGCAAAAAACACGACGTGCACTTCGTGGCAACGCTTGGCGTGGAGCTGGCAGGCGGCGCTAAGGCCGAAGCTGTGGCAATCGAGGCAGCGGCGCACCGCAAAGGCGCGGCGAACGTGAAAGCGCACCGGCCTTATGAGCCGTTACAGGTTCCGCAGGTCGGCGATTCCCCCCAGGCGCAAAACGAGCCCCGCCCCATCGTGGTGGGCACCGGCCCCGCCGGCTTGTTCTGCGCGCTTTACCTGGCGCGCGCCGGTTTGCGTCCGCTCGTGGTCGAGCGCGGCGCGGCTGTTGACGAGCGCATGGCGGCGGTCGATGCCTTCAACGCCGGCGAGCCGCTCGACTCGCACACCAATATCCAGTACGGCGAAGGTGGGGCGGGAACGTTCTCGGATGGCAAACTGACCACGAACATCAAAAGCCCTTGGGCGCAGCACGTTCTGCATCTGTTCGTGGAAGCGGGTGCGCCCGAGGAAATCCTGTGGCAGGCAAAACCCCACATCGGCACCGACCTGCTCGTGGACATCGTGCGCAACATCCGCAAGCAGATCGAGCAGGCCGGCGGCCAAGTGCGCTTCAACACCCAGCTCACGGCCCTGCATTTCGAAAACGGCCGCCTAACCCACGCCGAGATAACCCAAACCGAAGCCACCGAAACCTCATCCGTTACCGAGTTCGTCCCCACAAATCGCGTCGTGCTGGCGTGCGGCCATTCCGCTCGCGACACGTTCGAGCTCGTACGCGACGCGGGTGTGCATATGGAGCAGAAGCCGTTCTCCGTGGGCGTGCGCATCGAGCATCCCCAGCAGCTCATCAATCGCTCGCAATACGGGAAGGCCGCTGACCATCCGGCGCTCGGCGCCGCCGACTACAAGCTGTCGATGCATTTGCGCCTGCAAAAGGGCCAAGAACAGGGTCGTGGCGTGTACACGTTCTGCATGTGCCCAGGTGGGGAAGTGGTGTGCGCCGCCAGCGAGCCGGAAGGCGTGGTGGTCAACGGCATGAGCCGTTTCGCGCGCGACGGGCAAAACGCCAACAGCGCGCTGCTGGTCGGCGTGGGCCCCGAGGATTTCGACGGCGAAGACCCGCTTGCGGGCATCAAGCTGCAGCGCGAGATGGAGCAGGCGGCTTACCGGGCCGCCATTGCTGCCGGCGGCGAACCGTATCAGGCACCTGCGCAAACCGTCGGCGACTTCCTGGCGCATCGCGCCGGCGGCCCGAGCAAGCAGGTGAAGCCCACCTACGCTCGCGGCGTCGCATGGTGCGACCTGCACGAGTGCCTTCCCCCGTTCGTGGCGCGCGCCATGGAGCAGGCCCTTCCGCAGTTTGACCGTCGCTTGCATGGCTTTGCCGACCCGCAGGCAGTGCTCACCGGCGTGGAAACCCGCAGCTCAAGCCCCGTGCGAATCGTGCGCGGCAAGAACATGCAGGCCCAGCTGGCCGTCGATTCCCCAGCCGCCAACGGACAACCCGCTGATGTCGCGCTCGAGCCCGAGACCGGCCTTTACCCCTGCGGCGAAGGTGCGGGCTATGCAGGCGGCATCATGTCCGCCGCCTGCGACGGCCTGCGCGTGGCAAACGCCCTGGTGGAAAGCTTGCGGCCCGAATAACGGGAAGTGCTCCCAGCAAACCGCTTATTCGCCCAGTTCGGCAGCCCAATCGAAATCGACCGGCGGCGCAGTCGGCTCTTCAGCCGTCTCGCCGCCGTCCGCGCCCTCGTCGCTCCGGCCGTCCCATTGGCACTCCCGCATGTCGACGCGCCCGTCGTCCAAGAACGTCACGCCCTCCGCGGCAAGCCGCGCTCGCTGCTCGTCGGGTCCGCCGAACGCAAAACCCGGCGCAAGCGAGCCATCCTTGAACACCACGCGGTGGCAAGGAATCCCCGTTTGAGCCGCGCAATCCCACGGGTCGGGATTCCCATGCATGGCATACCCGACGAATCGCGCTTTGCGAGGCTGCCCGATCAGCCGCGCGATTTGCCCATATGCGACAACCTTCCCGCGCGGCACCCTTTGCACCGTCTCATACACCTTGTCATTGAATTCGCCCATGCTTCGCCTTCCAATCTAACGCTGCGGCCATCGTGTCTGTTCCCGAGCAATTATAAGCAGTGAATCGTAGGGACAGTGAATCCAGCTGACTGCGCAAATCCGCCATCTTGCGGTCATGCGCAATCTCTTGCCGCCTTCTTGTCGAAAGCTCAGTTAATTCCCATTTCAGGCGTGGTAAAATCACTTGTTTGAAAATTGGCACAGATGGTTGCGCCGGGCACGGCGCGGGCGGCTAGGGAAGGGACTTGGCCGCTTGGGGGAACACGGGTGAGAATCCCGGGCTCTACCAGGAATCGTATACGCTGATGAACGGGTTGGCGGCTTGGCTTATGCGTAGGTCCGCCGGCGGGCACCGCCGCAGGCATGCGGGCCGTTCAGGTGAGGCGAAGTCGGAATGCCCATTCATCGCACGAAGCCCTGGAAGAGAGGTTCCGATGACCATCGGCGAATCGTCCGAGCGCGCGCAAAGCGTAGCGCAAACTCGCACAAACGTGCGGAAGGTTGCGCGTTCATATGTGCAGACCGCATCGAAGTCATATGAGCGGTCGCTGATCCAGCGTATGTTCTCCATCTTCTTGGCGGTTGCGCTGGCCGTCTCCATGACGCCGTCGGCGGCGCTCGCTGAGACGCAAGCTAGCGTTTCACCCGTTGCTCAAAAGGAAGCGCAGAAGGCTGATGTGCCTGATGCTGGGCAGGTTGAGCCGGCGCCTGATTCTACGGAACAAGCGGAAGCCCCATCGCTGCCGTCCGTTGCTCAGGGGCCTGCAACCGAATCCGGTAACAATGACAAGATGACCGACACTGCCTCCGGCAGTGTTGCTTCGGATATCGAGAAGGTCGATGATGGCGCTGACGCGGCGGGCGCTGCTGACAACGATTCGCAGGAGGATGCCGATCAACCCGTTGCTCAGGCGCCCGAGCAAGATGTTCCCGCAGCAGCTGCTGAGAAGGCCCCTAAAGAGGAAACGGCTTCTCTGATCAACGCAACTTGCTCCGTCATTGGCGTTGATGCGCAGGGGAATCGGCAGACGTGGGCTGCTGCGCAAGGATTCTCCCTCAAAGAGGGCGCAACTGCGGCAACCTTGACCGAAGAGTTGTTCAAACGTACCGGGCTGAAGGCCGATTACAACCCCAATGGCACATGGGGCTGGGCGCTCAGCACCATCACCTCGCCGTTCGATAGCGACGTCACGCTCGGCTGGGACCAAAAGACCCACAAATACTGGCAGCTTTTCGTGAATGGCGAACTTTCGGGGGTCGGTGCCAGCGGCTGCATTCTGCACGCCGGTGACAAGGTCAGCTGGGTCTACGGATCCGATGGCACCATGCCCGGGCAGATGAACATCACGGTCGAGATTATCGGCAAGGACAGCAACGGCAAGGCCGAACGCTGGGCGCAGCGCTCGCGCAACGAGCTGGCGACCGCATCCTTCGACGACATCTGCTTGAGCTTCTTCGACGAATGCGAGCCTGGTTGCGAAATCCTTGATCTGGGTTTTACCTGGCTTCTCGTTTCCATAACCTCGCCATCCGGCATTACGCTCAAAGGCGGATGGAACTGCCTGATCAACGGGAAGGCCATCCATAGCTCGGACGGGCTTACGCTCAAATCCGGCGACACCATTTCCTGGGTGCATGGCTCGAACACGCTTCCGAACCTTGATGAGGTGACGGTCGACCCCTCCGCGCCTCGTCCCGATTGGAAGGCGGATTGGGCTGGCGACCAGTCCCGTCCCACCACGGCGGCAACTCCGACCGACTATATGAAGTCCGACTGGACCCTTGACTACAAGCAATACTCCAGCGCGCAGTACGCCAACGCCAGCGAGCCCGTCATCGTGAACGGTTTCGTTTACCTTGCCGTTGGCAACCGCTTGCTCAAAATCGATTCGTCCACGGGCGCAGTGGTTGCGCAGGCTAATCTTGTCTCCTCCATCGGTTTCACCACACGCCCTGTTTACGCTCAGGGCGTGATCATGGTCCCGCTCGATGGCGGTGCCTTGCAGGCCCTTACGGCCGATAACCTGACAACCGTGTGGGTCACCGACAAGCTTAGCGATTCAGCGCAGTCCAATTCCGCGATCACGGTCAACGGCAACTATGCGTATGTGGGCACGTGCGATGTGGACTTCAATGCTGGAACCTACAGCAACGGCTTCCTCACCTGCATCAACATCCTTACGGGTGCAGTGGTGTGGCAGCACAACAATGCTGGCGAAGGATATTACTGGGGCGGTGCTGTGAACGTTGACGGCTATACGGTCGTTGCAACCAGCGCCGGTACCGTCGAGGTGCTGAGCGGTGCGGGCTCCGTTGTCGGCACGGTTTCCCTTGGCGCGTTGGTGAACTCCTCGTGCGTGGCGTCGGCCGACGGCAAAACCCTGTACGTGATGTCCCGCGACGGCAAGCTGCATGTGCTTGCAATCAACGAACAAGGCTCTCTTAAGGAAACCAAGGTCGCCGATCTGGGTCTTTCCGGGTGCGCTAGCATGCCCACTGTCAACGGCAACACCATGTATGTTGGCGGCGAGGTGGAAAGCGGCGCCGCGGCGCTTGCGATCGTCGATCTGAAGAGCTTCGCATCCAAGCTCATCACCCAAGCCGACGGTGCGCTGCTGCCTGGGGTCAAGGGGTATGGCGGAATCAAGGCGGCCCCGCTCGTGTCCATGCAAAACGGCGAAACGTACGTGTATTTCACGGTGAACTATGGCGAAACCAGCGACTGGGTGAACTACACCTCGGGCGGCGGGGTGTATCGCTACAGGGTCGGCGATTCGCAGGCCACGTTGGCGTACGACGCGAAGGGCTTCAACAACTATTGCGACTCTCCGGTCATCTGCGATGCCGAGGGGAACCTGTACTACATCAACGACTCCGGCACGCTGTTCAAGCTGGTCGGCGGCGGCGTGAAGCCTTCGCCTGCTCCCGATCCTGCTCCCGCGCCTCAGCCTGGCCCTGCACCGCAGCCTAATCCCAACCCGGATCCGGCTCCCGGTTCCGATCTCGGCACGCAGCCGACGGTTGCCGGGGTGGTCGCCCCTGCAGCTTTGCCTGTGGCAGCGGGCGGTGCTGCGCAGCAAACAGACAGCGTGTTGGCGAGCGCTTCTGCGCGTCTGGAGACGTCCTCTTCCGCGAGTGCTAACGGTGTCACCGAGCAGCATGCCGCCACTGCTAACAGTTCCGATTCCTCCGATTCCGCTGATGGTCACAACGAATCTCGCGGTCCCATTTGGCCTTACGTGGTCCTCGGCTTGGGCGTTGCGGGCATCGTCGGTGCGGGTGTCTGGTGGCTGTTTGCCAAGCGCCGCCAGAGCGGCATCAAGTAGGAGGCTGCCATGTCCGAGCAAATCAACGAAGCTGCTCATGACGAAATGGCTGCGGCGGGTGATGCTGCCCGTCACAGCTCGGTGGAAGCAGCGGCTTTGACCGCAGGTTCGACACCCTCTGAGCAGCGGATGCATTCGGGCTCTGCGTCCCGTCTTTCCCCGAAGGTCAAAGGCGGCATCATCGCGCTTCTTGCCGCGTCGGTGTTGCTCGTCTGCGTTGGCGCTTTTGCCCTTACGGGTGGCTTCGGGGGGCAGGATGGCTCGTCTGCGCAGTCGTCTGCCCAAGAAGCGCAGACTACGGAGCAGGGTAGCGCAACGGCGACGAAGGAAACCGCCGAGGTCAAGGTCGAAGCCGAATCTGAGGAGCATTCGAAAGCAGAATCCGATTCTTCCAGTCAGAGCAGCGAATCGGACTCCTCCACTGGTCAAAACGCCGATTCGGGTTCAACCGCTAATGGCAACGGCGGCGGTACATCCGCGGATTCCGGCAGCGCCGCAGGCGGCACCTCTCAGCCTTCTGCCTCGCCGTCGGGCGATTCCGGATCGCAAGCTTCCGGCTCCGGAAGCCAGCAACCTTCTGCGGCGAACGTCGTTACCGTATCGGTTTCGGTTTCCAGCAGCGCCGTCGGCAATCCGGTTTCCGCCAGCGGGTCATACTCGTTTAATACCGGTGCCACGCCCTACGATGCGCTGTGCGCTCTCGGTTTGTCGGTCAACGCGCGTAGCACCTCATACGGAACCTACGTTGCCGCCATTGGCGGGCTTGCCGAAAAGGAGCACGGCGGAACCTCCGGCTGGATGTATTCCGTCAACGGCAGCACGCCCATGACGGCGTGCACTAACTATGTGCTTTCCAACGGCGATGTGGTCGTTTGGTACTATGTTGCCGGATAGGGAAGCCGTTGTTCGAGAATGCAAGGCCGGGGTGCGCCCCGGCCTTTTCCGTGAAGCTGAGATGACCGCAGCATGAACGCGCCCCCGGCACAGGGGGTGCGCCTCCCGTCTCTTCCGTGGAGCTGAGATACTTTATATGACTTGCGTGTTCCATACTTATCATCCCATCGTCCCCTTTGCCTTCATCGCGTGTGCGCTAGCGCTGAGCATGGGGTGCATGCATCCCGTTTACGTGGCCTTGTCCCTTGCGGGGGCATTGGCGTGCTCGGCGGTGTGTCGCGGTGGACGTGCCACCTTATTGTCGCTGAGATGGGTTGTTCCCCTCTGCCTTATCGTGGCGGCGGCGAACCCATTGTTCGTGGCATCGGGCTCTACCGAGTTGTTTCGTATCGGGTCGCGAGCCGTATATGCCGAGGCGGTCATCTACGGCTTATGCTCGGGTGGGATGTTCGCCGCCGTGTTCCTGTGGTTCGCTTCCTATTCGGCTTGCCTGGATAGCCAACGCACCATGATGCTGTTCGGGCGCCTCCTTCCCGTCGTCACCCTGATGGTGTCGCAGGTGTTGCGCCTGGTGCCTCAATTCGTTTCGCGCGGGCGCGCGGTTTTGGCGGTGCAAAACGCTGCCAGCGCCGCGACGGCGCAAACCAAGCGCGAAAAGGCCGCGTCTCGTTTGCGCGTGGTGAACGTGCTCATGGGTTGGGGAATGGAGGATTCCCTTGAACGTAGCGATGCTATGCGCGCCCGTGGCTACAACTGCGGCGCAAAACGCACGTCGTATCGCCGATTCCGTATCGGACGCGCCGATGTTTGCGTGCTTGTGTGTCTGCTTGTCTTGGTCGCAGCTTCAGTGGCTTGCGCGCTGGTCGAGTTGTTGGGATATGCGTTCTATCCGACTATGAAAGCCAGCGGCCCCTGGTGGCATTTTGCGCCGTATGCCCTGCTCATGCTGTTTCCTGTTGCCTTATCCACCTTGGATTGGTGGCGTTGGAGGTCGTGCCGATGAATCCTCAAAACCATTCTCTATTCGAAAACAACGCCGCGACTCCCGAGGAATCCCCAGTTCCTGCAGTGCAGGTGTGCGGCTATACGTTTGCCTATCCATCTGGTGAAGGCGATCGCCGCGAATCGCCCGCGGTCTTGAGCGATGTGAGCCTTCGCATCGAACAGGGAGCGTTTTGCGTTCTCGTTGGAGCCACCGGTTCGGGAAAGACCACCCTTTTGCGCTCCCTCAAACCTGAACTCGCTCCGGTTGGCGAGTCGTCAGGCGACATCTTCGTGCTCGGTCGTGTCTTGAAGCCGCACAAGGCTAGTTGCGCTGCAGGTCATCAGGCCGATCAACCCGTGAATCCCGCCGCAAACCCGATAACCCCGTTGGAATCCGCCCAGCTTATCGGTTATGTCATGCAAGATCCCGCGGCGCAGATCGTGTGCGATACCGTTTGGCACGAGCTGGCGTTCGGTCTGGAGAACCTGGGTGTCGAACCCGACCAGATGCGCCGGCGCATCGCCGAGGTCGCGCATTTCTTCGGCATCGAGCCGTGGATCAGGTCGAAAACCGAGGACCTCTCTGGAGGCCAAAAGCAGCTTGTAAACCTGGCTGCCGTGCTCGCGCTGCGTCCTAGGCTGCTGCTGCTTGATGAGCCGACCGCTCAGCTCGACCCCAATGCCGTCAAACAGTTCCTGTTCATGCTTTCCCGCGTGAACCGTGAGCTCGGCATCACCGTGGTCATGGCCACGCATTCGCCAGAGGACGTTCGTCCGTATGCAACCCAGCGCATCGACTTAAGCGCGCCCGGCCCGATTGGCACGTTCGAGCGCGCAAAAGCCGCATTATCCCCGTATTTCGATAGCCGATCCACTCAGCTCGCGGATGCTGACGCGGCGTTGACAGCCCGTGATGTGCATTTCCGCTTCGATCGCAATGCGTCTTGGGTCCTGCGCGGGGTGGAGTTTCGCGTTCGGCAGGGAAGCGTCCATGCGCTTGTGGGTGGCAACGGATGCGGCAAAACCACGCTTTTGCGTTGTCTTGCCGGTGTTCTGACTCCGCAACGTGGCCGCATCGACAATAAGCTAGCGGCATCTCAGGCATTGCTGCCGCAAGATCCCAAGGCACTTCTAGTATGCGACTCCGTGCGCGAGGAGCTTATGGAATGGGCTTCGCGTTGCGATTACGACGAGCAAGCTGCGCATGTCATGGCGCGGCGTTTCGGCTTGTCCGACCAGCTGAACCGCCATCCGTTCGACTTATCCGGCGGCCAGCAGCAAAAGCTCGCAATCGCCAAGCTATTGCTTGCGCAGCCTCGATTGCTGTTCCTCGATGAGCCTACAAAGGGTCTCGATCCCGCATCGTCCGCCGATCTTTCGCGCATCGTGAAGGCGTTGGCGGCGGAGGGTAAAACCATTGTCTTGGTTACGCACGATCTAGACTTCGCGTTCGCCACGGCCGACGAGGTCTCCATGCTCTTCGACGGAGAACTTGCCTGTACAGAACCTGTTCAGGACTTTTTCGACAACAACCTCATCTACCGTCCGAATTCGGAGTGCCGCTTCTTCGGGCAAATCACGGAAGACGGTGCAGCTCATGACGAATAGGGAACCAGGGGAGGCCGGGGCCTCCGGGCAAAACCCCCAAAGCCCACAACGCGGCGAGCAGCGCTTTCCCGCTCGATGCGCTTCGCAAAACGCACCGAAAGTCGTAGAGCGAAACAGCTGCGACATGAAGGCGTCGGACGCCGCGGGTCAAAACCCGCCCGTTCGGCATAATCGCGATCATCGCGCAAAAAGCCAAATCGCTTTGGAGGCGCTATCAATCTGCGCAACGCCTGCAATCCTGGTGGCATGCACGCTCACGAACGCCGACCAAACTGCGCTTCTGTCGTTGGTGGTCGTTCTCGCATCGCTTGGCGTGTTCTTCGCAACATACGAATCCTCCGCTCCGCGCTTGCGCGACATCATGCCGACGGTGGTCTTAGCCGCGCTCGCCGCAGCAGGGCGAATCCTGTTTGCTCCGATTCCGGATTTCAAGCCGGTAAGCGCCATCGCTATCATAGCTGGCGTGGTGTTCGGCAGAAAAAGCGGGTTCATGGTGGGTGCATTGGCCGCACTGACATCGAACTTATTCTTCGGGCAAGGCCCATGGACCCCGTGGCAGATGTATGCATGGGGCCTCGTAGGCTACGGAGCGGGACTTTTGGCGGCAATCCCCGCAAAAGCCCCTAAAAGCACCGACAGCTCAAGGCTTGCCGAATGCGGGGAAGGCCGCAGTTCGCGCAAGCAGCCTTTGATTGAGCAACATGTTGTAGTCATCTATATATATGGATTTGTTTCCTGCCTCATATACGGCTTCATCTTGAACGCATGGAGCATCCTCAGCTTCTATCACGCGCAAGCAAGCGGCCTCGCCGGAATCCTACTGGTATATGCAACCGCTCTGCCATTCGATGTGGCCCATGGCGTAGCAACGGTTGCCTTCTTGGCAGCGCTATATGCGCCATGGCGTCGCAAACTGAAACGAATCAAAAGTAAGTATGGAATGGAATAGGGAAGCACTACCAAGCAAAACACTACATATAGTATGTACGCTAAGAAGCACCAGTAAATATAGAAACAAATGCCACATATTGTGTACAGGATGTGAAGAGAAGGGCAAAATCGCATCAAGGGATTGCCAAGCGGCCCGCAGCCGCGTAATATACATCCCCGCCCTGAGGCAAGGGCGCACCGGAACGGGA
>CAKUJT010000051.1 GCA_934661765.1 uncultured Senegalimassilia sp.
GAGCTGTGCATCGCAAGCCCGGGCATCTCCGAGTTCTCCGACCTGTACCGCTCGGCCGCTGCCGTCAGCGACGAGGTCATCAGCGAGGTCGAGCTCGCATGGCGCGAGTCCGATAACTCCAGCACGTGGGTCGCCGTTACGGGCACCAACGGCAAGACCACCGTCACCGCTTTGACCAACCACCTGCTTCGCGCCGCGGGCATGGCAAGCGCCGCCGTCGGCAACATCGGCGACACGTGCATCTCCGCCGTGGCCGCCGGGCAAACCGACGTCTACGTGGCCGAGGTGTCGTCGTACCAGCTCGCATCCACGAAGCTGTTCGCGCCCAACGTGGCCGTGCTGCTCAACATCACGCCCGACCATCTGCATTGGCACCATACGCTGGAAAACTATGCTGCCGCGAAGATGAAGGTGCTCGGCAATCTTGCTCAGGTCCCCGGCTCGGTCGCGGTCATGGACGCCTCCAACGACGTCGTACGTGCCGAGGTCCGTCGCCTGCGCGGCATCGAAGGCGGTTGCGGCTTTTCCGTGGTCCCCATGGGCACGGCAGAAGGCCTGCTGGGCGACATGCGCGCCCGTTGCGGTGCTGAAAACGCCGCGTTCATCAACGGCGAAGGGGTGCTCACCGTGGCCCTCAAGGGGCAGGAGCATGCCCTCATCAACGCCGATCGCCTCAAGATCAAGGGCGCGCACAACGCCGGTAACGCGCTTGCCGCTGCGGCGGCGGCTCTGGCCGCCGGCGCTTCCGACGAGGCCGTGTGCGAGGCGCTTGCCACGTTCAGCCCGCTCGAACATCGTATCGAGCCCTGCGGCACCGCGTGCGGTGCCGAATGCTATAACGATTCGAAGGCCACCAACGTCGACGCCACGCTCAAAGCGCTGGCGGCGTTCCCGCATACCCGTCCCATCGTGCTGCTCGGCGGCGACGACAAGGGCACCGATTTGGCCGACCTGGTCGCGGCAGCCCATGCCCACACGCGCGCCGTGGTGTGCTTCGGCGCGGCGGGCGCCCGCTTCTTCCAGGCGTTCCAGGAGCGCGGGGAGCAGGCGCCGGCGGATTTCCAGCTGCTCACGGCGAACAATATGGAATCTGCGCTCGATGTCGCCCTCGAACAGGCGAAGGCTGGGGAAGTGGTGCTGCTTTCGCCTGCCTGCGCATCGTTCGACGAGTTCCACTCCTTCGAGGAGCGCGGTAAGGTCTTCAAGAAGCTTGTGGCCGATCGTGCGGCCAAGCTCGGCGCGTAAGGGCGGTTTTGCATGGCTTCCGCGCGCAATAGGCGCTCCGATGCAGAATCGGTCATCTGGCCCCAGGTGCTGCTTGTGGTGGCCGTGGCGGCCCTCACGCTCATCGGCTTCGTCATGATCTACTCGGCCTCGCAGGTAACCATCCTCTCCGAGGCCGCCACGAACTACTACGCCGACACCGAGGCGGGCCAGTACCTGCGCGATACCGTTTCGTATTCGGACTACATCGCGCAGCAAAACCCCTCGGCGAAGCTCATCAGCCAGTTCATCTACTCCCTGGCCGGCATCGTCATCGCCGTGGCAATCTGGTTCATGCTCCCGCGCAGCGGCTGGAAGGGCGCTATCGTCAAAGGCTATTGGGGGGTATGCGTAGCGCTGCTCGTCATCACGTTCCTCTTCGGAGCCGCGGCTCTCGGCGCCCAGCGCTGGATCGTCATCGGCCCGTTTTCGCTGCAGCCCTCGGAGTTCGCCAAGATCGCCATCGTGCTCATGGCCGCCAACCTTATGGACGACCTCAACGAAGGGGCCGAGTTCAACGCCACCATGCTCAGGGCGGCGATTTACGTGGCCGCCCCCACGTTGTTTTTGCTGTTCACGCAATCGGACCTGGGAACCACCATCATCATCTTCGTGGGCGTGTACGCGGTGCTGTGGTTCGGCGGCGCCCCCGGTAAGCTCATGCTCGCCATCGCCGGCGTCGCCGCTCTCGCGGTCATCGCCATCGTCTTGTTCGGCTCGGGCTATCGCCAGGACCGCTTCGTGGTGTACAACCCCTGGAACGACGGCGAAGGCGGCAGGGGCAACGGCTATCAGACCATCCACTCGTTCTACGCGTTCGCCGAGGGCGGCTTGTTCGGCGTGGGCCTGGGCAACTCCAGCGAGAAGTACGACTACCTCCCCGAGGCCGAGACCGACTTCGTGTTCTCCATCATCGGCGAGGAGTTCGGCATGCTCGGCGCGCTCGTGGTCATCGCGCTGTTCTGCTGCATCCTGTTCGCCGGCATGCGCATCGCGAGCGCCGCGGCAACGCCCAACGAGCGCATCGTGGCGGGCAGCGTCACCATCATGCTCGTGTTCCAGGCGTTTTTGAATATGGGCTGCGTCATCGGCCTCGTGCCCACCACGGGCAAGCCCTTGCCGTTCGTGTCCGCAGGCGGCTCGTCGCTCATCGCGTCGCTCATGATGGTCGGCATCATCATGGCCGTTGCGCGAAACGCCGACGCTACCACCGTCTACGATCGACGCCGTGCGAACCTGCGCGTCGTACGCGCGGTCGACGACGATCCCAGCGGCTCCCGCAACGCACCGCGCGGCCGCGGCCGCGCTGATTCGCGCACGCGCGCCCCGCAAGGTGCGCGGCGCCGTTAAACGCATTCTTCATCCCGGAGGTGACATCATGCGCATAGTCCTTTCCGGCGGCGGTACCGCCGGCCACATCAATCCGGCCCTCGCGCTTGCCGACGTGCTGCGCGAGGGCGGGCACGAGGTCCTGTTCGCCGGCACGCCCGGCGGCATCGAGTCGCGCCTCGTCCCCGCGGCGGGCATCCCGTACAAAGCCTTCGAGGCCGCCGGCTTCAACCGCAACCATCCGCTCACGCTTCCCAAGGCCATCATGAAGATCCAGCGTTCCACGAAGCTGGCGCGCACGTGGTTTTCCGAGGTCCATCCCGACTGCGTGGTGGGCTTCGGCGGCTACGTCTGCATCCCGGTGGCCCGCGCCGCCGAGCAATGCGGCATCCCCGTGGTGGTCCACGAGCAGAACTCGGTCATGGGCATGGCGAACAAGTACCTGGCTCGTAGGGCCCGCGCCGTGTGCCTGACCTATGACCACGCCGCCGAGGCGCTCTCCGACAAAAGCAATGTCGTGCTCACCGGCAACCCCGTGCGCGCAAGCGTGTTCGCCGCAACGCGCGCCGAGGGCCGTGCCGCTTTCGGCATCCCCGAGGACGCGCGCATGCTTCTCGTCACAGGGGGAAGCTTGGGCGCCCGCCATCTCAACGCGGCCATCGTGCAGCGCAAGGGCATGCTGCTTGGCTACCCCGACCTGCATATCGTGCACGTCACGGGCCCCAAGGAGCTCGATAGCGTCACCGAGCAGCTGGCCCTGACCGATGAGCAGGCGAAGCGCTGGCACCTCATGGGCTACACCGACCAGATGGGCCTTGCCATGGCGGCCGCCGACGCCATCGTCAGCCGTGCGGGCGCCACGTCGCTCGCCGAGATCTCGGCACGCCATATCCCGGCGCTGCTCGTGCCGTTCCCGTATGCCACCGAAGACCATCAGACCATGAACGCCCGCGCATGCGTGGAGGCGGGCGCGGCCTTCCTCGTGGCCGATGCCGACGTCGAGGGCGCCCAGTTCACCGACTACCTCAAAACCCTCGTCGAGGATGAAGCGGCCCGACAGCGCATGTCGGATGCCGCAGCCGCCGCGAAGACGCGCGATGCGGCGGGGCTGCTCGCTGATGTAGTCCTTAAGGCGTGCGAATCCAAGTCGGCGCAATAGGGTAAGATAATAGAGTTTGAGCAAGCACGGGCGGCCTTTGCGCCGCCCGTTTCCCGGGTGCGCCCGGGTTTCACATCATCGCGCCGCGGGCCACAGGCCTTCGGCGCATAGGCTTCAGGAGGCAGGCAACATGAGCGAAGAGCGCATCAAGCAGGTGCACTTCATCGGCGTCGGCGGCGTGGGCATGAGCGGCATCGCCCGCGTGGCCCACGACCAGGGCATGCAGGTGTCGGGCTCCGATATCAAGGAAAGCCGTTACACCAAGCAGCTGCGCGAGGCCGGCATCACCGTGTTCATCGGCCAGAAGGCGGAGAACATCCCCGAGGGAAACCCGGTCGTCGTCATCTCCACGGCCATCCTCGAGAACAACCCCGAGCTGATCGAGGCGCGCCGTCGCGGCCTTGAGATCTGGCATCGCGCCCAGATGCTCGCGCATCTCGGCGTGGGCCTCGATACGCTTGCCGTGGCCGGCACGCACGGCAAGACCACCACGTCGTCCATGCTCGCCAGCGCGCTCGATGCGCTGGGCGCCGACCCCACCTTCCTCATCGGCGGCATCGTGCGCGCCTACGGCACCAACGCCCACTCCGGCACCGGCGACCATTACGTGGTCGAGGCCGACGAGTCCGACAAGTCCTTCACGTACCTGTCTCCCAAGGCGGTGCTCGTCACCAACATCGAGGCCGATCACCTCGATCACTATAAGGACCTTGACGAGATCTACGACAAGTTCCACGACTTCATGGGCCTGGTCCCTGCAGACGGCGTCATCGTGGCGTGCGGCGAAGATCCCCACGTGGTCGACATCGCCCGCTCCGAGGGCCGACGCATGTACACCTACGGCTTTAAAGAGGGCTGCGACGCGCGCATCGCCGCCTACGAGCCCCACGGCATCGGCAGCCGCTACACGGCGGTCATGCCCGACGGCACGCAGGTCGAGGGAACCATCAAGCAGAATCCCGGCCGTCACAACGTCTTGAACGCCACGGGCGTCATCACGCTGCTGTGGGCGCTCGGCTTCGATGCGGCCAAGGTCGCCCAGGCGCTTTCGGGCTTCGCCGGCGTCCGCCGTCGCTTCGATCTGGTCGGCGAAGTGGGCGGCGTCACCGTCGTCGACGATTACGCGCATCACCCCACCGAGATCGCCGCCACCATCTCCGCCGCCGCGGGGCTTGGCTACAAGCACGTCCACGTGCTCTTCCAGCCGCATCGCTATTCCCGCGCGCCCCTGTTCACGCAGGTGCTCCACGACGAGTTCGGCGCCGCCTTCGACAAGGCCGACAGCGTCACCTTCATGGACGTCTACCCGGCAGGCGAGGCACCGGTGCCCGGCGTCTCCGGCAAGACGTTCCTCAACGTCGTGCTCGAGCACGAGGGCCATCCCCAGGCCGATTTCGTGGCCCATCGCATCGACGTCGTCCCGCATCTCATGGGCAAGCTCCAGCCGGGCGACCTGGTCATCACCATGGGCGCCGGCGACGTGACGGCCATGGGCCCGCAGATCATCGACGCGCTCCTCAAGGCGCGAGGCTAGGCTGCCATGTGCGCGCGTCACGCATGCTCGCCGCTTGAGGCGCTGCTCGTCGACAGCGCCTTCGACGCCGACGTCTATCCCGACGAGCCTATGCGCCGCCATACCATGTACCGCATCGGCGGGCCTGCGCGCTTCTATGTGCAGGTCGGCTCCATCGGCGCGCTCAAGCGCTTGGTGGCCGCCTGCCAAGAGTGCGCCATCCCGTGGGTGGCGGTCGGCCGCGGCTCGAACCTGCTCGTCTCCGACGAGGGCTTCCCGGGCGTGGTCATCGCCCTCGGACGCGACTTCCGCGCGTGCCGTTTCGACGAGGAAACCTGCAGCTTCATCGTGGGAGCCGGGGTGCCGCTGTCAAGCGTCGTGCAGGAGGCGTTCCGCCGCAGCCTTTCAGGGCTTGAGTTCGCAGTGGGAACGCCGGGCACCGTCGGCGGCGCCGTGCGCATGAACGCCGGCACCCGCGAGCAGGGGATAGCGGACAGGGTGGTCTCGGTCACCACGTTGTCGCCGCGCTCGGGGCTTGTGCGCCGCGAGGCGGCGGATATCCAATGGGGCTACCGCTCAAGCTCGTTCGCACCCGACGAGGTCATCGTCGAGTGCGAGCTTGCGGTCAAGCCCGCCGACCCCTATCTGCTGCGGGGCAAGATGGAGGCCGCCCACGCCCGTCGCAAGAAGACGCAACCGCTCACGCTTCCAAGCTGCGGCAGCGTGTTCAAGAACCCCGAAGGGTCGTCTGCGGGCCAGCTCATCGAGCAGGTGGGGCTCAAAGGGGAGCGCGTAGGCGGCGCGCAGATATCCGAGGTTCACGCGAACTTCATCGTGAATAGGGATAATGCTACCGCTCAAGACGTGTTGGAACTCATTAACATGGCAAGGTCGAAGGTATACGAGGCGTATGGCATCGAATTACAACCGGAAGTCCGCTTCCTCGGGTTCGCATAGGCGCGCTCAGGCGCCCCGCGGCGGGTCGCGCCCTCCGCGGGGCCCGCAGCGCCCATACAACCCGGCGCCCGGCGCCCGGCTCACATCGGTGCGCGTAGGCGACCTTCCCCAAAGCGACCACGGCTCGCGGGCGCGGCAGACCTACCAGCGTTATCTGGTACGTCTCGGGGCGCTCGCCGCCGCGGTGGCGGCGCTCGCCATCGCGGCCGTCATCGTGTACAACTCCAGCTTGTTCACCATCGAAAGCGTCTCTGTTTCGGGTGCCGATCACCTTACCGCCTCCGACATGCAGCAGCTTGCCGGCGTGCCCGCCGGCACCACGCTTCTGCGTGTTGACGCAGCCGGCATTAAGGAGAACCTGAAAAAGGACGCATGGGTCGCCGATGCGAAGATCAAGCGCGTGTTCCCCAACACGCTGCAGATCGACATCACCGAACGCACCATCACGGCGGTGGTGGAGGTCCCCAACGAGAACGCGCAGAACTCCACGCAGTGGGCCATCGCGTCGGACGGCATGTGGCTCATGCCCATTCCCGATCGCGATTCCGAGGCGGGGCGTCGCACCAACTCGAAGGTGTACGAGGATGCCGAATCGGTGCTGCACATCACCGACGTGCCCTACGGTACCAAGCCCGCCGTCGGCTCGTACTGCACCGACGCCAACGTCAACAACGCGCTCGCCATCGTTGCCGGCATGACCACCGAGCTGGCCGACCGCGTCACCTCGGTGAAGGCCACGGAAACCGCATCCACCACGCTCACCATCAAAGACGGTCCCGATATCGTCTTCGGGACGGCGGACAACATCCGCGAGAAGGAGCGCGTGTGCCTGCAGATCATGAAGGAGCATCCCGAGGGCGTCACGTACATCAACGTGCGCACGCCCGATAGGCCCACGTGGCGCTCTCTGTAACCTCAAGCGGCCCGTGCGTACAGGCGTGCGGGCCGCTTTGATATGTGCATGTGGTTGCCGTTGGGGGTCGAAGCGTTGCAAACCCACCCTCTTTGTGTAAAATAATCCCACGTGAATACAACCACGAGTGTGTGAAACGCAGCTCAAAGCAAGCGTAATAGTGTGGAGGAATACAATGCCAAACAATTCGGGCGAGCATCTGGCGGTCATCAAGGTCGTCGGCGTCGGCGGCGGCGGCACCAACGCCGTTAACCGTATGGTCGAGGCGGGCGTCAAGGGCGTGGAGTTCATCGCCGTCAACACCGACCGTCAGGCCCTTCTGATGTCGGATGCCGACAAGACCATCCACATCGGCGAGGAGCTCACGCGCGGCCTGGGCGCCGGCGCGAACCCCGAGGTCGGCTGCCAGGCCGCCGAGGAGTCCCGCGCGGAGATCCGCGAGGCGCTGGCCGAGGCCGACATGGTCTTCGTCACCGCCGGCGAGGGCGGCGGCACCGGCACGGGCGCCGCACCCATCATCGCCGAGATCGCCCGCGAGGAAATCGGCGCGCTGACGGTGGGCATCGTCACCAAGCCGTTCTCCTTCGAGGGCCGCACCCGCCGCAACCAGGCGGAGCAGGGCATCGACCTGCTGTCCCAGAAGGTCGACACGCTCATCGTCATCCCCAACGATCGTCTGCTCGAGATCGTCGACAAGAAGACCAGCATGCTCGATGCGTTCCGTATCGCCGACGATACGCTGCGCCAGGGCATCCAGGGCGTTACCGACCTGATCACCATCCCGGGCCTGATCAACCTCGACTTCGCCGACATCCGCACGGTCATGAAGGACGCCGGCACCGCCATGATGGGCATCGGCCTGTCCTCCGGTGAGAACCGCGCACTCGACGCCGCGCAGCAGGCCACCAATTCGGCGCTGCTCGAGGCATCCATCGCCGGCGCTTCCCGCGTGCTGTTCTCCATCTCCGGCGGTCCCGACCTCACGCTCACCGAGGTTGACGAGGCTGCCCGCACCGTCGAGGCCTGCGCCGATGAGAACGCCAACATCATCTACGGTCAGATCATCGACGAGAGCATGGGCGACAGTGTGCGCATCACCGTCATCGCCACCGGCTTCAAGGTCAACGCACCCCAGCAGTCCGCCATGGACTTCAACCGCAAGGACCTGTTCGCCTCCACGGCCGCTCCCGAGCCGGCACCGGCGCCCCAGCCGTCCACGTATTCCACGCTCACCAGCACGCCCGGCCGCTTCGCCGACGAGGATTACATCCCCGATTTTCTGAAGCGCCAGCGCTAAGGAGTAAAAGCTTTGCATACCGTGTGCGAAACATTGCCTGCACCGACACTCGACGCGCGCCCTTGCGGCGCGCGTCGCATTTCCATGCTCACCGATGATGCGCTCTTCCAGGCCTGCGGTGTCCGCATCGCCTTCACCGGGCGCGACGGGGGATCAAGCCAGGGGCCGTTCGCCTCGCTGAACCTCGGTGCCCACGTGCAGGATGACCTCGATCATGTCATGGAGAACCGCCGCCTTGCCATGCGGGCGCTCGACGGCGAAGACGTTCCGGTCGTCGTGCCCAACCAGGTGCACGGCACGGAAATCGTCTCCATTCACGCCTCCGATGCCGCCAGCGTCGTTGCGGCCCAGCAGCGCGCGCAAGCCGCTGCCGATGCGCTCGTGGTCACCGCGCCCAACGTGGCCGCCATGCTGTGCTTCGCGGATTGCACGCCCGTCATCGTGGTGTCGCCCACGGGGCGCTTTGCCGTGGCCCATGCGGGCTGGCGCGGGGTGGTCGGCGGCATAGCGGCTTCGTGCGTCGAGCGCCTAGCGTGTGAAGACGGTGCGAAAACCCCTGATCAGCAGGGCGAATTCGCCGCTGGCTACAATATCTACATCGGCCCTCACATCCACGATTGCTGCTTTGAGGTGGGAAGCGAGGTCGAGCAGCGCTTCGTCGAGCTGTTCGGGCAAAGCTGCGTTCGGCCGTCGCGCCATGTCAGCATGCTCGATGCGCTGCGCGTCCAGCTTGCGGCCGTAGGCGTCGACCCTGCGCGCATCTGCGATGCGGGCATCTGCACTCAATGCAACCCGCAACAGTATTTCTCGTATAGGGCATCCGGCGGCACGTGCGGCCGCCATGGCGCCATCGCGTTTCGAAAGGAAGCATAGCCATGCCATTCGCTCAACATTATCAGGAAACGCTCGAAGAGCTTGCCCGCGTGTGCGCTTCGTGCGGGCGCGATCCGCGCGAAGTGAAGGTCATCGCCGTTTCCAAGACGGTCGATGTGCCCGCCATCTCCGCAGCCATCGCCGCGGGAGCCCATGATTTCGGCGAGAACCGTCCCGATGTCCTTGCCGCTAAGGTGGCGCAGCTGCCGGAGCAAACCTGGCATTTCATCGGAAACGTCCAGTCGCGCAAGATCCCCGAGATCGTCGCCTGCGCAACGCTCGTGCATTCGGTTTGCAAAGAAGAGCATTTCGCCAAGTTCGACCAGGCGGCCGAGCGCCTTGGCAAGGTGCAGGATATCCTGCTCGAGGTCAACGTGTCGGGGGAGGAAAGCAAAAGCGGTTTCACCCCTGACCAGGCACTTCACGCGCTTAAGCTTGCGGAAACGTTCCCCCATATCGCCGTGCGCGGCCTTATGACCATGGCGCCGCAGGGCAACCTGGAGGTGGCACGCGAGTGTTTTGAGGGTTTGGCGGCTTTGCGCGATACGCTGCGCAGCCAGCTTCCCTCTGAGCAGGCCGCACGCTTCAATGAACTTTCCATGGGCATGAGCGAGGACTGGCGCGAGGCGGTTTGCGCGGGTGCTACCATGGTGCGGATAGGCCGAGCCCTGTTCAGCGACTCCTTCGAGTCCGTTCAGGCATAAGGCTCGCGTCCGCAATACCGAACATGCAGCGGCGGCGTCGACCGCCGTCCTTAAGAAACGAAGCAGGAGAGCGGTATGGCAATGCCCAAGTTCAACAAGCCCGAAGGCATGCTCGACAGCATTAAGTCCAAGCTCGGGTTCTCCGATGGCGGCGATTACTACGATCGCGGCCGCAAGGACTACGACGATTACGATTCCGGCGACTACGACGATTACGACGACGACTACGAAGAGGACGATGCTGCCCCCAGCTCGAACTACGATCCGTATGATTCGGTCACCACGCGCCCCGCGCGCGGCAACCATGCCCGCGCTTCGGTCGGCTCGGGCGGGTATCGCCCGGCCAAGCTCGTTTCCATCGACGACGTGCGCGCGCATACCACTGTGCCCGATAGCCTGAACCGCGATCCGCTGCCCCCGCGCAAGGTCAGCTCCGCGTCCTTCGGCAACCGCACCATGGTCGATCCGGCGTTCACCGCTCCGGCCAATACGCCCAACGCAAGGGCTGCGGCAGCTGCTAACCAGGAGCGTTCGGAAAGCCTGAACGCGCTGTTCAGCACCACTGCTGCCGAGGCTGCCGAGTCCAGCGCCGCGCCGGCCGCGCAGGCGGCCGCGAAGCCCATCGAAGGCGCGTTCACGGCAGCGGCGAAGGCCGCTTCCGCCGGCTCCTCGTTCGATCCGTACAAGGCCTATGAGGGCACCGCAACGGGCACGCACAGCCCCACGCGTTCGGTCACCATCGTCAAGCCCGCCAGCTACGGCGAGTGCGAGAAGGTCGCAAAGGCCCTTAAAGCCGGAGACGCTGTTGTGCTTGCGCTCAAGGAGACCCCCGATGCGCTGGCAAAGCGCGTGCTTGACTTCTCGTTCGGCGTTTCGAGCGCCCTCGATGCAAGCGTTGACTGCATCGCCGACAAGGTCTTCGTCATCGCGCGCGGGGCGGCTCTGAGCGAAGCCGAGCGTGCAAGCCTGCGTTCTCAGGGTATTCTGTAACCGTACGTATTGAAACCGACCCCCGGGCTTGGCGCCCGGGGCGTTAGCAAGGAGCGAAACACCCCGCATGCTCAGTTTGAAGTATCTTATCGTGTCGCTTTCCGATGCGTACAGCATGATCATCTTCGTGTACGTCATGCTGTCATGGTTCCCGACCGATCGGGGCATCCTCGCAGACATCAACAACGTGCTCGCACGCATATGCGACCCGTATTTGAACCTGTTCAAGCGCCTGATCCCCCCTATTGGAGGTATGGTGGACGTAACGCCCATCGTCGCGCTGCTTGTACTACAATTCGGTGTACGTTTGTTGGTAAACTTGTTCTAGGTGCGCACCTGCGCATTCCCGCACATCAGATGAAGGGATACAAAGATGGCTATCACCTCTGCTGAAATCCATAACCAAAGCTTCTCCATCGATCGCAAGGGCTACGACGTCGACGAGGTCGATGTCTTCCTCGAGCATGTCGCCGATGAGATCGACGGCCTGAATCAGCAGATCGCCTCGCTGCAAAGCCAGATCGGCGAGGACACGTTCGCCGGCTTCGATCGCCCGGCCACCTTCGACGACGAGGTGTTCGACGAGCCCGAGCCCGAGCATGTCGCCGAGCAGCACGAGCAGCCCGCAGACTCCGTCGACCCGGCCATCCTGGCTGAGAAAGATGCCGCCATCGCCGAGCGCGATGCCCGCATCGCCGAGCTCGAGAAGCAGCTCGAGTCCAAGAAGGCCGACGGCAACGCCATCGCCCAGGCGCTCATCATCGCGCAGCGCTCCGCCGACGAGATCCTGGCCAACGCCAAGGCCGATGCTGCTGCCACCATCAAGGACGCCGAGGACGAGTCCGACCGCATCCTCGACAAAGCCGAGAACGATCGCCAGAAGGTCATCGACGCCATCCGCAAGCTCGAGGACGATCGAGAGGAGGCGCGCGAGGATTATCGCGACCTGCTCAACGATTTCATCACCGACGCTTCTCGTAGGCTTGCCGAAATTGGCGAGAAGGCCCCGAAGACCGCCGGTGCGCTTACGTCCGGTCAGCATGGCCGCTACGCCACGCACGTCGACTCCGAGCCGGTTGTGAAAGAGGCCGCCGCAACCGCGCCGCAGGCCCCGCTCACCGTCGACGGCTCCGACGCCTATGACGACGCGCCCGCAATCCCGGCTGCCGTTCCGGCTGCTGCCGTAACCGCCGCATCGCCTGCGGTCACCGGTTCGGTCGCTCCCGTGGCTTCCAGCGTCGAGAAGGATTTCTCCGGCTTCGGCGATGCCGCCGATGATTTCGAGATCGACGATCTCGACTAGCCAGCAGCGGTAAACGCCAGCAGGTTTGCAGAGAGGTGAGCGCCTTCGCCTAGCCTGATAGCAAGGGCCGTTCGCTCTTATAGAGCGCCTTCGCCTAGCGGACAGCCAGGGCCGTTTGTCCTTATACAACGCTTTCGCGCAACACGCATCCTAAAATGGGGATCAAGCACAAGCTTGATCCCCATTTTCGTCTAATTACAAGGAATTGCAGCTTGTAGCACGAAATGCGCGTCTGGCTGATTAGACGAAGATGGAATGCGCGTCCAAATCAAAGGCATCGGATCAGCTCGGCGGATGGTGCATCTCAAACCGCCTGGTTCGACTGCTAGAAGGTTGCTTTCAGGTGAATTGCGCGTCTGGTTCAGGGACACGAACGTGCTTCGGCAGGCGGTTCTACTCGACCCGCCTGCATGTTGTTCGCACGATGCCCGTGTCCAGGTGAGATGTGCGGCCGAACGTCAGCAGTCGCTCCGCGTCGCAACATATTTCGTCGGCGAAACAAAAAAGCTCCCAACCGGGAGCCTTTTGAAACCGCGAGCGAGTCGATAAGCCGGGTTCTGTCGTTGGACGACCATTTATCTCGAACGCGCGTCACCGCGCGTCTCAAGCACGCAACCCGAATGCACGGAAGGGCGGCCGTGTGGCATTCCTATTTGCGCTTGCTCCAGATGGGGTTTTCCAAGCCACGTTGTTGCCAACGCGCTGGTGCGCTCTTACCGCACCGTTTCAGCTTTTCTCCCGCTTGCGCGGGGGAGTTTACTTTTCTGTGGCACTTTCCGTCGGGTCGCCCCGCCCAGCCGTTAGCTGGCATCTTGCCCTTTGGAGCCCGGACTTTCCTCACGCCGCTCAAGGCGGCGCGCGATCGTCTGGCCCGCTCGCAGTGTGGTATTCTACCATATCGGAACCGAAACAAGGAGCATCATGACAACCTGTGCATTGGTTGGCGCCACATATTTCAACGAACAAGATTTCATGGCACGCTATAACGAGGGTGTTTTCGACTTCGTTATCGCCGTCGACGGCGGTTTCGCCCCACTTGATCGGCTCGGCGTCGCGCCCGATATGGCCGTGGGCGATTTCGATTCCCTCGGCTACGTTCCCCGTGCGAAGCGGGTTTCTCGTCACCCTGTGAACAAGGATGCATCGGACATGGAGCTTGCCCTTCAAAGGGCCGCGAACTATCGTCACACCGACATCTACATATACGGCGGCATCGGCGGCAGGCTCGATCATACGTTGGCAAACCTGCAGCTGTTCGCCGCGTACTCCGAGCGTGGGTTCTACGTTACCGGCATCGCCGAGGGTTTCGCCATCCGCTGCGTCACCGGCCCCGACGTGTTCACCCTCCCAGATAACGTGGAGAAGGGCACCGTATCGGTTTTCGCGGCAAACGATCGCGCCGAGGGCGTCATCGAGCGCGGTCTGGAGTACTCGCTTGACGACGAGCCCCTCACCAACCGAACCAGCCTCGGCCTCTCCAACGAACTCATCGGCCAGGAGGCTACCATCGCCGTGGAGTCGGGCACGCTTTATGTCTTTTATCCTTTGCCTTGGGAAACTTCTGAGCAGCCGGGGATATAATAGCGGCCACATCAACCGTATATCGGGGGAGCTTGCTAGCGCCACGCGCCGGGCAGGCTGAGAGGAGGCCCCGCATAAGCCTCGACCCGCCGAACCTGCATGGGTAATGCCAACGAAGGGAGCATCTATGGGTAACGAATCCTCGAATCTCATCACGCAAATCGACTTCGCCCGCGCGGGGCAGATCACGCCCGCCATGCGCGTGGTCGCCGAGAAGGAAGGCCGCAGCGCGGAGTTCATCCGCGAGGGCGTCGCCGCCGGCCGCATCGCCATCCCGGCCAACATCCACCACACCTCGCTGTCGCCCGAAGGCGTCGGCGAGGGTTTGCGCACCAAGGTCAACGTCAACCTGGGCATCTCCGGCGACCTTGCCGACGAATCCGTCGAGTGGCAGAAGGTCGATACGGCCATCGAGCTTGGCGCCGAGGCCATCATGGACCTTTCCAACAGCGGTAAAACCCAGGCGTTCCGCACCAAGCTCATCGAGAAGTCGCCTGCTATGATCGGCACCGTGCCCATGTACGACGCCATCGGCTATCTGGAGAAGGCCCTCATCGCCATCAAGGCGGAGGACTTCCTCGACGTGGTTCGCCGCCATGCCGAGGATGGCGTCGACTTCGTCACCATCCACGCCGGCATGAACCGCCGCACCATCGAGTCCTTCAAGGAAACCGGCCGACTCATGAACATCGTCAGCCGCGGCGGCTCGCTCATCTTCGCCTGGATGGAGGCCACCGGCAATGAGAACCCGTTCTATGAGCACTACGATGAGGTGCTTGAGATTCTGCATGAGCATGATGTGACCATCTCCATCGGCGATGCCATGCGCCCTGGCTGCACCTATGACGCAACCGACGCCGGCCAGATCGCCGAGCTCATCGAGATCGGCAAGCTCACCAAGCGCGCCTGGGACGCCGGCGTGCAGGTCATGGTGGAGGGTCCCGGTCATATGGCCCTCAACGAGATCGAGGCGAACATGCGCCTGGAGAAGCGCCTGTGCCACAACGCGCCGTTCTACGTGCTCGGCCCGCTCGTAACCGATATCGCCCCGGGTTACGACCACATCACCGCCGCCATCGGCGGTGCCGTGGCGGCCTCCTCGGGCGCCGACTTCCTGTGCTACGTCACGCCCGCCGAGCATCTGCGTCTGCCCGATGCGCAGGATGTGCGCGATGGCCTAGTCGCCACGAAGATCGCCGCGCATGCCGCCGATATCGCCAAGGGCATCCCTGGCGCCCGTGACCGCGACAACCGCATGAGCGACGCCCGTCGCCGTATGGATTGGGAAGAGCAGTTCAGCCTCGCCATCGATCCGGTTCGCCCGCGCAAGGTCTTCGAAAGCGCCCCGCCGAGCAACGAGGGCACCTGCACCATGTGCGGCAAGATGTGCGCCGTGCGCACCGTCAACACCATCATGGACGGTCTTGTCATCGATCTCGATAACGAGTAAACAGGTAGCGCTGGCGTCAAAGGGAGGTTTCCGATGAAAGCAGTGCTCAGCATCGCGGGTTCCGATTCAAGCGGCGGAGCGGGCATCCAAGCCGATATCAAAACCATCGCATCATATGGTCTATACGCGGAAACGGTCATCACCGCCATCACGGCGCAAAACACTTGCGGCGTGCGCGCCGTGCAGGATATTTCGCCTGAAGTGGTCGGAGCGCAGATCGATGCGGTGTTCGAGGACATCCGCCCCGATGCGGTGAAGATCGGCATGGTATCCTCCGCCCAGATCATCAACGTCATCGCCGAGCGCTTGCGTTTCCATCAGGCGCGCAACGTGGTGCTCGATCCGGTCATGGTGGCCACCAGCGGCTCGCGCCTTATCGAGCAGCAGGCTGTCGATGCGCTGGTCTCGAGCCTGGTGCCCTTGGCTGACGTCATCACCCCGAACATGCCCGAGGCCGAGGTGCTGTGCGGTTTTCCCGTCGTCGACGACGAGGGCATGATGCAGGCGGCGAAGCTGCTTTCCGGGAAAACCAACGGGGCCGTGCTCGTCAAGGGCGGTCATCGTGCAGATACCGCCGACGACCTGCTCGTCCTGCCCGACGGCCGCCATGCTTGGCTGAGGGCGAAGCGCATCGCTACCGGCAACACCCACGGAACCGGTTGTACGCTCTCCAGCGCCATCGCAAGCGGTTTGGCGCAGGGAAACGGCATCGAGCAGGCGGTTCGCCGCGCGAAAGGCTTCGTACGAGGCGCTCTGTCCACCGGTCTTGACCTTGGGCGGGGCAGTGGCCCTCTCGATCATATGTGGTGCCACGGAAAGCCGCACCTGCCCTACAACGCCTAGGCAACGGTGTTCCGGCGCCACACCCATGCCCTCGGCCACGCCGAAGGCGACCGATCGCGTTCGGCGCGGCCGCTGCTGCCGAGGCGTACAAGCCGGAAGCAGCGCTCAGGCGTCCGATCGCGCGTCCTCGCTGCCCGTCAGCAGCAGAAGCGCACAAGCCTGAAACAACGCCGAGGGGACCGATCGCGCGTCCTCGCGGTCGCTGTTGCTGAGGTGCACAGGCCGGAAACGAAGCCGAAGGCTTTCGAGCGCCGTCTTCGCGGCCGCTGTTACCGAAGCACGTAGGCTGGAAGCAACGCCCAGGCGTCCGATCGCGCGCCCTTGCGGTCCGGCAGCTGTCCGGCGTGGTCGGCTAAAGGCGTGCGCAGCACAGCGTGTCGTCGCCGTTTTTGCTGGCGTCGAAACGCTATAAACGCAAAGCGTCCCAAGAGGCTAACCGAGCCCCCTTCTTTTCGCGGAAACGCAGAAACGGAAGGGGGCTCGCTGGCCATCTTGGGGCGCTTTCAGTCCTGTTAGGACTCGAACACGCAGCGTCCGCCCATCCAGGTTGCCGTGACGCGTGCATCTAAGATCTCGGCGTCGGCGCATGCGAGCAGGTCGGTGTCCAGCACCGCCATGTCCGCCAGCTTGCCTGCTGCCAGCACGCCCGCTTCGCCGTTGCGCTGGGCGGCGGCGTCGCTGCCGGCGGTATATGCGCGGATAGCCTCCGCGCGGCTGATAAGCTGCTCAGGGCGCCAGCCGCCTTCGGGTGCGCGCGTTTGCGGGTCGCGGCGCGTGGCGGCGCTGTACAGCACGCCCATGGAATTCACGTCCACCACCGGCGAATCCGTGCCGAACGCAAGCGTCTCGCCTTCATCCAGCATGGTCCTGAACGGCCACATCAGCTTCACGCGCTCGTCTCCCAAGTCGCGCTCAGGGCCGCCCGGGTCAAGCGTCATATGCGGCGGTTGCACCGCGGCGATCACGTCAAGCTCGGCCAGGCGTTCCACGTCGCCGGGCAGGAAGTTCTCCAGGTGCTCAAGGCAGTTGTGACGCCCCTCGGGAAGCGGGCCGAATTGCGCACGGGCATCCTCGAAGATGTTCAGCGCCTCGTGGATCGCCGCATCGCCGATGGTGTGGATGCGCACAGGGTAGCCCTTCTCGGCTGCTTGCATCACCAGAGCGCGCATCTTGTCGGGCTCGATGGTGGGCCTGCCGCAGTCGTCTTCGCATCGGGCGTTGCTGTAAGGCTCGGTCACCCAGGCGGTGTGCTGGCTGGAGACGCCATCGAAGAACTGCTTGAAACCGGCGCAGCGCAGGACAGGGCCGGTATAGCGTTCGGACATCGCCTCGAACCTGCTCATATCCTCAAGCAGGGTGGGGAAGAGATTCACACGGCACGTCAGCTCGTCGGAGTCCAGTAGGCGCGCATGCACGTCGTCACGGATGAAGTCCAGGCCGGGGTTGGCCATAAGCGACATGTCGCACACGCTCGTGATGCCGTTTTGCGCCAACGTGCGCAAAAAGCCCCGGTAAGCATCGGCTATCTCCTCGTCGGAAAACGCGTTCATGATGCGCGGCATCAGCTCCATGGCGGCCGCTTCGCGTACGATGCCCGTCAGCTCGCCGTCGGCATCCCTGTCGTAGCTTCCTCCCGCAGGGGGCACGCTGTCGCGATCGATTCCCAGTTCGGCCAGCGCGCAGCTGTTGAGCCACAGCGTGTGCGCGTCGCCGGAGTACAGCGCCACGGGGCGGTTGGGGAAGGCCTCGTCAAGCGAGTGCTTCGACGGCAGCACCGGCGGGTCCCATCGATACTCGCGCCAGCCCTGGGCCAGCAGCCATCCTTCGGGACGGCCCTCGGCGAAGCGCTTCATGCGCTCAACGCAATCGGTCTCGTTCTCGCCCAGGAAGTTCGTAGCAAGCGGGGAAGAGTACACCGCGGAATGGAAGAAGTGCACGTGCGAGTCATGGAAACCTGGTGCGATGAAAGCGTCGCCGTAGTCGATTACTTCGGGCTCGGTACTCGCGTCGGTCTCATGGGCTAACGCAAGCGCATCTTCTTTCGATCCGACGAATGCGATCTTGTCCTCGGAAACGGCGATGGCAAGTTCTTCGGCGCTATCGGTCAAACCGGTGAATACGCGCTTGCTGCAAAGAATGCGGTCGATTCGCATGATGGTCAACCTTTCCTCAAAACGTTGAAGGCCCGATTGCCGCATCGTCCCCAGCGACGCGCTTGCCGGCCTTTCGGTTTCGTCACATGCCAGCGAGGATATATCCAATCAGCCCATCATGTCTAGTGCGATCACCCGGGTATCCAGAAGAGGCGCCGCCTAATCGAGCATCGGGAACGCTGTGTCGCAGTTTCCCGAGAATCTCCGGCCCAGGATGGCCGGCGGCGTATCGCATTGTGCTCGCACTAACGTGGGCCGCCGATGCCTCAGACCCAGACCCAGACCCAGACCCAGACCCAGACCCAGACCCAGACCCAGACCCAGACCCAGACCCAGACCCAGAC
>CAKUJT010000052.1 GCA_934661765.1 uncultured Senegalimassilia sp.
GCGAACAGCACCCACCGGCCGTTGCTGGCCAGGTTATCGCAGGTGGAGAACGCGAACGTGTGCTTCATATCGGCGGCAGAAGGAAGGCCCGTAACCGAAACCTCGGAGCGGTCCACCTTGTCCTGTACGTAGGCCTGGCGCTCCTGCTCGCTGGCGAACGCCGTTTGGGCCAAGGGATCGTCTGCCGCGCAATGCACAATGGAGAAGGTGGTGAGCTGGTAGTTCGCCGTAGGCGTGAACACGTACACGATGCGGTGGCCGTTGAACGCGTCCGCGTCGCCGAAATCGGCGAAAGGCGAGAACATGGAGCCGTCGTTCATGTGATGGCCGTACACAATGTTGTTCGCATCGGAGAAATCGCCGGCGTTGGCCGCGGACAGGAAGATGCTGCCGAACGACACCCAGCTGGTCTGCCCGTAGAAGTCGGTTTTCAGATAGTGCTCGTCGTCGGTGCCGTGCACGATGGGGAAGTTGACGGTGGTGCCGGGAACGTAAATCCATCCCACCACGTCGGGGTTGATGGCCCGCAAGGCATCCCAATCGACGGTGAAGCTTGCAAGGTCCATACGTTGAAGCGCAGCAGCGTCGGGTGCGTTGAAGCCGATCTGCTCGAGCTGCTTGTTGTTCTGCTGGCCGTGCCAATAGCCGTAGCCGATGAAGGCCAGCGCGCCTGCGGCGCATACGAACACGATGAGGGAGATGATGAACACCACGCGCCACACGCCGCCCGAGCGTTTGGGCTTGCGCCTGCCTTGGGAAACCGAAACGGGCCGCACGGCACCGTACCCCTGCGGGGCTGCATACGCGCCGCGCGATTGCGCGCGGTTATGCTGGTATTCGGACAATTCTCGCCTTCCCAAGCGTCGAAGCGCGCAATGCACGCAAGGACGCCTCCGCAGTAGCTCGGAAACCTCATCTACCTGTTACATAGTACGAAACATCCCCAGGTCCGGGGACACGCCGCCCACGAAATGCCCCAAATCAACGCAGGATGTTCGAAAAACCGCCCAGCACCTGCACGGCGCAGCCGCGAACAGCCGCCCAGCAAGTACCCGAGACGCCTCCCCCTCAAAGCACGCCCCTTACGCGCTCGAAACCCCCACAGTCCGCAAAAGCCGCACGCGATGCGCGGCAGGCGGCGCAGGCATCGGGCCAAAACGCAAGGGAGCGCACCGTGCACGAAACACGACGCGCTCCCCCGCCTCGGACTGCCGCCAGGCATTCCGCGTTCGGCCTATTTCTTCTTCATCTCGTCGAGAAAGCCCTTCAAGATGAAGCCGATGATCACGATGACTATGACCGCGACTATGACCGGAATCGTCCAACTTGGAACCATAATGCAACCCCTTTTCGTCTATATATGCGCCTGCCGACTCCTAAACCGGCCGGCGCCCTGAACCCAATGTGGTTATCGAGCAATACTACCGCGCCTTCACTCGCCGTGCAACCGCACCTCGAGCGCGTCGTTGATGACCTCGAGCGCCTTGACACGGGCAAAGCGCTTGTCATCGGATTCCAGCACGATCCACGGCGCGAACGGCGTGGACGTCAGGCGGAACATGTCCTCCACCGCGCTTTTGTACTGCGGATACTTATCGCGGTTGCGCCAGTCCTCGTCGGTGATCTTCCACTGCTTTGCGGGGTCCTCCTGACGGGCGCGGAAGCGCGCCAGCTGCTCTTCCTGGCTGACATCCACCCAGAACTTCAGCAGCACGGCGCCCCAGCGCACCAGCTCCTGCTCGAACTCGTTGATCTCGTCGTAGGCGCGCGCCCACTGGGCATCGGTGGCGAAGCCCTCCACGCGCTCCACCAGCACGCGCCCGTACCAGCTGCGGTCGTAGATGCCCACGTGCCCCGCCTTGGGAAGGCGCGTCCAGTAGCGCCACAGGTGAGGATGGGCAAGCTCGGGCTTGGTGGGCGCCGGGCTGGGGAAGATGGTGTAGGCGCGCGCATCGAGGGCTTGGGCCACGCGCTTGATGGCGCCGCCCTTGCCCGCCGCGTCCCAACCCTCGAACATGAGCACGAGCGGGACGCGCGCCTGGTACATCTCCATTTCCAGCTTGTTCAAGCGCTTCTGCTGCTTTTTCAGGCGGTCCTTGTACTCGTCGTGGTCAAGCACCAGGCCATGATCGACCTCGTCAAGACTGGGAACCCTGTCCACGATGCGGAAGCGGCTCGCTCGCGGGGCGTGCGCGGCCTGCGCGGCCGCCTGTTCCGCGGCGGCTTGCGCCACGGCAAGCTGCTGCTCGGGGGAACGGCCCTCCAGCGGCACCTCTTCCGCCGCACCAGCGCTGTTGGCCTGCGCCTTCGCTGCCGCCGCAAGGGCGGCGGGGTCCTTCTTCGCGTGAAGCGCCTTGTCAAGCGCGTCGACCAGCGTCTCGGTGATCTTGAGGTTGGCGCGGCGCTTGTCCTCGCCGTTGATCAGGTGCCATGGTGCGTAGGAGAAGTCGCTGCCCTCGAGCAGGTTGTCGTATAGGCGGTACGCCTCCTCGTATTCGCCGATGGTGGCCATCTTGCCGTCGGACACGCGCCAGGCGGTGGCGGGGTCGCGGCGCAGGCGCGTCAGACGCTTGCGCTGCGCCTCCTTCGTCACATGGACGAAGAATTTGACCACCACGTAGCCGTCGTCGGTGAGCTGCTTCTCGAAGTCAGCGGAGCTGGCAAGGGCGCCGCGCAGCGCGTCGATGTGGCGCTCCTCGGCGGCCTCGCGCACGGCCCGCGCCACGGTGGCGCGGGGGTGGAGCACCTTGCCGTTTTTGATCTTCACCTCGCCGAACTGGGTGTAGAGCATGCGCTGCACGGCCGAGGTGTACCAGCCGCGGTCGTAGAACGTGATGGTGCCGCGTCCGCCGAGCGCCTTCCAGAACTGCTGCATCATGGGATAGAAGCCGCCCACGCCGTGCTCGGCGCCCGGGAACGACGCCGCATCGACAGCGTTGAAGTTCTCGGTGACGTACACGCTGGTGGCGCGGGCATCCAGGTTGTACATAAGGTCGGAGATGCGGCTGCCTTTGCCCGCACCGTTCCAGCCCTCGAACAGCACCACAAGCCCCACGCCGGCCGCGCGCGCCTCTTGCTGCAGCACCACCAAACGCTCAGTGAGCGCATCGCGGCGCGCCTTGTACTCTTCCTTCGGAAGCGGTTCCTCAGAGAAATCGACGGTCTCCAGCATAGGCGGCCCTCCCCTTCGCGATTGATACCATCCCACACGGCTAGCGGCTCCGAAATGCGCAACGGCGCGTGCAGCATGGCGGGAATCCTTGCCTTCATGCTAGCACACGCCGAAGCGGGAACGGAGACGACGAAGAATCGTAACCAACCGTTGACTTTACCTGCGACGCCGGCGCGGCGCGAGGGCCGCCGCAAAGGCTGCCACCGCCGCCGCGATGAGCGCCGCGACGCCGGTCCGTCCGGCGTTGTCGCCCGTTTGCCCAAGCGCCGCAGCTCCGGAAGCATTGGCGGAGCTGGGTGCCGACGGCGAGCCGTCGGGGTTGCCCGGGTTGCCGGGGTCCGTGTCGCCCGAACCCGGGTTAGCGGGGTCGGTGCCCGGGTCGCCCGCGTCGGGGTTGGCGGGGTCGGTGCCCGGGTCCGGCTTGCCCGGGTTATCGGGATCACCGGGGTTGTCCGGGTCGTCAGGACCAGGCCCGGGTCCGGGGTCGGGATCGGGGCCCGGAGACGGCGGGTCGACCGGTCCCGGATCGGGATTACCCGGGTCCACGGGCCCCGGTCCAGGATCAGGGTCAGGCCCCGGCCCGGGGTCGGGCGGGTCCACCGGGTCCGGTCCAGGCCCGGGATCGGGCGGATTGGGCGGATCCACCGGGTCAGGGCCCGGGTCGGGGTTGTCGGGGTCGGGCGTCGGCGGATTCGGCGGGTCGACCGGGCCAGGATCTGGGTCGGGACCAGGGCCCGGCGGATCTACCGGGTCGGGACCCGGGTCGGGGTTATCGGGGTCCACAGGCCCCGGCCCGGGGTCGGGGTCTGGCTCCGGCTTCGCCTTCACCGTGAGCGTGCCCGGCACGATGGTCGCGGCGAAGTTGGGGTTGTCGACGCTCGCATTAATAATGTAGTCGCCAGCCGGAGACTTCTCGTCGGCATCGCACGAATAGCGCACCTCCACCCCATCCGTGTTCGCACGGCTCACCAAGCTGCTGGTGAAGGCGGGGTTGCTTTCCCCTTCCATGCGCTCGGCATCGTCCACCGCCACCAGAAGCTGGGCGGGCGCAACCGAAAGAGTCAGCTCCACGTCATCGGCAGCAAAGTAATTGCGGCTTTCGGCCGCGCGGGCGATCACGCGCGCGGTGCCGGCGGCGTTGATCGTGGCGTAGCAGCCCTGCAGCGAAACGGGCACAACGCCATCCCCGTCCTGCACAAGCTCGAACGTCACCGAGGTCTTCGCCGTGTTCTGCAGAACGATGCCCGGGCCGCCGAACACGCCAGAATACGAGGTCGGGCCCGTGATGGCCTGCGGCGCCTTTGCTATGGCGAACGAGGCCTTCTGCTCCCCGACCAGGTTCGGATTCTCCACGCGCGCAGTCGCAACGTAGCTGCCGCTGTCGCGCGGAGCCTCTGAGGTCGGACCGTACACGGTACCGTCGGCACCCTCGTACGTCACGGAATAATCCTGCTCGGACAGCCCGTGCGCATCCACCTGCACTCCGTGGGCTTTCCCGTCGTAGACACAATCAGCCGCCGTGATTCCAAAGGAAACGGGCTTTTGCGCAATCGCAAACTCGGCGACGGCGCGCCCGACGTACCCGTTCGCGGCCAGCCTTGCCACCACCCGGTACGTGCCCGCATCCGTGGGAGCCGTGCTGCTGGAATAGCGGGTGTCGCCCGTTCCCCTGAAGAACAGCTTGACGGAGCCGGCGCACTCGGCCGGAACGCCCTTGAGCTCGGGGCCCTGCGGCTGACCGTTGTACACGAAGTTCGCCTTGGCAAACGACATATCCGCCTTCTGCGGCGCCACCGTTAGCACGAAGCGAGCGGTACGCGTCTGACCAGCGGAATCGGAGCACTCGACGTCGAAGCCGAACACTCCCGTGCTCTCCGTCGTTCCTGCAATGCGCACCGCACCGTCCTCGGCAACTTCCAGACGCAACCCCTCGGGCAGCGTGCTGTCAGGCGCAACCGCATACGTATAAGGCGCGGTACCGCCGCTAGCGGGCTTGATGGCCCCGACGTATTCGCTATGAGCAGTCGCAACGGGCAGCTCGCATGCGTTGAACGTCAGGTCATCCCGCTTGGCTATGGACACCTCGGCCCAATCGGTGTCGACGGACGCTACCGTGCCCAGATACGTTTGCGTGACGCGACAATAGTACGAACCCGCATCCGCAGCCGCAGCGCGATCGAACGTCAGCGAAGGGGACGTTTCGCCCTCAAGCGCCACGTCCTCGCCGCCGTCGGTCACGCGGAACCACTGGTAGCCCAGCTCGTGCGACGCCGCCGCCCCGCACGAAACCTCCTCGTGGGCAAGGATTTCCTCGGCGGCATCTGCCGCAACCGAAAGCGTCACTGCTTCGCCCTCATGCACGCTGGCATCTTGCGGCTGGGCTTTTACCACCGGCCGGCCCGCCCGGGCGAACGAGAACGCCAGCCGCTGCGGCACATCGATATCGTTCAAGGTGACGCGGTAGCTTCCGCCCTGGTAATCGGCGATGTCCAGCTCAACGGAATCCGCGATCGAGCCATCGCGCACGTCGGCCACGGTCGCGCGCTCCAGGTAGCACCCGGCATCGGGCGTTGCCGTGAACGAGGCGCTGCCGCCCTGGGGCACGGCTGCGCGGGCCGGATCAACCGTGCCGTTGATCGCCGACGCCTTCACCTCAAGCTTGGGAACTTCCGCAAACCGCGCCGTCACCGTCACGTCGTCTTCGGGCGTGAACGTCCAAGCCGTATCCGTGCTCACCGGCCTGGAGCCTACGGCGCCGTCCTTCCCGATCGCATACCAGCCATCGAAGACGTAGCCTTCATCGGGCACGGCGCGCAATGTGCACGAGGATCCGTTCTCCACCTTTTCGACCAGGGCGCATCCCCACTCATCGTTTTCCGACGAGCCATCGATATGCCCACCGTCGCGCTGGTCGACCGCCACGACGTTCCACGAATCCCTTACGTAATACGCCGTGTAGGTCTTGTTCGCCACCGCCGGCCGCACGATGATCGGGCTGAAGCCCACCGGCGCGCCGCGCTCATCGATCCAATAGCGGAACCTCCAGCCGGGGAACGGGATGGTCACCATCCACGTCGCCGTCAGGTAGCCGTCGCCGGTGAAGGGGACCACCGTGGAGAAGCCCGCGCTGGCCGGATACGTGTCAACCTGCAGGTCGAAGCCCGCGTCGTAGAACACCGCCGTCAGCTGCATATCCTGCTGGGCGATGCCCACGTACACGGCGTTGTAGCTCAAGATGGCGCCCGCGTCGTCGATCCAATGCGAGAAGCGGTAGGTCGACCACGGGATGGCCATGGCCACGAACGCGTCGCCCTTGTCGCAGGTCTTCGTAGCGCTTGTCAAGCCGTTTCCGCTGGTCAGGAATGCCTTTCCGCGCAAAATCGAGCTCTGGGACGCGGTGATGGTGACCTGCCCGTCCGCCTCGAACTGCGCGTAGTACATCACATCGGACTTGGCCTCGAAGCTGAGCACCTCGTCCGTGCTGACCACGGCATGCCCCTCCTGGTCGGAGGTCCACCCGACGAACCGGTAGCCCAAGCCCGCGACGGCATTGAGCGTGACGGTCTCCCCCGCCTCGTAGGCGCCGGTGCCCTGCACGCGGCAACGGCGGTTCGTGGACTTGCCCTTCACCACCGGGGTCGCCTTGACCGCCACCTCGTACGGGTCGGCGAACTGCGCCTCAAGCTCCAGCACGCCGTCGTCCAGGGCCTCGACCAGGTCCTCGTCGAGCACGAACCAGGTGTCCGCGTCGTCGGCGAAGTGCGTCTTCGAGCCATCCGCGCCCACCAGCTGCCAGCCGACGAAGCGTCGGTCGTCGGTCTGCCGCGCCTGAATGTGCACCACCTGGCCGAACTCGTACACGCCCTCGCCGGACAGCTCGCCCACACCCTCGACGTTCGAGCCCAGCGTCACGCCATAGGAGTTGCGCGTGAAGCACGCGGCGTACGCGGCATCGCCCGTGACGGCCACCGTGCACTCGGGAAGGCCGCTGACCTGCACACCCTGCGCGTCGCGCCAGCAATCGAAGGTGAAGCCGGGCTTAGCCGTGGCAGACAGCGTGGTGCGCTGCCCCTCGTCGAAACCGCCGAAGCCGCTCACGTAGCCCGCCTCCGCCGGGGAGGCGATGGTGGTCACCGTGAACGAGCCCATGCCGAACACGGCTTCCAGATCGATATCCGCGCTCACCGGGAACCGGTACGTGGCGTCGGTGGACAGGCACGCGCCGCCGCTGAACCAGCCGATGAAATGCGCCCCGGCAGCCGGGACGGCGCTGACGCACGCCACCTCGCCCGCGGCGTAGGTGCCCGAGCCCGTGGCGCTTCCATAGCCTTCACCTGCGGAAACGTTCACAGTGAACTGCTTGGCGGCGAACACGGCGGAAAGCTTCATGTCGCTGGAAGGCACGAAGCGATAGTCCGCATCGCGGCTCACCACATTGCCCTTGGCGTCGGCCCAGTATTCGAATATATAGCCCGAAAGCGCATGCGCGGAAAGGGTTGCCGAATAGCCGGCGCCCACCGTCCCGGCGCCTTCGACCCAGCCGGCCGACCGGTTCTCTACCAAAATCCCGTCAGCATCCGCCACCGCCGACACCGCCGACACCTCGTACGAGCGCTCCTCGAAATGCGCCACATGCACGTGGCTGCGCATCAGGCGGCACGTGAACTCCGGCTCGAAGGACTCCAGCTCGCCGGCAGCGGAATACCAGCCCGCGAACTCGTACCCGGGCGACGCCTGCGCCTTGAGCGCGACCTCCGCGCCGCGCTCGGTGAACACGCGGCTCGCCCGCACCGACCCGCCGTCGGCGGGGCTTGCCACAGGCAGGCAGACCACTTCATAGGGCTTGAACGCCGCCGTGACCGTGCACCGCTCCGATTTGGCGGTCAGCCCCTTCGCCACCACATCGCATTCCAGATCAAGGCTGGTGAAGAAGCCGTTCACGTACCAGCCCCAGAAGAAGTACCCCGTCTTCGGCTCGGCCTTCAAATGCAGCGTCTGGCCCAGCGAGAAGGAATCGGTCGTCGGGGTGACCTCGATGCCGTTGCAGGTGACCGTTCCGCCAAGCCACGTGTCGGCCGCGATCACCACCTCGGGCTCCGCGCCCTTGAACACCGCCTTGTACGTCTGGTCCTCCGTCACGTGCACGGTCAGCTGCTGCTCGGGATGCTTCTTGCGTTTGCCGTCCTTCCAATGGGCGAACCGGAAGCCCTCGTTCGGCTTCGCCTTGATGGTCACCGTGCTTCCGTATTCCACCATGACCGCGTCGGTCCCGGGATGCCCCTCGATCTCGACGGTGCCGCGTTCGACCAGGTGCGAATCAGTCTCCACGCTTATGCGGTAACGTTTGGGGACGAACACCGCGCGCACCACCGTGTCCTGCTCGGGGGTGAGCTCAAGATGGTCGGGGTCCGTTCCCATGGGAACCCCGGAATCACCCAGGTACCAGCCCTTGAACGTGAACTTGTCGCGCACGTCGTCGGCCAGCTTCACGGAAAGCGTGACGGGCTTGCCGCTTTCGCAGTAGCCGTCGCCGGTCACCGTGTACTTGCCGGCAAGCTGGTCGACGGGGTCGGCCACCACACTCACCTTGCACAGGCGCTTGAAGCGGGCGGTCACCGTGCAGTCGGCCACGGGCGCGAACGTATAGGTTTGGTCGTGCGAAGCGAACGCGGGCGCCACGTCGGCGGCGCCGTAGCTGATATACCAGCCGTCGAACAGGTAGCCCTCGCGGGCCTCCGCCGTGGCGGTGACGCTTCCCCCTTCGGGCACGTCGAGCACCTCGCCCACGCTTTCCCCGTTTTTGAGCGTAGCCGTCCCGCCCTCCACGGGGTCGGCGGCGGCGCGGACGGAATGTTCGTCCTTGCCGTCCATCACGGCCGTGACGCGCCCGTTGCCGTCCACGCGGTACTCGCACACATCGCCGCGGTCAATGACGGTGCGCCCCGAATCGTCGCTTTTGCGCCACTCCACCAGCTTGTACTTCTTTTCCGGGTCGTCAGCGCGCGCCGCGGGCACCGCCGTGAACGTGAGGATGTCGCCATCGGCCGCCCTGACCACGCCGCCTTCCACGGGCAGGCCGTCACAGAGCACCTGCGCGCCCTCATCAGGGTCGGCTCCCACCACGATGGTGCGATCGGCCTTGCGGAACTTCGCCACCAGATGCCTATCGACCTCGGCGGGGAACACGTACACGGGCGACTTCGAGACCTCGATGCCGTCCTGGAACCAGCCGACGAACGCGTAACCCTCGCCTTCCGTGGCGATGACCTTCGCCTCCTGGCCCTGCTGTGGCGTCTGCACGTCGGGCGTGGCGTTGCAGCCGGTGGGGATGCCGGCATCAACGCCGGTCACGTCGACGGACGTGGTGATGCGCACGTTGCGCTCGAACACGGCCGTCATGGCCACCACCTCGGGCGTGGCGTTGGTGATGCGGATCTGCATGCGCTTCGACACGGAGCGCTCGATGCCGTCCTCCTTCCAGCACACGAAACGATATCCCGGGTTGGGGATGGCCTCGAGCTCGGCGATGGTGCCCTCGAAGTGGATGCCGCCGCCGCGCACGGTGCCGCCCTCCGCAGGATGGGCGGTGGTCACGATCTCGACCGAATGGTCGCCGTGGGGCTTGTTCGGGTCGTTGTCGTGCTTATGGTGATCGAAGATGTCCTTGATTTCCTTGAGGGCGTTCTTGCCGATCTCGGCCAGCTCCTCGACGGTCTCGGCGCCGGCGATGTCGATCATGGCCTGCGCGATGATGGGATCAACCAACTCGCCCAGGCCGTATACGGCGGCGACGACCCCCACCGTGCCGAACACCGCGAGCAGCGCGATTTTGAGCGCTTCGAACGCCTCGTCGTCGTTTTCCGCCACGCGGAAATGCGCCACCAACTCGGTGTCGCCGGTCAGCAGGAACGTGTACGAGCCGTCGGACGCCGCGGGAACCGTGTTGCCCAACGCGTCGGTAGCGTAATCGAACACGTAGCCCGGCTCGGGCACCGCGTTCACCGTCACCTGCTGGCCGACGCCGTACAGGCCCGAGGTCAGGAAGTAGCCCGGAGCGTTGCCGTCCTCGTCGGTGCCGGCGACGCTCAGCACCACGCTCGCCGGGATCGCCGAGTACCAGGGCGTGAGCTCTACCTGCGCGGATTCGTTCGCGGGTTTCGCCACCTGGTATTCGCAGGTTGCCTGGTCGCTGATGGCCACGGAGTCGTCGCCGTCCACCGCGTACCAGCCCACGAACTGCGCGTTGTCAAGCGTCGCGGAAAGCTGGACGGTCTCGCCGACGTTGCGGTAGCAGTTCGTCGCATCCACCCGCAGATGGGCGTACGACTCGGAGTGATCGGTTGCTTGAGCAGGGTTGATATGCACCCCCACTTCCTTCAGGGCAAACCGCGCCTGCAGCGCGACGTCGCCCGCCGGCGTGAACTCGTATACGGGGGATTCGCACCTGCGCTCGCCCGTGGCGGCATCGAACCAGCCGGTGAAGACCGTGTCGTCATCGAGCATGCCCAGAGCCTTTGCGTCAAGCGTGACCACCTGGCCGCCTTCCGAGGTTAGGTTGCCCGTCACCTGCGGGACCTCCACCCCTTCCATAAGCGTCCGGCCGCCCGTGTCGAGCGTCTGCTCGTAGCTCACCTCGCAGGAAATCGGCTCGAACGTAGCGGTGTAAAGCGGTGACCGCTTCACGAGCGAGTTCGTCTGGTCGGCGCTTTCGGCGGTCACGACCAGCCCTGCCCCGCCTTCGATAGGCTCACCGTCGCGCAACCAGCCGGAGAAGGCAAAGCCCGCGTTCGGCGTTGCGGTAAGCGTGACCTGGGTTCCTTCCTCATACATGCCGGCGCCGGAAACGCTGCCCCGATCGGGCTGCGCCGACGCGGCGCGCACGGCCACCCACGTCTGCGAGAAATCGACCGCGAACCAGCCGGTCACCTCGTCGAAGTCCTGGACCCGGTACGCATACGAAGCCTCGGTGGATATCAGCTCGCCGCGATGCATCCAGCCCAGGAAACGGCACCCCTTCTCCGGGATCGCCGAAAGCTTGACGGACTGCCCCAGCTCGTACGTACCCGAGCCGCTCACCTGGCCGAGCGCCAGGCCCGATGCGCTTTTCGCGGACACGTTGACCTGCCCGTACTCCACGAGCACGGCGATGGGCGTCTCGCCGGCAACGGCCTCGTATTCGATGGTGTCGCCGGGGCGGCTTCCCAGATAGTGCTTGTCAAGCGAGCTCTCCCAGTGGTCGAAATGATACTTCGCGGCATTGTATTCGCAGGTCAGCGTCACATGCTTACCAGCGTATGTCGTGAAACTCGTCCCCATGTCGCGCCCGTCGACCACAACGCTCGCCCGCGCGCCGATAACCTGCCGCCCGTCGGCGCTGCCCAGGCGCACCTCGGGCGCCACCTTTGCCTTGTCGGCGAACACCGCCGTCAGCAGCGTGTCGCGCTCCACCGTGAACTCGTACCACTGGTCCTCGGAAAGAATGTTCCCTTCCTCATCGGTCCAATAGGCGAACGTCCTGCCGGGCGTGGTGGCGTTGGCCACCACCACGCAGGTTTCGCCGGGCTTGTACTGGCCCGCGCCGGTGGCGCTGTCCCCGGAGGAGAGCGCGCCGTCGTAACGGATATCCACCGCCAGATCGGTATTGCCTCGTTCGCGCATGGGATCGGCCGAGTACGCGTCCAGGTACACTTCGCCGTCGTCATAGGTCATATGGATGCGCTGCCCATGGAAGCTTGAGCGGAACAGATATCCATCATCGGGGTACACCTCGATGAACTGGGCAAACGCGCAGTTCATCAAGCCCTTGTAATCGAACGAGCTCCTGCCGTAACCGTGATCGAACGTGACCTTCATGCCGGCAAGGGAAACCTGCTGGTCTTCGGCGTACTCCATAACGTTAGGGTCGTGCTCGATCCGAAGGTCCTTCAAGCACTCGGCAACGCTGACGGGGGTTGCGCCGTTGCAGCCGTCCCAATTCAGCTCAGGGAAACCCGACCGATACAGGCCGACCAAGTCAGATGGCACCATCACCTGCATCCCGCGCTTGGGGAACGTATCGACATCGATGAGCACCGCATGGTCGCACTGGAAGTAGGCGTAGTCCAAATTCGTGTCGGCGAACGTCCGGCTAGGCAGCTCCTCGATCTGCGAGCCGCTCGGCAAGACCAAGCCGCCGTCAAGGTTCGACCCGGAGAAGCACGCGTCGCCCAGCTGGCTCACCGACGTGTTCGTCTCAAGGCCCGTCACGTGCAGGTTGGGGCAGTTGGCGAACGCCGCGAAGCCGACCGAGACGATCTGCTGGTTTTGCCCCAGACCCGTGTCGGAAAGGTTCTGGCACCCCTCGTACGCGTCGGCGGGGATAGACGTCAAGCCCTTCACATTCCCCAAACCGGTGGACTCAAGGCCGCTTTTCATGAAGCAGGCTTCCCCCAAAGCGCCGATTTCAGCGGGCTTCTTAATGGAAAGGCTGGTCAACGAGGAGCAGCCGGCAAACGCCTGCGCGCCGATCGAGCCGATATGCATATCTGAGAAGCTGACGAACGAGAGCTTCGCGCAGGCGGCGAAGGCGAAATCGCCTATGGAATCCAGACGGTCGTTCTCGAACCGCACCGACGTCAGGCTCGTCGAGCCCTCGCACAGGCCCTTGGGGATGTCGGCAACGTGGTAGTCGATGATGAGGTTCGTGACATCGCGCGCGGAGATGGCGTTGCGCTCGGGGTCGTTCTCGTCGACGGGCTTCGTCAGATTGCCCTGCTCGTCGCAGACGTACACGTACCCGCTGGCCATAAGCTTGCCGAACGCGTACAGGACCCCCTGCTGCGCCGGATCATCGTCGGCGGCACGCTCGGCCGGATTGTCTGCCGCATCGGCGGCATTGGAGCCAGTTTCGCCGCCTTCGGGCGATGCGGCGGCTTCGGAGCCCGCTTCACCATCTGCAGGCGAAGAGGCATCGGCGCCTTCGCCAGCACCTTTGTCGGCCGGCGACGAGGCATCGCCGGCAGCGTCGCCGTTCGAGGCCCCGGCGGCGCCATCGGCGTTCGACGCCGCTTCGCCCAGGCCCTCCAACAACGCAGAACCCAGATCGCCGACCGACGTGGAGGGGGACCCGCCGGCAACCGTCGCATCCTCGGCGGCACTGGCAGGGATGGGCGTGAACGAGACCACGAGCGCCACGGAAAGCAGCACTCGGAGAAGGGCATTGCAAATACCGACGCTCTTCATGGAAGGCACCTTTCAACTGCGTCTCCGACCCGCGGAACGCAAGGGAATGCATACCTTATATTGTAAGGGATGGCAGGGCCCCGCCACACGGAAATCGGCAGCTGAAGGCAGCTGCCGACCCAGCCCGTCACCTTCCCCTCCCCGACGAGTGAACAGGGGACGGAGGTGTGTTCACGTTTGATCTTCGCGCGCCCACAACGTAACGTGAACACACCTCCGTCCCCTGTTCAGGGCCCCACTATACTGAAATCCCGGCCGTAGCAAGCCGCCATGGACCCGCTTCGTCGCCTTCCCCACCCGCAAAGGCGGCAACGTTAAGGGAGCGTAAAATCTTCGCCCAGAAACCGTCGGCACAGCCCGCGCACGTCAAGCGGGGGCCCGCAACCTTTATCATGGGTACGGCTCACTTCATGCCGACGCAACGCGCAGGCATCATCGCAAAGCGGGACCGGCGCGCAGCGCCATCGAGGAAGGAAAACGGCAATGCCCACCTACGGCGTCATCGACCTGGGGTCGAACTCCATTCGCCTTGTCATCTACGAAGTGAAGGACGATCGTCGCAGCACCTATTCCAGCAAGGACTTCAAAAGCATCATCAACGACAAAGTGATGGCAGGCCTTGCCGCGTTCGTGGAAGACGGTATGTTCACGCCCGACGGCGTGGACCGCGCCGTCAACGTGCTGAAAAGCCACATGAAGCGCGTGCGCTACTTCGGTTGCAAGCGCGTCGACGTGTTCGCCACCGCCGTGCTGCGCAACGCCGTGAACTGCGCCGACGCCATCGCCGAGATCGAGCGGCGCTGCGGGCTGGCGGTCACGCTGCTCTCGGCGCGCGACGAGGCGCACCTCGGGTTCGTCGGCGCCCGTTGCTCCACCCCTCTCGAACGCGGCACGCTCGTCGACATCGGCGGCGGCTCCACCGAGCTCACCCGCGTCGAAGGCGGCATCGACAGCGACGACGTCAGCCTGGGGCAGGGATCGCTGTCGTCGTTCGCGCGCTTCGTCCGCAACATCCTGCCCGCGCCCATCGAGATGGACGCCATTGCCTGCGAGTTCCGCAGCAACCTGCGCAAGCTTCCCAGCCTCGAGCCCTACAAGGCCCCCACGCTCTACGGCGTGGGCGGCTCCACGCGCGCGGCGGCCAAGCTGGTCCAGCAGCTCGACGAGCTGCAAACGCGCCCGCGCGAGGTCCAAGCCGAGCAGGTGCAGCAGATCCTCCGCACTTGCCGCGAAAACCCCTCAGCCTTCGGGCACACAGCCCTGAAGGCCTCCGCCGAGCGCGTGCACACCATGGTGCCGGGCTGCGTCATCTTAGCGGAGCTGTTCCGCCACCTTGGCGCCGACAAGCTGGTGATTTGCAAGCACGGCGTGCGCGAAGGGTACCTGATCGAGCGCATGCTCGGGGCCGTGTCGGCACCCCCGCAAGCGGATTAACCCCACCCGAAACCGAATCGTTACCTTTTTCACCCCATTATTTCCAGCCTGGTGGCGGATTCGGCCGGTCGCAGCATCAAAACAGAGTAAAATATGAGTTGAGGGGACGTGGTTGTTGGGGAACCCCGTCGCCTTGGCGTCGCACGTTATGCAATCATCGATTCCACTTGGCCGCCCGCAAGCGGCCGCACGCACATCGAATCAACGAAGACGCATCGCCCGACGCACGTTTCATCTATGACGTCGAGGGAAGGGAACGCCATGAAAGCAAACGAATCTATCACGCACGCGGGACACACGCCCTACATGCAGAACCGCGAGCTGTCGTGGCTCACGTTCAACGAGCGCGTGCTCGACCAAGGCGCCGATGAGACCGTCCCGCTGCTCGAGCGCCTGAACTTCATCAGCATCTTCTGGTCCAACCTCCAGGAGTTCTTCATGGTGCGCGTGGGCAGCCTGACCGACCTGTCTCTTCTGAAGAAGCAGGTCCTCGACTCGAAGACGGGCATGACGCCGGCCGAGCAGCTCACCGCCATCCACAAGCGCTGCCACGAGCTGTATCCCGTGCAGGAGCAGACCTACGCCGAGGTGCGCGAGGCCCTGGCCGCGCACGGCGTGCGCCACCTGCGCCCCGCCGATCTCAACGACGAGCAGCGCGCCTTCCTGGCCGACTACACGGCAGCCAACATCATGCCGTTCCTATCCCCGCAGATCATCAATTCGCGCCACCCCTTCCCCCACCTGGAGAACGGGTCGCTCTACGTCATCGTGCGCCTTGACGAGGAAGTGGGCCCGAAGAAGCCCAAGAAGAAGGACAAGGCCAAGGACGGCAAAACCGTCAAAGCCGCGAAGATCCACCCCTCCGCCGAGGAAAGCGAGAATCTGGGCGCCGAAGGCGTCACCGTGGGCATCCTGCCCATGCCGCGCCAGTGCGCGCGCGTCATCAAGCTGCCGGGCGAGGGCTTCCAGTTCATCCTGCTCGAGCACGCGGTGGAGATGACCGCCGAGCAGGTGTTCAGCATGTACACCGTCAAGCACACCAACGTCCTGTGCGTCACGCGCAACGCCGACCTGGACGCCACCGAGAACACCGACGAGTCCGACGAGGATTACCGCGAGCACATGAAGCGCATCCTGAAGAAGCGCGGTCGTCTGGCGCCGGTGCGCCTGGAGTCCGAGCGCCCGCTTTCCAGCGTGCTGCAAGAGCTTCTGCTCGATCGCCTCAACCTCAAGCCGCATCAGACCTACGTCACCAGCGTGCCGCTCGACATGAGCTGGACCTGGGGTCTTGGAAGCAACCTGCCCGAGCAGGAGCGCATGGCGCTGTCCAACCCCCCGTTCACCCCGCAGTGGCCGGCATGCCTTGACCGCAACCGCTCCATCATCGACCAGGTCTGCGAGCGCGAGGTGCTGCTCAGCTACCCCTACGAGTCCATGGACGCGTTCGTGCAGCTGCTGCGCGAGGCCGCTGCCGACCCCAGCGTCATCTCCATCAAGATCACGCTGTACCGCCTGGCGCGCCAGTCGCACCTGGCCGAGGCGCTCATCGCCGCCGCCGAGTCCGGCAAGCAGGTCACGGCGCTGTTCGAGCTACGTGCACGCTTCGACGAGTCCAACAACATCGAGTGGTCGCAGCGCTTCGAGGAGGCCGGCTGCAACGTCATCTACGGCTTCCGCGATTACAAGGTGCACAGCAAGATCTGCTGCATCACGCGCCAAACCGAGAACGGCCTGCAGTACATCACGCAGCTGGGCACGGGCAACTACAACGAGAAGACGGCGAAGCTCTACACCGACCTGAGCTTCATCACCGCCGACGAGACCATCGGACGCGACGCCACCGAGTTCTTCCGTAACATGCAGCTGGAGAACGCTTCCGACAACTACGACATCCTGTCGGTAGCCCCGCTGCAGATCAAGCCCGGCATCATCGCCAACATCGACAAGCAGATCGCCCTTGCGCGCGAAGGCAAACCGTGCGGCCTGTTCTTCAAGACCAACAGCGTCACCGACAAGGACATCATCGTCAAGATCGCCGAGGCAAGCCAGGCAGGCGTTCCGGTCACGCTGCTCGTGCGCGGCATATCGTGCCTGGTCCCGGGCGTGCCCGGCTACACCGACAACGTCCGCGTGGTCTCCATCGTGGGCCGTCTGCTCGAGCACAGCCGCATCTACGGCTTCGGCCCGCGCGAGGACATCAAGATCTTCCTGTCCAGCGCCGACCTCATGACGCGCAACATGGAGAAGCGCGTCGAAATCGCCTGGCCCATCCTTGACGAGGGGCTGCGCAACCAGGTGCTCGACTACATCGCCACGTGCCTGCGTGACACGGCGAAGCTGCGCGAGCTGAAGGCCGATGGAACCTACACCAAACTCGGCGAGCTGGCCAAGCCCGACGAGCCGAAGTTCGAGTCGCAGGACTTCCTCATCAAAGAGGCGCAGCGTGCCCGCGCGGCCGCTGCCGAGGCCAAGGCCGCGCGCAGCGCGAACTCCCGCAAGCTCATGAACGAGCAGCGCCAGGCACAGATGGCCGAAGCCGAGGCGAAGGTGGAGGCAGTGGCGAAGGCGGAAGCCGCCGCCGCAGAGGCTGCCCGCGAGGCCGAAGCCGCCCACAAAGCCGCGCTCGAAGCTGAGGCCGCCGCGAAGGCCGCCGAGGCGGAAGCTGCCGCGAAGCCTGCCGCAAAGCCGGCGCCCAAGCCCGCCGAGGCCGCGCCCAAGCCGCAAGCTGCCCCCAAGCCCGCCGAGGCCGCAGCCCAGCCTGTACCGGTGAAGGCCCAGGTCATCAACGAGCCCATGCAGGCGCCCAGCCACTCCGGCATCCAGCGACGCCCCGAGAAGCCCAGCCTCCTCGCCCGCGTCCTAGCGAAGTTCATCCGCTAATCAAGAAGCCCCGCTCACGCGGGGTTTCTTTTTGTCTGCGGGGTCCGTACCTGGGCAACGGACGGTTGCGACTGCGGGTTTGGCGGTCACGACTACGGGTTTGGGGGCTGGGCCGGCAGGGCGTCCCAAAGGATCACGCACTTTGACAGTTGCAGCCGCGAGCCTACCGACTAGGCCGCCTGCGTGGCCGACTAGGACGATACGTCTGCGTTTGGTTGGGGTAGGTTGCAGTATAAGTGCCTTGCGCGCGCCTGTGACCTGGTGAAATGCTGATGAGGCTTGTGTTGCTACCTGGACATGCCCCAATCAAACACAGACGTATCGACAGTTTGGCGGGATCAGGAGCAAGGAGAGCGGATTCGTGTCTCATCTCAGGATGATAGTGGTGAGCGATAGTCGCGGCGTTGCAAGATGGCCCCATTTTGCCCGCAAACGAAGCAGGGCCGACCC
>CAKUJT010000053.1 GCA_934661765.1 uncultured Senegalimassilia sp.
GGCCACAGGTGGACAAAGCGAGCGATTCTTGCGCCGCAAACAAAACCCTGCCGGGCGAAATGTACAGTGCGTTTTTTCCGGACAGATAGTCCTGTGCTTCCAAGTGTCTGACCGCGGGCGAAATGGTGCTGGCTTCCGTTTGCCGCAAGCTGCATGTTGAAGGCAATGCGTGCAAGGGGGCTTCGCGATTGTTGTAGCGCGAATACAGCAGCGGGTCCCGCAGCTCGGTTTGAGCATTGGGACCCGCTTTGCATTGGGGCGCGCGTTATGCTGCGGTGCCGTCTTGCGTTTCGCGATATATCATGTCGTTTCGCATTTCGTAACCTATCGCGTCGTTTCGCCTGGTGAAGCGCGTGTCGATTACTCGTCCTTCTGAGCGACCAGCAGTAGGATGCCGGAGACCATGTTCAGGAACAGCAGGGTGCAAACGCCAAGGGCGACGGTATTGGGCTTTTTGCCCTTGTAGACGCCCCAAGAGCGAACGGTCATGGGAATGCCCCACGCTAAGGGGACTAGCCCGATGCCGAGCGTTGCGATGCCTCCGATTCCAATGACGACCAGGGCCACGATGTTCATGATGAACGCGATGAGGCGAAGCGTCTGATTGCTTCCCTCCACAACGTATGTTTTCTCAGGCATGGGAACGCCGTAAGGCGGCTGCGGTGTGCCGTACGGCTGCTGCGGGGCAGCGGCGTAGGGCGATTGCGGCGCGGCGGGTTGCTGAGCGGCAGCATATTGCTGCGGTGCGACCGCAGGCTGCTGAGTGACCGGCGGGACCGGGGCTGCGGGTGGCACAGGCGCGGCGGGTGCTGCGGGTGCGGCCGGCGGAACCGGCGCGGCAGGTGCCGCAGGTGCGGCAGGGGCTGCGGGAGCTTCGGGTACGGCGGGTGCTGCGGGTGCGGCAGGGGCTTCGGGTTCCGGCGCTGCGGCGTTCAGAGGCGTTCCGCAGTTGCCGCAGAATTTCGCATCGGCGACGTTCTCGGTTGCGCAGTTGGGGCATAGCATGGCGGTACTCCATTTCTCTTGTCCCGGGCGGGCCTTGCGAATGGATTGATTGCGAACCGCTGCCAGCCCGTAAACCACTTGTACTTATTGTAGCTTATGCATGCTGATTTTATGGACGGTAGCCTTAGAAACGTTGCATAATCCCGGTAAGCGTAGGGGAGTGGGGTTCGAAAGCGCGCGTCGCGCCGGCACGCCGCGGGGCGATTGGTTGCGCTAATCGGCTTCCCTCACCGGGCTTCGCTATTTGAGCGGATGGCCCATGCTTCGTTCTCCGAAGGAGGGGTCTGCGTCCCCAAGCGTCGGATTCTGGACAGATAACCCTCCGTCCCCAAGTGTCAGGTGGCGATTTGCCCGCTTGCAGCCGGTATCTGCAGGGTTTGCGCAGAAGCGTTCCCGCATTTCCCCAGTGATATACTTGTCTCCGCTATACGGAAGACCCGTCGCGCGTCGCGGCTTCGCCGCGAATCGGCATCGCCGACCTGCGCATTCGGGCAAAGCAATGGTTTCAAGAGGGTGCAGAACATGGCAGACAATACTCAGCTTCCCAACGGTTTCACCGGTTTCGCGTTCCGCAAGCCGGCGGGCGGTACCAGCGCGGCGGACGCCATCCGCGAGCGCGAAGCCCAGCGCGCGGCTCATGCCGGCCAGCCTGCGCCTGCGCAAACGCCTCGCCGCGGGGTGAACGGCTTCCTGACCGAGCGCGAAGCGGCATCCGACGCCTCTAACGAGGTGCGAGGCGCGTTCCAGTACAACCGCGATCACGAGGAAACGGCCGCTTATTCCGCAGACGGCGAAAACCCCGAGGGCCGCGTGGAGTTCGACCCCGAGAAGCTGGCAACCATCCCTGAGAAGGACCGCCGCTGGGCCTGGCTGGAAATCGACTTGAACGCCATTCGCCATAACGCCTCCGCCGTCAAGAAGATGATCGGCTCGGGTCGCCATATGATGGCCGTCGTGAAGGCCGACGCATATGGACACGGTGCGGTGCGCGTTGCGAAGACAGCGCTGAACTCCGGCGCCGACTACTTGGGCGTCGCCACGGTCGATGAAGGCATCAAGCTGCGCGAAGGCCTGGTCAACGCCCCGATTCTCATGCTTGCCGAGCCGCCTGCGAGTGCTATTCCGCTGCTGCTCGCATATAAGATCATGCCGGCGGTGTACTCCTCCGAGTTCGCCATCAAATATGCGGAGGCCGCGGATTCCATGGGCCTGCGCGCGCCGTATCACCTGGCCATCAACACGGGCATGAACCGCATCGGCGTGCGCTGGGACGAAGTGGTGAACTTCATGCACCAGATCGGCTTCCATCGCGCGCTTGAGCTTGAGGGTGTGTTCACGCACTTCGCCACGGCAGACTGCCCGGAAACGCTTGACTTCCATATCCAGGCGAAGCGCTACATCGAGGCCGTCGAGGCGCTGCGAGCGGCTGGCATCAATCCCGGTATCGTGCACTGCGCGAACTCCGCTGCCGCCATCCGCTATCCCGACGTGCGCTTCGACATGGTGCGCCTGGGCATCGGCCTGTACGGCTACCAGCCCTGCCCTGAAACTACGCCGCTCATCGAGCTGCGCCCGGCCATGAGCGTGCACGCGCGCATCACCGACACGCGCCTGGTTCCCATGAGCGAGGGCGTCAGCTACGGGCTGAACTATCGCAGCCCCGGCAGCGTGAAGATCTGCACCGTGCCCGTCGGATACGGCGATGGTCTGCGCCGCGGGCTGTCAAGTCGCACCGACTTCCTGGTCGACGGTGTGCGCTGCCGCCAGGTGGGCAACATCTGCATGGACCAGTGCATGTTCGAGGTCGACCTGCGCAGCTACGCGCGCCGTCGCCGCGTCGATCCCCAGGTGGGCGACGAGGTCCTCATCGTGGGCCAGCAGGGCGACGCCATGGTCACCATCGAGGAGATGTGCGAAACCCTGAACACCATCCCGCACGAGCTGTGCATCGGCTTCGCTCAGCGCATGCCGCGTTACTACGTGTAGACGGGGAAGCGGGGATTGCACCGTGATGGTGAGCCAGGCTTGAGCCTTTCGCCAAGTCGAGGAACGGCGAACCTCTAGCACTTTTGGTTTGAGCGACTCCCGAATCGGGCTTCGTGGCAAAACCCAAGCGCCTTTGATGAGCGAATAAAAGCTCCCATTTCCGAACTTCGGGAATGGGAGCTTTTCTCGTATATGCAGGTTTGGGGTTGAGCGTGGCTTTAGGTTCGTCGGGGCTGAAGCCACGCTTTTCGATGCGCGCCGCTGCCGCGAGACCTCCTGGCGGTCTCCCCATTACTGCAGCGTGGCGTCGACGGCGTTGATGAGCGCGTTGCGCAGGCCGGCGGCCTCGAGCGCGGCGACGCCCTTGATGGTGGTGCCGCCGGGGCTGCATACGGCGTCCTTCATGGCGCCGGGGTGCGTGCCGGTAGCCAGGTGCAGCTGTGCGGTGCCGGCCATCATCTGCGCCGCCAGGCGGTACGCGGTGGCGCGGGGCAGACCGTTCTTCACGCCGCCGTCGGCCAGCGACTCCAGGAACATGGCGGCGAAGGCGGGGCCGCACCCGGCCACGGCGCTGGCGGTCGAGAGCAGATGGCCCGCAACGGGCTCGATGAGCGCGATGCCGCCGAACAGCCCGGCGAACGTTTCCCATTCGTCGTCGCTGAGCGAATGCTTCTGCTCACAGGCGATCACGCCGCAACCCACGGCGATGGGCGTGTTGGGGATGGTGGAAAGGTGATGGCTGCCGGCGCCCAGCAGGTTCTCGTAGAAGTCGAACAGCAGGCCCGCGGCAACCGATACCACGGCCTTGCCGGCAAGCGCCTCGCGCGCCGGCGCCAGCACGTCGGCTACCATGTAGGGCTTCACGGCCACGATGACCAGGTCGCTTGCCTCGGCGACCTCGGCGGGGGTGTGCACGGCGTTCGCGCCCAGCGGCTTGCAGCTGGCCTCCAGCTTGTCGAAGTGCGCGGCGCAGGCGGTGATGCGGCCGCCATCGAAGCCGGCGTGTTCCACCAGCCCCTTCGCCATGGCTTGGGCCATGTTGCCGAACCCGATGAAGCCGATGCGTGCGGTGCTTGCGTCCATTGCGTCTCCTTTGCCGTGTTGCTCCCGTAATGCGCGATTCGCGTTGCACGCCATTCTACGCCATCACCATGTCCAGCGTGTGACGAAGCATGCGGGCGGTGAAGGAGCTGCGCCCGGTAAAGCGGCTTTTGCGTTAGCGCAAATCTGACTGATGAAGGGTTTGCGGTGCTCGTCCAGTGCGAAAGCCGCGTTATCGCGTTGTTTCGCCGGTGGTTCAGGTGGGCTACCGGCCCAATGCCCAGGCGATGCCCTTCGCCATGCGCAGGGCGGGGTCTTTGAAGTGGTTGCCGGGGTTTTGTTCGAAGGCGGTGGGCACGCCTCTGGCCTCGAACAGCTCGACGACGTCGCGCGTGCCTTGCGCCACGTTGCGCAAAAGCCGGCTGGGCGTCCGCGCCTCTTTGCTGCCAAGCGAGAAGTAGGCGCAGGATGGTTTGCGCGCGAACTCGTTCGCGGCAGCATAAGCGGTGAAATCCGGGTACCATAGCGACCCCGATGCGCTCGCGACAAGCCCGAACGCTGCGTTGTTGAAGCAGGCCCATGTGGCGAACAGCCCCGCAAGCGAATAGCCCGCCAGCACACGTTGCTCGGGTTTGCGCGGCGCGTCTCCCTCGACGCACGGGACAATCTCGCTTTCAAGCAGGCGGAGCTGTTCGGCCGCTTTGCCCGCAAACGGGGCGTCGTCGGCGAACAGCCCGGGGCATTCCCAAGGCGTCAGGTCGTCGTTCCAGCAACGAGGCCGTATGGCGGCAAGCACGAATTCCCGACAGCCAAGCTCACGGCACAACCGCAGCACTTCGGACCCATCACCATCATGAACATGCAGGTAAACCACCGGAAGACTGTCCGAAAAGTCGGGGTTCGTTTCACTTGCGCAGCGCACCGGTGCGTGTACGGCAACGTGATTGCCATCTGGGGCGTTTAAGCGCCCTTGGCTGCACGATGCCTCTTGGGCATAACCCTTATTGCGCTCGTTGGTGCCTGTGCTGCGTGCCGGTGCGTGTACGGTCACATGGTTGCCGCAAACCTCAAATTTCCTGACTATGTTTTCGCTATCCACGTATTGCCTCATAAGCGCTGAGGCGCATTTCGCGCTTGGCGTGCGCCTTGCCTCAGCTGCATTCTTTTGCCGATTGTGCCCTGCGATGGGCGCGCCACAGTCGTTTCTGCATCGCATGCGCGCCCGACCGCCATTTCGCGGTTTGTGATTCGTTTCGTGCACACCGCGCCCTTTTGTTGGTTTTGCCTTACGTGCGCAGCGCCCCCGTTTCTCCTTGAGCCGATTCGCTAGGAGCGGAACGTGATGCCTTCGGGCAGGTCGTTGGGGTCGAAATCGTCCTCGTCGTCCTCTTCGGCTTCGGCGGGTGCGATGACAACAGGCTCGGGTTCGCGCTCTTCGCCGAACGCGTCCTCGAACGGGGCGAGGACGGCGCGCGGCACGGCGAACGTGATGTGGCCGATGGCCCCGGGGTGCGCGGCGATCCAGGCGCGGAACAACTCGATGACCACCTCGGCATCGAAGCCCTGCGGACCGGCGCCGAACGCGCCCACGATCAGCGTTTCGGCCCCGTTAGCTGCGGCGATGCGCAACAGCGCCTCCATGCGGGCGCGCAACGCCGTCTCGACCTCGCGCTCGGAGCGGTGGTTCTCCAGCGCATGGGTGCGGTTGGGCTCGGGGATGGCCAGCACGTCGGCGCGACGGATATCGCCGTCGTGGACGAACGTCACCTGGGGCAGGTACAGCGCGCGGTCGGTGTAAAGCTGGCCGGACGCAAACCCGCGGTTGGCGGCATGATACGTGTTTTTGCAGCCGCACAAAACCGGGTACAGGTTGCTCTCCGAGCACAGGATCTGCTCGGGCCCGAACGCGCCGTCCTCGTACGCGCCGCCCGGGCGCATGAACGAGCACGGGTCCACGACCACGGTCTTGCCCTTCGCGCTATGCACCGCCTTCACGGTGAAATCGCTGGTCACGCTGGTGGTGGTTGCCGCGCCCTCCTCGATTTCGGGCAGTTCCAGCTCGCGCCCTTCGCCGTCTTCGTAGATGATCGCGGCGTCGATGGTTTCCTGGGTGTCCTTGGAAAACGCCCCGCGCATCAGCGCAAGGTTGCTTGCGGCGGCGGCTTTTCTCTCATCGCGTGTAGGCATGGTTTCTCCTTAAGGCAGATGATTCGACTTATCGTTCATCGTAGCAGCTGGCAAGCCCGCCGCCGCCCGATGTTTCCGCGATTTAACGCAACCGTTAGCAACGGCGCCCCACCGGCCGCAGGCGGCGCGCGAACGGTGGTTCACAACCGTCCAGAACTTGCATTCGTACCTTCCAGGCCGGGTGGTTCGCCCCATGCGGGCATTGTCGGCCGCTACTTGCGGATGCGGCAGCCATCTCCTATGGATTTGCAAGCATTACCTCGTTTACCGCGCGTTTTTCGCAGTTGTGCTAGGCTGTTGACCAAGGAAAACGTTGCCGGCTTGCGCGGTTCGCGAACCCGCCAGCCGGGCGGCGAGCACGCCGCCGTCCGATGCACGGAAAGGGGCAAACCATGCCGAAACCGCATATCCCGCTCGATGAGCTGCGCGTGCAGGTGGAGTCATGCCGCCGCTGCCCGCTGTGCGACGGCCGCACGCAAACGGTGTTCGGCGTGGGCAACCCGCATGCGCGTGTGATGTTCATCGGCGAGGCGCCGGGCAAAAACGAGGATTTGCAGGGCGAGCCGTTCGTCGGTGCCGCCGGGCACTACCTCAACGAGCTGCTCGGGTGCGCCGGCTTGCGCCGCGAGGACGTGTTCATCGCCAACGTGCTGAAGTGCCGCCCTCCCGGAAACCGCGACCCGCGACCCGAGGAAATCCAAACTTGCACGCCGTACCTGCGCGAACAAACGCGCACCATCGACCCGGAAGTCCTGGTCACGCTCGGGAAGTTCTCCACGCAGTTCGTCCTGAAGACGCAGGTGGGCATCACACGCCTGCACGGTCGAGTCCAGCGAGCGGGCAAGTTCCTCGTCTTTCCCATCTTCCATCCTGCAGCCGCGCTCTACGACGGCGCAAAACGTGAGGCCCTGGAAAACGACTTTGTGACGTTAGGCCAGCTGCTGCACCAGCTAGACGAGCAAAAGGCAAAAGCCGCGAAAGCGCCGCAGCAGCAAAACGGGTAGTAGCCGCAACGGGGGAGAAGACTTCAATCGCCCAACGGCTTGGAGAACCTGCGCATGCTTGGGCTTGGGTTGTCATCCCGTGCTAACCTGCTTACGAACAATGGACTTTCGAGCAAGGTGAATCCCGTATGCCTCAAACAACCCCGCAAACCAGTGGGCAAACCGAATCGCAAACCAAACCGCGAACCTGCGGTCAAACCGAATCGCAAACCAAACCGCGAACCTGCGGTCAAACCGCTCCGCAAATCTTCGCGCAAAACTTCGACCCCATCGCTTATATCAACGCGCCCCGCTGGCAGGCGTCGCGTTTGGGCCTCGATCGCATCCGCGAACTGCTGGAGCGCTTGGGCAATCCCCAGAACGATCTGCGCATCGTGCATGTTGCGGGCACGAACGGGAAGGGCAGCACGTGCGCCTATATCGCCAACGTGCTACAGGCCGCCGGTTATCGCGTCGGCTGGTTCTCTAGCCCGTTCATCGAGCGCTTCGAGGAGCGCATCCGCGTGAACGGCAAGAACATCGATATGCCGGACCTTGCGCGCGTCACACTGCAAGTGCGCGAGCATGCCGAGCGAATGTCGGTGGAAACCGGTGACCACCCGACGGAGTTCGAGCTTATGACGGCGGTGGCGCTCCTGCACTTTGCCCAGGTGGGATGCCAGGTTGCGGTACTGGAAGTCGGCCTTGGCGGACGTCTGGACTCCACCAACGTCATCGCGGCTCCTGATGTTGCCGTCATCACGCGCATCGGCCTCGACCATACCGATCTGCTCGGCGACACTATCGGCAAGATCGCTGCGGAAAAGGCCGGCATCATCAAGCCGGGAAGCTCGGTGGTGTCGTGGCCGCAGGAGACCGAGGCCGCCGAAGCCGTGGAAGCGGCGGCGCACGCGGCAGGCTGCACGGTTGCACAGCCTGATTTCCGTGAACTGGACATCACGCCCGTTCGTCATCTCGACCCTGCGCAGGTTGAACCCGGAAAGCCTTCGGTCGTGCGCCCCTTCACCTACAAGGGCAAAGCCTACGAAACCACGTTGCTGGGCAGCTATCAGCCGCAAAACGCTGCATTGGCCTTGGAAACCGTGTTCGCGCTTCAGCGCCGCGGCTGGGATATTTCGCAATCTGCTATCGAACGCGGCGTTGCCGCAACGCGCTGGGCCGGCCGTTTCGAGGTGTTGCCGCACGTGCCGGGCAAACCTACGGTGGTCATCGACGGCGGCCACAATCCGCAGGGCGCCCAGGCGCTCGCCGATTCGCTGGCAGATGTGTTCGCGAATCGTAAAGCCGTGCTGCTTTCGGGCGTCATGGCCGACAAGGACCATCCCGCCATGCTGCGTACGGTGTTGCCGCACGCAGCCGCGTTCGTTGCCGTGACTCCCGATAATCCCCGAGCGCTGCCTGCCGCAGAATACGCCTCAGAAGCCGCCCGAATAGCCGCAGAATCGCCCGCAATCGATGCAAACCTGTCCATCTATGCAGCGCAAACCTATGCCGATGCCGCCCGCAAAGCCGGCGAACTCGCCGGTCCCGACGGCATTATCTGCGCGTTCGGCAGCCTGTACAGCATCGCGCAAACCAAGCAGGCCCTCCGGGAGGCGGGGTTGCTCGCGGACGAATAGCGCCCGCTTCCGCCCCCTGCCGCCAGGTTTCGCGCGGAAGCCGATCCGAGCGTTCGTGCTGCGAGGTCCACATTAGGGGAAGGGGGGTTACTCATAGATTTGCCCGCGCCTCAGCCTCCCGGCGCCCGTATGGTTCACCCGCGTAACACGTATGGTTCGTACGTGTGGGACGCGGGGCAAAACCGGGCGCGCGGCGCGGCGTGTGCTACCATACGAGCGTTGCAATGTTTGAGAAAGGACCGCCATCATGGCTACCATCGACACCGTTAAGGAAGTCCTGGAAGAGAACCTGGACATCAACCCTGAGTCCGTTAACGACGACTCCACGTTCGACTCCCTGGGCATCGACTCCCTGGACATGGTCGAGCTGATCTGCGACCTGGAGGAGAAGTGCGACGTGGACTTCGGCGAGCCCGAGGGCCTGAAGACCGTCGGCGAGCTGGTCGAGTACATCGACTCCCTGTAAGCCGCAAAGCTTATCGAGCTCGTTAGCCTTCAGCTAACGAGCTCGACTGCGCAAACCTCAGCGCAATAACCGAAGAAGACCGCCACGCCGGCTATCAAGCGCCGGCCCCGGATTCTCACCTGCCCCCATTTCTTCCATGGAAAGAAATGGGGGCATTTTTGTCTGCTGAGATTGTTGGGTAAGGCGCGGTAGGGGACGAGGAGAAGAGACGGTTAGGCTCCTTGTCTTGGGGCGTGGCTGCGAGTCCGTTGCCGGTGAGTTTTCCGTCTTGAAGACTAACGCGGGAGAATTGCGCTAGCTATATCGATTGTTTCTTTGAGGCGAGCTGTTGCTTATGGGCGAGAAACGAACGGCGAGGTACGCGACGCGGCAGAGTCCCGAACCAGCCTAAGCCGCGCATCTTGCTTGCAACCGCGCACCCGCGCACATAAAAAGGGGCGACCCGAAGGCCGCCCCTTGCAAAATGCGTATGTCCCGCACTGGCGATCAACGCGCAGATATGCGATGCGGTCGTGCTACTCCGTCTGCTTCAGCAGGCCGTAACCGCCGTCGTCGCGGCGATACAGCACGTTGACCAGGTTCGTGTCGCGGTCGGTGTAAGCGAAGAAATCGTGACCCAGCAGGTCGATTTGCACCAGGGCCTCTTCCTCGGTCAGCGGCGCGAACTCGATCTCCTTCACGCGCACGACTTCCTCGTCGGCGGCGAACTCAGCCATCAGGCTTTCGGGATCGAACTCGCCGACAGGGGCGACTGCGGCCTCGCGCGGCTTGCGGTCGAGCACGCGGGTCTTGAACTTGCGAAGCTGGCGAAGAACCTTGGCTGCCGCAACGTCGATGGCGGCGTACATGTCCTCTTCGGACTCCTCCACGCGTACGATGTGGCCCTTGGTGCGCAGCGTGACCTCGCAGATAGCGGGGGTGGCGTTGGCGGGGTTCTTCTCCACATGCAGCACGACTTCGGCATCCAGCGGATTGATGTCCATGACCTTCATGGAATTGCCGATTTTGTCTTCGGCGTACTCGCGCAGCGCGTCAGTTACAGGCATCTTGCGTCCGGTGACGGTAATGCTCATGTCAATCACCTCTTCTTCGCGGCGGTTAAAAAAAGACCGACGGTGTTTTACCTGCTCAGAACCATAAAAAGTTCTTTCTAGATAGGTGGCAGGTCATCCCCTTCCGTCGAATCTGTAAGTACAGCATAGCGCACTTTACGATGATTTAACCGGCGAATTCCCGGTATTTTCGGGTTCGTTCGTAAACGATTTGAAAACGTCAACGCCACGTTCCCGGGCGTGTCGCAACGCCGCCATGATAGACTGTGCCGAATCCGCGAGGACGGCCCGCAAGGCGCCTTTCGCGAAAGGCGGGAAGGGGTGTTCCGAACCCCCGCCGGCTCGTTTCGCAACGGAACGGGCCCATGAAATAGCAAGCTTCGTTTCGCGGGCGGCTTAGGCGCTTCCCGCAAGTTAGGCAGGACATGACCGACAGCCGTATCTATATCAAAGAGGTGCAGGGCCATCAGCATCGCTATCAGAAGCTCATCCAGCTGACCCATTCGTCCACGAAGGCCGCCGGAGCCATGCTTCTTGCCGCTGTGGTGGCGCTCATCGTGGCCAACACCGCCGTGCACGAGCCGTTCCTGGAGTTCTGGCATTCGCACGTGGGCTTCTTCTTCGGCGAATCCGTCGTCGAGATGTCGCTTGCGCATGTGATCAACGACGTGTTCATGGCCGTGTTCTTCCTCTTGGTGGGCTTGGAAGTGAAATACGAGCTCACGGTGGGCGAGTTGACGAACATCCGCCAAGCGCTGCTGCCCATCATGGCGGCCGTCGGCGGCGTTCTGGCTCCCATCGCCATCTACCTGGTGTTCAACTCCGCCGACCCGCAAACCGTGGGCGGTTGGGGCGTTCCCACGGCAACGGACATCGCGTTCGCGCTGGGCATCCTGGCGCTTCTGGGTAACCGCGTGCCGGCCGGCGTGCGCGTGTTCCTCTCCACGCTCGCCGTGGCAGACGACATCATCGCCATCTTGGTCATCGCCGTCTTCTACGGTCAAAGCCCGTCGCCGGCCTGGCTGTTGGCCGCGGGCGTGGTGCTCGCCGTGCTAGTCGCCATGAACCGGGGGCACGTGTACTCGCTGCTTCCGTATATGCTGGTCGGCGCCCTGCTGTGGTACTGCGTATATATGTCGGGCGTGCATTCCACCATCGCCGGCGTGCTGCTGGCGTTCGCCATCCCGTCCGGTTCGCGCGTGAACCTGCGTACCTTCGCCACCTGGTCCGATTCCAAGGTTCGCGAGGCGAATCGCGCCTTCGACCCCGAGGAGCCCGTTCTGGCGCAGGGCCGTTATATGGAAACCGTCCGGCACCTGTCGCACGTGGCGCGCCAGGTGGTGCCGCCGGCCACGCGGCTGGAGCACAAGCTGTACCCGTGGGTGTATTTCGGCATCCTGCCGCTGTTCGCTCTGACCAACGCCGACGTCGGCTTCGCCGGCATGGACGTGGGGTCGCTGCTCGCCTCCCCGGTGTTCTTCGGCATCTTCTTCGGCCTTCTGGTGGGCAAGCCGCTCGGCATCATGCTCATGAGCTTCCTAGTGGTGAAGCTCAAGCTGGCCAGCCTGCCCGAGAACGTCAACTGGCAACACATGCTGGGCGCGTCCATCCTGGGCGGCGTCGGCTTCACCATGGCCATCTTCGTGGCGAACCTGGCCTTTACCGATGCGGTTTTGGTCGCAACGGCGAAGCTGGGCATCCTGTTGGCATCGCTTGCGGCGGGCGTGCTGGGCTTCACCTTCCTGCTGGTGCAGGCGCGCGGCGCCCAGAAGCAGGGCGTGGCGTTCGTGGACCCGGCTGTCGAAGGTGCCGACGGCAACCTGGAGGCGCTGCCCACCGCGGCGCGCGAGGCTGCGCTTGAGGGTCGCGAGATGCTGCACGACCTGGAAGCCGACGAGGAGTTCGACCCGCGCGGCGTGGCGTAAGGAGTTGCGTTCGCTCCCCGAACGCCGCCGTTTGCGACGGGGCCGCCGCCGCTGTGTGCGCAAGCTGCGCAGGCGCGGCGCGCAAGGGAATCGTTGCGGTATACTTTTCGGCAGTTCAATCGCTTGCAACGTCGATGCGCTCATGCGCGCATCGGCCTATGGCGCCCCGCCGGCAAAGCCGGCGTTCGCGCTTGTGGGCGCTGCGTATTCGCGGCGCCCGCGTTTTCGACCAAGGAGGATCGCATGGAAGCTGCCGCTATCGTTTTGGCTGCGGGCGCGGGCACCCGTATGAAGTCCAAAAAGCCCAAGGTGGCCCACGAGGTTTTGGGCAAGCCGCTTGTGCGCTGGGTGGTCGACGCCGCTCACGCCGCAGGCGTCACCCAGGTGGCAACGGTGGTCGGCCATGCCCGCGAGCAGGTCATCCCGCTGGTCGAGGGCGACACGCAGGTCGTGGTGCAGGAAGTGCAGAACGGCACGGCGGGCGCGGTGCTCGCCTGCGCCGACGCCTTCGCCGGCTTCGACGGCTCTCTGTCGGTGCTTACCGGCGATTGCCCGCTCATCAAACCCGAGACCATCGCCCGCCTGGCGCAGGTGCGCGACGAGAACGACGCCGCCGTGGTGGTGCTCACCATGAAGCTGGACGACCCCACCGGCTACGGCCGCATCATCCGCGATGCCGACGGCCAGGTCGAGCGCATCGTCGAGCAGAAGGATGCCACGCCCGAGGAGGCGGCGGTCAACGAGTGCAACTCCGGCTTCTACTGCTTCGACGCGCGCGCCCTGTTCGACGCGTTGGCCCAGGTCAGCAATAACAATGCCCAGGGCGAGTTCTACCTCACCGACGTGCTCGAGATCTGCCGCAACGCCGGCCGTCCCGTGCTGGCGCTCGCCACCGACGACGCCACCGAGTGCCTGGGCGTCAACTCCCGCATCCAGCTGGCCCAGGTCACCAAGGTCATGCAGCGCCGCATCAACCACGCGCACATGGCCGCCGGCGTCACCATGGTCGACCCCGAACAGGTGTGGATCGGCCCGGACGTGAAGATCGCCCAGGACGTCGAGCTGCTTCCCCAGGTCATGCTCATGGGCGCCACCGAAATCGGCGAGGACAGCGTCATCGGCCCGAACACGCGCCTGACCGACACGAAGGTCGGCCGCGGCTGCGTCATCGAGGAGACGGTGTCCATCGAGGCTCAGATCGACGACGCCGCAACCGCCGGCCCGCGCGCCTACCTGCGCCCGGGCACGCACCTGTGCGAGGGCGCGAAGGCCGGCACGCACGTGGAGATCAAGAAATCCACCATCGGCCGCGGCAGCAAGGTCCCGCACCTCAGCTACATCGGCGACACCACCATGGGCGAGGGCGTCAACATCGGCGCCGGCTCCATCACCTGCAACTATGATGGCAAGAAGAAGTGGCCCACCACCATCGGCGACAACGTGTTCGTGGGCAGCGACACCATGATGGTGGCCCCGGTGACCATCGGCGACGGCGCCATCATCGGCGCGGCGTCGTGCATCACCAAGGAGGTGGCGCCCGATGCGCTCGCGCTCACGCGCCCCGAGCAGAAGGAGATTCCCGGCTGGGCCGCCAAAAAACGCGCCCGCCAGGCAGCAGAAGGCAAGTAAACCGCGTCTGCCATAAGCCTTTCGCAATCCGCAGGGCCGGCTGGCCGTGAAGTCCTCATAGAGGGTTCGCGTGCCAGCTGGCCTTTTCCTTTTCCGCCAGGTAGAATGACTTCCGTATGAACAACTGCGAAGCGATGCGAAGGAGCACGCGCATGACTGCGGAAATGGAAAAGCGTAAGAGGATGGCAGTGTTTTCGGGTTCCTCGAACCTGAAGCTGGCCGACGAGATCGCACAGGAGCTGGGCATCTCCCTGGGCAATGTGAAGCTGGAGAAGTTCGCCAACGGCGAAATCTACGCTCGCTACCAGGAAAGCGTCCGCGGCGCCGATGTGTTCATCGTGCAGTCCGTGTGCTCGAGCCCCAACGGCTTCGACGTCAACGACAACCTCATGGAGCTGCTCATCATGATCGATGCGGCCAAGCGTGCCAGCGCGCACAGCGTCAGCGCCGTCATCACGCATTACGGCTATGCACGCCAGGACCGCAAGGCCGCTCCGCGCGAGCCCATCACCGCCAAGCTGGTGGCCGACCTGCTCACCGCCGCCGGCGCCGATAACATCATCGCCATCGACCTGCATCAGGACGCCATCCAGGGCTTCTTCGACAAGCCGGTCAACCACATGACGGCCATGCCCATCTTCGTGGACTACTTCGAGCAGAAGGGCTTCAAGTCCGAGGAGCTGTGCGTGGTGTCCCCCGACGTGGGCCGCGCAAAGGCCGCCAAGAAGTTCTCCACGCTGCTTGATTGCGACATCGCCATCATGCACAAGGACCGCCCGAAGCACAACCAGGCCGAGATCACGGCCCTGATCGGCGACGTGAAGGACAAGATCTGCATCCTCAACGACGACATGATCGACACCGCCGGTAGCCTGGTGGCCGCAGCCACCACGCTCAAGGCCAAGGGTGCGAAGAAGATCTACGCCTGCGCAACGCACGGCCTGTTCAGCGGCCCTGCCTACGAGCGACTTGAGAACTCCTGCATCGAGGAGGTCGTGGTCACCAACGCCGTGCCCGTGCCGCTCGAGCGCCAGACCGGCAAGATCAAGGTCGTCACGCTGGCCCCGCTGTTCGCGCAGACCATCAAGAACGTGTACAACAACGGCTCCGTCGCAAGCCTGTTCGAATAATCGTTTCGCCGCTCGGACCGTTGGCGAGCTTGCTTGCGCTCGCTAGTCCTCGCGCACCCGCACCGTCCTCGCGCTGATGCGGTGGTTCGCGAAGGGGTTCGGCCGCATGGGCGGCATATCCTAAAACGGGGAAAGCCCGCCTGGCTTCGCAAGGGGCTCGGGCGGGCTTCGCTTGTCGTTGGGGCAAGACGCGCCGGGCTTGGAGAAGTCGCGATGGCGTTCAGGCCTAATCGGTCCCGGCAAGTTTTCGCTAGGCAAAGGCTCCGGGCGCGGTCCTGGAATGCGTATACAAGAAGGAAAAGCATGTTTCTAATCGTTGGCCTGGGGAATCCGGGCGAGGAATACGAGCACACGCGCCACAATGCCGGCTTCGATTCGCTTGATCTGGTGGCGGAAGAGGTGGGCGCGCGCTACTGGAAGACCGAGTGCGGCGCGCTCACGGCCAAGGGCGTGTGGCGCGACCACGATGCGGTGTTGGCCAAGCCGCAAAGCTACATGAACACGTCGGGCGGGCCGGTGAAGCAGCTGATGAACGCGTACGGCGTGAAGGCCGATCACCTGATCGTTATCCATGACGAGCTGGATATCGACCCGGGTACCATCCGCGTGAAGTTCGGCGGCGGCCACGCCGGCCACAACGGCTTGCGCAGCATCTGCGACAAGCTGGGCACGCGCGACTGGTTCCGCGTGCGTTGCGGCATCGGCCGCCCGCCGGGACGCATGCCGGTGGTCGATTGGGTGTTGGGCCGTCCAAAGAAGGAGCAGGCCGACGATTTCGCCCAGGCCACGCACCTGGCAAGCCAAGCTGCCCTGGGCCTGGTCGTAGATGGCCTGGAGAAAACCCAACAGCGCTTCAACTAGCGAGCGCCGTGCGGGTGAGCAGGGGACGGAGGTGTGTTCACGTTGGACGCCTTGCGTCCCCTGTTCACCCTGTTCGTACGCCGTTTTGCTGCGCCTGGGCATTGGCTCGGGCGGTGCGTGCAGTGCGAACACGCCTCCGTCCCCTGTTCACTGGTGCTTCGACATGCCCGTTCTGCCGTGCTTGAGCGGCTTGCGAAAGGAGGGCCTTTTGCCTGCAGCTGACAAACGCGCTGCGTATTCGTTGTTCGCGCTCGTGGTCCTCACTGCGGCGTGCGGTAACCTGTCGCAAACCGCCGTGAACGCTATGATGATGGGTATTGTGGCGGATATGGGCGTTACCGTGGAGCTTGGCCAGTGGCTGAGCACCGGCTACATGCTCATGCTCGGGGTTGCCGTGCCGGCCGTCACTTGGATCTCCAAACGTTTCAGCGCAAGGCAGCATATGCTTCTCGGTCTGGGGCTTTCCCTTGTGGGTTCGCTCATGTGCCTGGCAGCGCCCGGCTTCTGGGTGCTCTTGGCCGGGCGCATCTTGCAGGCGGTTTCCACCGGCATCCTTTTGCCGTTCATGACCACCATCGCCATGGTCAGTTTCCCTCCGGGCCGTCAGGCCACGGCTATGGGCATCGCTGGGGTGGCCATGGGCTTCGCGCCCAATATCGGGCCCACCGTGGGCGGCGCTATGGCGTCAGCATGGGGCTGGCGTAGCTTCTTCGTTCTTCTGGCGGCGTTGACCTGCGTGTTGACGCTGTGCGCCCTGGCGCTGGTGAGGCCTTCGAAGCCGCATGACGCCTCGGCCCGCCTGGATACGGGTTCGCTGATCTTGTCCACCTTGGGCCTGGGAGGCGTGCTGCTGGGCTTCAGCAACGCATCGTCCTTCTCCCTGAGCAGCCCGTACGTGTGGATACCGCTTGTTGCGGGCGTGGCCGTGTGCGCGGCGTTCATCGTGCGCCAAAAGCGTTTGGACAACCCGCTCATCGACCTGGGCGTGTTCGGCTCTCGTCGCTTCAACGCCGGTTTCGCGGCGCAGAACCTGCTGTTCGCCTCCTTCATGGGCGTCACGCTGGTGGTGCCTCTTTACGTGGAGGGCCTGTGCGGCGGCACGGCGCTTCAGGCGGGCATGGTGCTGCTTCCTGGAACCGTTACCGCACTTGTGTTGAACCCGCTCGGTGGCGTGCTGACCGACCGCATAGGCGCGCGAAGGGTGTGTCTGGTCGGCGGGCTTATGCTCTCAGCCGGCGCTGTCCCCATGTGCTTCCTCGATGCCGCCTCGCCGCTGTGGCAGGCGGTCGTCTTCCAGGGTGTGCGCGCTTGCGGCGTGTCGCTGCTCATCGGGCCGCTCACCCAGTGGAGCCTGGCGGACCTGCCGCGGCCGCTCGTGCCGCACGGCAGCTCGCTGTCCATCGCGGTGCGCCAGGCCTGCGCCAGCTTCGGCACGTCGGCCATGGTGCTGGCCATCTCAGCGGGGCAGGGGATCGCGTCCCGCGGCGGGCTAACTGGCGGACTGCAAGCCGCGCCCGACGTGCTCGCGGCCCTTCCGTACCATCTGGCGTTCGGCTTCTCGGCCGCGCTGTCGCTCTGCGTGCTCGCAGTCATAGCGTGGAAGGTTCGTTAGCGCATCTTGTGCCGTTCGCGGTCGTTTTCGCGCCAGCGGTTGCACGTTCCTGCGCGTCTGGTATACTTCACTTCAGCACTCTACTGTGATAAAGTGATTGCTAAGGAACCAAGCAGCCATGCCCGCGGGCATGCGCGGAAGGGAAGGGAACATGAAGAAGAAGCTCCTCGGCCTGGTGGCATGCGTTGCCACGCTGGCCCTGTCCGGCGCCCTGCTGGCGGGTTGCTCGGGCTCTGCCGACAAGACCGGCGGCGACTCCGCTGACGGCAAGGAAACCCTCACGGTCGGCTTCGACCAAAGCTATCCGCCGTACGGCTTCGTCGGCGACGACGGCAAGTACACCGGCTTCGACCTGGATCTGGCCCAGGCCGTGTGCGACAAGAACGGCTGGGAGCTGAAGCTGTCCGCCATCGACTGGGATGCCAAGGACGC
>CAKUJT010000054.1 GCA_934661765.1 uncultured Senegalimassilia sp.
GTCGTGCTTCATCCTCAGGTCAACATGCATAAAGAAAGCCTCCCATTTCTCGTGTCCAAGAAATGGGAGGCAGTTCAAGTCGGAGACTCCGGGCCTTTTTGCGCACCGCTATAATAGGAAACCGTGACCCATCAGACGATCAGGGAGAAGTCGAATGACCCGAATCTATTCGTACACCCAGCCGCTCGATGCCGATATCGTCGACGCGTTCTGCCTTATGCAGAAGGGCTTCACCGATCAATTCGTGTATTACCGCAAGGATCGCCCTACCCGTTTCATGGGCTTGGGACGATGCATCGCGTTGCCTACCCTGGACGAGGCCGAGTGCGAACTGACGGGGCCGGCCGCCGAGCAGCCGGTGTTCTTCTCGTTCAACCGATTCGACGCGCACAACCCCGCGCCGGCCGATGAGCTGTTCCAATCGTTTCCCAACTTGCATTTCATGCTGCCTGAAGTAGTGCTCATCGAGAACGAGCGCGGCGCTTTCCTGCAGGTGAACTCCCTTGGTCCGGTGTACGCCGGCCGCGTCGAGCGTTTCGCGCGCCTTGCCCTGACGGCGCCGCATCGCACGCGACGCACCGTTTCGTACCAGCTGGAGCTCGATTCGCGTTCCGCTTGGGAGCGGGCGGTGGGAAGCGGTCTCGATGCCATCAAGGGCGGCCGCGTGGAGAAAGTGGTACTCTCGCGCCGGCTGAAATTGCGCGCCGACGAGCCGTTCTCCTCGAAGGACCTGCTGGTGAACCTGATCGACGGCACCGCGTATGGAACCGTGCTGCTGTACCGCTACGCCGACGTGTTCTTCTGCGGCTGCACCCCTGAGCTGCTCGTGAGGAAATCGGGTTGCGAACTTGAAAGCATGTGCTTGGCGGGAACCTGTCCGGCATCGCCCGACCCCGCCGAGAACGAGCGCCTTGCGCAGGGTTTGCTCAACGATGCGAAGAACCGTGCCGAGCATGACTACGTCGTGCGCTTCATCCGGGACGTGCTGGGCCGTACGTGCTACGCGGTGGATGTCCCGAAGGAGCCGACCATTATGCCGTTGACGCGCATCCAGCATCTGATGACGCCCGCGCGCGCAAAACTGCTTGAAGGCGTGGACTTGTGGTCGATGATGGGCGATTTGCACCCCACTCCCGCGGTTTCTGGCACCCCGGTCGGCGAGGCGAAGATGCTCATCCGCCAGATCGAAACCTACAACCGCGGCTTCTTCGCCGGCGCTTGCGGCTATGTGGATGCTGCCGGAGACGGCGAGTTCAGCGTGGCGCTGCGCACCGGCGTGTTCGACGGCGAGATCGGCTACGTGTATGCCGGGTGCGGCATCGTCGACGGCAGCCGCGCGGCCGACGAGTACGACGAGATCGCGCTGAAGCTGAAAACCGTGCTCTCCGCATTCGATGGCGAAGCCGGCGCGGCTTCGTCCTGCGCCGCGCAAAACGCAACGCAAACCGTCGGCGAAACCAACCAGCAAGCCGCATCGCCGGCTGACCCGCAGGCGAGCCCGCAAGTTGCGGGTCAAACTTGTCCGCAAACCACGACTGCAGGGAAAGGGGAAGCTCGATGACCGTCGCCGATCCGCGCGCAACCGCGTGCTTCCTGGGAGCGTTCTTCGATGAGCTCGCGAAATGGGGCGTGCAAAACGTGGTGATCAGCCCCGGGTCGCGCTCCACCCCGCTGTCCATGACCGCCTACGAGCTGTCTTGCCGCGCACCGCAGCGGATGAGCACGTATGTGGACATCGATGAACGCGGCGCCGCCTTCCTGGCGCTGGGCATGGCGAAGGCGTCCGGTCGTCCGGCGGCGCTGGTATGTTCGTCGGGCACGGCCATCGCCAACTACTACCCGGCCATCCTCGAGGCGGAGTCGTCGCGCGTGCCCCTTATCGTGTTGACGGCCGATCGCCCGCCGCAGTTGCAGGGGCTGGGCGCTCCGCAAACCTGCGATCAATCGCACGCTTACGGTACGCACGTGCGCGCCTATCGCGGTATGCCTTTGCCTGCAGACGACGAAGGCTCGCTGCGTTTCGCCCGCCAAGCCGCCCGCGAGGCGTGCATCGCCGCGCTCGGTTCGTGCGAGTTCCCGCAAAACCAGGGAGCGCAAAACCCATCGGCGACACCCTCGGCTGCAGCGGCGTGCGCATCCCAGCGTCTTGCCGGGGCCTGCTTCGGCGGCCCGGTGCACCTGAATTTCCCGTTCGACGAGCCGCTCAAGCCCGACGTGACGCTGCCCGACCTGTTCGACGCCGGCATCCCTTGCGCCGACCAGGCAGCTGCAGAAGGCGCAACCCCCGGGGCAAAACCCACTCGAAAGCCGTTGCTTCCCGTCGGCGTCGCGCACGTGCGCGGGGGCATGGAAGGCGTTGCGGCGGCGCAGCTTGCCCGCGAGCTGCTGGCCAACAGCGTGCTGCTTCTGGCGGGCGAAGGCTCCTGCGCCACGCACGAGGCGGCGCAGCGCGTGCTGGCCTTCGCGCGCGCCTTCGCCATCCCCGTGCTCGCCGACCCGCTCTCGGGCCTGCGCTCCTTCGACGACCCGCTGGTGATCGGCAACTACGACAGTGTGTTCCAGCCTGGCGGCATCTCGCCCGATGGTAGCTTGAATCCGCAGGTCATCGTGCGTTTCGGCCGCTACCCCGTGTCGAAGCGCGCGACTCAGTGGGCCCGTGCACGCGAGGACGCCGGCGTGCTGCAGGTTGTGGTCGACCCCCTGGAAACGCGCGACACCAACGCCGCCACCACGGTGTTCGTCTGTACGAAGCCCGCCGATTTCGCGCAAAGCATGCTGCGCGCGCTGCGCATGGAGGATGGCCCCGCAGCGGCAGGCGCCAACGACCTATCGTTCGCCAACGCCTGGCAGCGGGTGGAGGAAGCCGCCGCAAAGCGCATAGCTGCGGTGGATGACGGCGAAGAACCCGGTGCCGACGGCTTTGAGGGCGCCTACGTCCGCCGCGTGCTGGAGCTTGCCCCCGAAGGCTCGTGCCTGTTTGCGGCGAACTCCATGAGCGTGCGCGCCGTGGACACCTTCTATCTGAAGGGCGGCAAACAGCTGACCGTGCTGGCGAACCGGGGCCTGAACGGCATCGACGGCACGGTTTCCACGGCCATCGGCGCCTCGCGCTGCTTCGGCCGCACCACGCTGATCACGGGCGACCTGACCATGCAGCACGACCTGAACGCCCTGGCGTTGCAGCGCGAGCTGCGCGTGCAGCGGCAGCTCGCCAACGCCGCAGACAGTGCAAGCCGCACGCCGGAGCAGGCCGCCAAGCGTAATAGCCGCGAAACAAACGCCGGTGAGCAGGGCATTACCATCGTGTTGCTGAACAACAACGGCGGCGCCATATTCGACATGCTGCCGCAGAAGTCGCAGGAAGCGTATTTCGAGCGCCTGTTCCTCACGCCTCAGGACGTGGACTTCCAGGCAGCGGTCGCCGCATTCGGCGTGCCCTACAGCAAAACGGCCACGTTGGCGGAGTTCGACCGGGCGTATCGCGCGTCGCTGGATGTTCCGGGCATTAGCTTCATCGAAGTGCCCGTGCCCCTGCAGGGCCTGCGCGAACGCTACGCCAACTATTGGTAATCGCTCGGCGCGCAGCCATCGCCGCAAGGCAGGCCCTCGGCGGGTGACTGCCGTTGCAGGGACGACGCGCATCTATCGCTGGCAAGGTAAGCGCTCGGCGCGCAGCCATCGCCGCAAGGCCGACGCCCGTCCTTCGCTGCAACGCCTGCGCTTTGCGCCTTGGCGTTGCCGGCACACCGTGTTGTACGCAACACATACAACAGCAAAACGCAAAGGGATCGAGGAGGAGCTCATGGAAATGATGAACGAGCAGTCGGAAACCGCCTGCTTCGACGTTGACGGAGTCCGATATCGTTACCTGTATATGAAGGAGGATGATTCCGCTCGCGGCCGTCGTCGCACCCCGGTGCTGTTCGTGCACGGATTCGCGCAAAACGCGCTGTCTTGGTTCCCCACAAGCCGCACTATCTTCCTTGAACGCGACGTGTACGGCATCGACCTCGTCGGCCACGGCGGGTCATCGGTCCCGGTCCATCCGGCGCCGTACAGCTTGCCGGCCATGGGCGAGGCGCTCCTTGCCCTTATCAAGCTGATTCCGGGAAAACCCCTGGTGGTGGCCTATTCGATGGGCGGGCGCGTGGCGCTCTCCGCACTCCTCGAGGTCGGTCCCGCGGCGTTCGCCAAGCAAACGAGCGGCTTGCTTCTGGAAAGCGTGGGCATGGGGCCGAAAACGCAGGCGGAGCGCGATGCCGCCATCGAGCGCGATGCCGACATGGCGCGCCGCCTGCGCGAGACGCCGCTGAAGGACTTCATGACCTACTGGGAGAACCTGCCGCTGTTCGAATCGCAGAAGGCGCTGCCGAGGAAGGTTCGCGCCGCGGTGCGCGCCAACAGGCTTGCCAACGACCCCGAGGCGCTGGCGAAGTGCGTGGAATGCGCTGGGCAGCATCGCATGCCCTCATATCGCGAGACCACGGCGGCGCTGCGCGACCTCGGCCTGCGCGGCTACCCGGCCCTCTACCTTGCTGGTGAAAAGGACGTGAAGTACAGCAAGCTCGCAGCCGGCCTGCATGAGGAGGGCATCGTGAGGACGCGCGTCGCGCCGAAGGTGGGGCACAACGTTCACCTGGAGGCCCCCGAGGTTTTCGCCGCCTGCGTGCACAGCGTGGCAACGCGCTAGCGGGGCGTCGCCGTCCGCCCGCGCAACGTGGCCTCGGGCCGTGGATTCCGCGGCCTTATCCGTCAGCCCCCTCTCAACGGTTCGGAAAGCGCTTGCCGCAACCTCCTTCCAAGGCGCTTGCGGCAAGCGCCCGCTTTGCCCCCTCCGTCCCGTGCCGTGTTCCCGTGCATAGACAATCAACCTCCTGACGTGGTGCGACTTTGCTACAATGCATTCACTGGAAACAAGCACGCACGAAAGCTCGAATCAACTCGAAACAGAGGCCCGCCGGTTATGGACGACAAAACGCAAGGTACCGAGCAGCACGATCAGCTACCCGATATGTCGAGGGACGAACTGGAAGCGGAAATGGGCCGCTTGCTCGGCGTCTACCCTGTTGTGCGCTTCCTTGACGAAGACGACATCGATGAAGAGGAATCCTGCCTGCTGTACGGCGGCGCGTGTGTTTGCATGCGCGGGGTGTGCAAGGACATCCTGCGCAATAGAGGTTCCCGAACGCATAGGGTGCTCATGGGCGATCAGGTCCATCGCGCATCGGCTCGGTACGTGAACGTCGATGGCAAGCCGGGTGTGCTCATGTGCGCTCAGCCTGTCGACGCGGTCGCTAGCGGCATGCTTTCCGAGGAGCTGCTCTATCACGATGCGCTGTCGGGCGCTTACAACCGGCGCTTCTACGAGGACAACCTGCGCAATCAGCACGTGTTCGCCGGCGTGGCGGTTTTGGACTTGGACGATTTCAAGCTGGTCAACGACACGCTGGGCCATCACGCGGGCGATGTCGCCATCAAAACGGCCGTGAGCGTGCTCAGGAGCTGCATCCGATCGACCGATATGCTCGTGCGCTACGGCGGCGACGAGTTCGTCTTGGTCATCCCCGGTATCTCCGCCGACGTCTTCGCGCGCAAGCTGCACGATATGGCGGATAAGCTGGCCGAAACGCCCGTTTCCGGATACGAGAACGTCAACCTCACCGTCAGCATCGGCGGCGTGCTGTCCGAGGGGCGCACCGTCGAGGAGGCGGTACGCCAGGCGGACGGCCTCATGTATAAGGCGAAGGGCCGCAAGAACCTCGTCATCACCGATTCCGACGATCTTGATCCCTACGAGTTCCATAAACCGTTGCTGCTGGTGGTGGACGATTCCGAGATGAACCGCGCCATTTTGAGCGAGATGCTCAAGGACCAGTACGAGATCCTCGAGGCGGATTGCGGCGAAGAGGGCATCGCGTGTCTGGAGCAGCACGGAAGCGGCATCTCCATCGTGCTGCTCGACATCATCATGCCCGGTGCCGACGGCTTCGACGTGCTCTCCTGCATGTCGCGCAACGGCTGGATCGACGACGTCCCCGTCATCATGATCTCGAGCGAGGATTCCGACGACTCGGTGCTGCGTGCCTACGAGCTGGGTGCTTCCGACTACATCAGCCGTCCCTTCGACAAGCGCATCGTGCGCCAGCGCGTTAGCAACATCATGCGCCTCTACACCAAGCAGCGGCGCCTGTCCACCATGCTCGCGCAACAGTTCTACGAGCGCGAACGCGAAAGCCGCATGCTCGTCGACATCATGGGCGGAGCCATGGAGCTGCGCAACGGCGAAAGCGGCCCGCACGTGCAGCATGTGCGCAAGCTCACCGAGATGATGCTGGAGCACCTGATGCGCAAAACGGACCGCTACCACATCAGCTCGAGCGATCGCGCCACCATCGCAGCCGCCTCGACGCTGCATGACCTGGGGAAGCTGGCCATCCCCGATAGCATCTTGAACAAGCCGGGCAGGTTGACGTCCGGGGAGTTCGAGATCATGAAGACCCACACCACCATCGGCGCAGACATGCTCGAGGATATGGTGCAGTATCGCGACAGCGCCCTGGTGCGCGCGGCGCGCGACATCTGCCGTTGGCATCACGAGCGCTACGACGGCGGCGGATACCCCGACGGCCTGAAGGGCGAGGAGATTCCCATATCGGCGCAGGTCGTCTCGTTGGTGGACGTGTACGACGCCCTGACCAGCGATCGCGTGTACAAGAAGGCCTTCCCACATGAGAAGGCCATGCACATGATCTTGAACGGGGAATGCGGCGCGTTCAACCCGCTGCTCATCGATTGCCTCATCGATCTGCAGGACCGTATCGTCGCCGAGAAGGACGAGGAAGATCCACCCCCCCCCCTATTTCAGTGAATGATGAGGGGCGGGAAGGAGCGGGAGCTTGATCGATGGCAGGCGCCCCGATGACGAAAACGGGCCGACAAGGAAAGGCGAGATAGGCCATGAGCACGATCGAGAACGCATATAACCAGGTAGGAGCCGATTTCAACGACGTGTTGCGTCGTTTCGCCAGCGAGGAGCTCATCGTGCGATTCGCCGAGAAGTTCCTAGAGGACGGCAGCTTCGAGCAGCTGGGCGAAGCGCTGCGAAGCGGCAACGCGGATGCTGCGTTCCTTGCCTCCCATACGCTGAAGGGCATCGCGCAGAACATGGGCTTCACCGGCCTGTACGAGCCGTCGAACGCGCTGACCGAGGAGCTGCGCTCCAAGCCCGCCGACCTTACGCGGGCAAAGGAGCTGTTCGCGCCTGTGGAGGCCGAGTACGGCAAGACGGCGGAGGCCCTGCGCGCCGCCCTGTAGCAAACAGCGCGGTCTGGCCGCGCAACGGAATGGGAACCCGTTCAGACGCTCCGTACGATGCGGATATCGTGCGGAGCGTGCTTATGTCGGGCGAATTCGCTACCATTGTTACGTACACGTAAAACTTCGCGCAAACCCTTGCGTTTTCGCGTAGCAGCGGAAGGAATCACATGAGCGACATCCAGTGGCAACCTGGAAAGCAATACCGCGAGATCGTCTACGAAACGTACGAGGGCATCGCGAAGATCACCATCAACCGTCCCGCCAGGCGCAACGCCTTCACGCCCCTGACGGTCAACGAGATGTACGACGCGTTCTCCGTTGCGCGTGATGACGCCTCCGTCGGCGTCATCATCCTCACAGGCGCCAACCATGGCGGCCGTCACGAGGATGAGGCGTTCTGCAGCGGCGGCGACCAGAAGATCCGCGGCAACGGCGGCTACGTCGGCGAGGACAACATCCCCCGCCTGAACGTGCTCGACCTGCAGCGACTGATCCGTGTGGTGCCCAAGCCGGTCATCGCCATGGTCAACGGCTACGCCATCGGCGGCGGCCACGTGCTGCACATCCTGTGCGACCTGTCCATCGCCGCGGAAACGGCGAAGTTCGGCCAGACGGGCCCGAAGGTGGGCAGCTTCGACGCCGGCTACGGCGCGGGTTACCTGGCGGCAATGGTCGGCCAGAAGAAGGCGCGCGAGATCTGGTACCTGTGCCGCCAGTACACGGCGCAGGAGGCGCTTGACATGGGCATGGTCAACAAGGTGGTGCCCTTCGAGCAGCTCGAGGAGGAGACCGTGCAGTGGGCGCGCGAGATGCTGCAGTTCAGCCCCACGGCGCTGCGCTTCATGAAGGCGTCCTTCAACGCCGCCACCGACGGCCTGGCCGGCCTGCAGCAGTTCGCCGGCGACGCCACGTTGCTGTACTACACCACCGACGAGGCGAAGGAGGGTCGCGACGCGTTCAAGGAGAAGCGCAAGCCCGACTTCTCCAAGTATCCGAAGTTCCCGTAAGTCGTTTCAGCAGTTCAAGGTAAGGTAGGCGCAGAACCCTCATGATCGGCGTATTCGAAGGCATGGTGCGGCAGAACCCGCAGCGCACGTGCTTCACGTTTGTCGATAAGGAAGGGAACGTGGAAGCGTTCTCGTACAGGGAAGCCCGCATGATGGCGGCGGGCCTGGCCAGCCTGTTGCGTCGAAGGGGCGTCGAGCCGGGCGACGCCGTGGTGGTCGACCTGCCGAACAACCCGGCCTTCGTCATCATGCTGCTTGCGGCCGCCTACGGCGGGTTCTCGCTCATCACCATGAACACGCGCCTGACCGATGCCGAGAAGCAGGCGCGCCTGCTCGACCTGCAGCGCTCCCGCGCCGTGAACGTCGCTTACACCGTCGACATGTCGAACGCGGCGCATTTGCTGCAAACTGTGGCCGACGAGGCCACCGGCACCGCCGAGACGGCCTCCCACGGCCGCGGCCACGCACAGCGCACGGCCTTCGCGGCGCGAACCAACATCGCCACGGCCGAGGCTCGCACCACCCGCGCGCTCGGCCGCGCGGGCCACGGCCGCCAGGCGGCGGCGCGCCGTCGCGAGGACGTCGCCCGCCAGGATGCCGTGGAAAGCGTCATCCACTTCGCCGAACGCGGCGCGCATGTGTTCGATCACGGCGCCGTGGCGGTGGTCATGTTCACTTCCGGCACCACCGGCCGCTCGAAGGCCGTGCCTCTGACCTGGGACAACCTGTGCGGTTCGGCGGCGGTTTCGAATGCCGCGCTCAACCGCCGCGGCGAGGGCCTGTGGCAGGCGGCGCTGCCCTTGTACCACGTGGGCGGCCTGCAGATGGTGGTGCGCAGCTTCCTGAACGCGAACCCGTTCATCCTCTACGAGCGCTTCGACGCCCGCCGCGTGCTGGCCGACGCCGCCCGCCGCGGCGCCACCCATATCTCGGTGGTCGATAAGATGCTGCAGGACATGCTGGCGGCGCCGAACGCCGACCAGCTGCGCCGCTACGTGTGCATCCTGCTGGGCGGGGGTCCGCTGAACGCGCAGACGCTCGGCAACGCTCTGGCCGCGCGTGCCCGCGTGTACGCCAGCTACGGCATGACCGAGACGTCCAGCAACATCGCGAACTCCCTGGTGCTGCCCGGTTTCACGGGCGGCATGCAGCTGCTTCCCGGCTATGAGGCGCGCATCGTGGACGCCGGCCCCGACGGGTTCGGCCGCCTTGCCGTGCGCGGCCCCGGGCTGTTTTCCGGCTACCTGAACGCGCGGGCCGCCTACACGGCCGACGGGTTCTTCCTCACCGGCGACACGGCGGCCATTGCGCCCGACGGCAAGCTGTACGTCAAGGAGCGCACCGACGATATGTTCATTTCAGGCGGGGAGAACGTTTACCCTGCTGAGATCCGTGAGAAGCTGCTGCGCGTGCCCGGCGTGGCCGACGCCTACATCTTCGGCGCTCCCGACGAGAAGTGGGGCCGCCGCCCGGTCGGCTTCATCGAGCGCGATGCGGCATTCGACCCGCCCAGGCCCCTGTCCGCCTCCGTCGGCACGAGCGTCGCGGGGCAGCGCGGCCGCACCGTTTCCGATCGCATATTCGCCCAGGAGGCGGCGCGCAGCGTGGCATCCCAGCTGTCGCGCGTGTACCAGCCGAAGCACCTGTTCGTGTTGGATGCGTTCCCGCGCACGGGCATCGGCAAGGTGGACCGCTCGGCCCTGCGCAAGTTCTACGAGCAGCGCATCGAGGTCAAGCGCGTGAACCTGTACCGCATCCGCCTGCCGTTCCGCAAGCCCTTCGCCACGGCGAAGGGGACGTTGTCGTTCCGCGAATCGCTGCTGGTGGAAGTGGTGGACCACGCCGGCCGCACGGGCCTGGGCGAGTGCGCGGCCTTCCCCACCGACTGGTATCTGCCCGAAACGCTCGACCAGGACCTGCGCATCCTGCAGGAGCAGCTCATCCCCCTGGTGCTGAACACGGTGCTCCTGCACCCCTCCGAGGCCGACGGCCTGCTGGCGGCGTGCCCGGGCGCCGATGCGCTGCCCATGGCGCGCGGGGCCATCGAGCCGGCGCTGTGGGACCTGTACGGCAAGATCGTCGGCCAGCCGCTGTGGCGGCTCATCGGCGGGCAGGCGCCCGACGACGGCAGGCCCGCATCGGCGTTGGCGGGGGCCGCCGTGCCCGTAGGCTCGGTGTCCGATACGCTGGCCGCCGTGCAGCGTTGCGTGGACGACGGGTACACGCGCGTCAAGCTGAAGGTGACGCCGGGCACGGCGCCGTTTTGCGTGCAGGCGGTGCGCGAGGCGTTCCCCGACCTGGTCATATCGCTGGATGCGAACCAAAGCTTCACCGAGCGCGACCTTGACGTGCTGCGCGGCCTCGACGCGCTGAGGATCGCCTGGATCGAGGAGCCCCTCGACCCGCGCCGCCCGCCCGCCAACGGACCGCACGACCTGTTCGCGCGCCTGGCCCAGCTGCAGCGCCGCATCCAGACGCCGGTGTGCCTGGACGAGTCCATCTTCACTGCAAGCGATTTGGCGAAGGCGCTCAAGCACCAGGAGCTGAAGTGCTACGCGCTCAAGATCGGGAAATTCGGCGGCATCCAGCCTGCGCTGCAGTTCGTGCGCATGGCGAACGCGCGCGGCATGAGCGTGTGGATGGGCGGCATGTACGACACCGGCATCTCACGGCGCATGCATGCGGCGTTCCAGATGCTGCCCGGCGTGGTCGATGCGGGCGACATCGGCGCCACCTCGCGCTACTTCGACGTCGACGTCACCGACCCGCCGTACACGGTGGAGCGCGGGACGGTCACGCTCGAGCGCCGAGGCCACGAGCACGGTCTGGGCTGCGCGCTCGATCGATCCGCCTTGTCGCGCGTGCTCATCGATCAGCAGACATTCGAATAACAGGCGCCGCTTCCGGCGCCGCCGCGGCGGCCCGAGGCATCGTTCCCTCGGGTCGTCCCTGTTTCGGCGCGCTGTTGTCCGGCCTGGCCGTTGCGGCGTCGTTGCACCTGGGCCGTGCGATTCCGGCGCGCTTCGCCCCCTTCGGGCCGCTGCGTTCACGACGTATAGCGTCTCTCAAAACCGCGCATACACCCCTAGGCATTATTCATTTGCATCGGAAAATATCCTATACGAATCCTTTACATAGCCCTGTGTGGGGTATAGTAGTGAGAACTATTTACTCTGACGAGGAGGGTTCGATGAACAACGCTAACGAAGCGGCAGGCGCTTCTATGGCCGCTTCCGGCACGGTGACAACCGCATCCGGCGCGCTGCATGATCTGGAACATCACGGCAAGCTGGGCATTTTCCGTCTAGTAGCGTCGGTCATCACGCTGATCCTCGGCGCCGGCGTGTTCACGCTGTCCGGCGATCAGGCCGCCCATGGCGCCAGTGGTGCCGCCATCCTGACGGCCTGGGGTATCTCGGCCGTGGGCGTGCTGTGCCTGGTTATGACGTTTTTCGCGCTATCGCGCCTTAAGCCCCAGCTCAAGGGCGGCATCTACAGCTACGCGGCCGCTGGCTTCGGTGACTTCCTGGGCTTCAACAGCGCGTGGGGCTATTGGATTTCCGCCATCCTGTGCACTGTCAGCTTCTCCGCGCTCCTGTGCGGCGCCCTGTCATATTTCTTCCCCATCTTCGGCACGGGCAACAACCTGGCCTCCGTCATCGTGGCCAGCTGCATCATCTGGTTCTACGCGTTCCTGGTCAGCCGTGGCGTGAAGGAGGCGGCGGGCGTCAACCTGATCATCACCATCAGCAAGTTCGTCCCCATCTTCGTCGCGCTCACCGCCATCATCTTCTTCCAGAAGTTCGACGTGAACATCTTTATGGAGAACATGGCGCACGGCTCGGTGGAGGGCATGTCGTTCTTCGAGCAGGTCAGCGGCACCATGATGGTCACCATCTGGGTGTTCCTCGGCATCGAGGGCGCCGTGGCCATCTCTGGCCGTGCCAAGAAGGACAGTGACGTGGGCAAGGCCACCGTCATCGCCTTCGTCTGCGTGCTCACCATCTACCTGCTGGTCTCCACCCTGTCCATGGGCGTCATGCCGCTCTCCGAGCTGTCCGAGCTGTCCAACCCGGCGCTCGCCGGCGTCATGGAGCGCGCCGTCGGCCCGTGGGGCGCCATGCTCATCAACGGCGGCGTGGTCCTGTCCCTGGTCGGCGCCATGCTCGGCTACACCGTGCTCTCCGCCGAGTGCCCCTACGAGGCGGCCGCCCAGGGCGGTTTTGTGAAGGCGTTCGCCCGTGTGAACAAGAAGGGCGCACCCATCGTCACGCTGGTCGTCACGAACCTGATCATCGAGGTGTTCCTCGTCATCATGCTGTTCTCCGAGAGCACGTACCAGTTCTTCTATGCGCTGTCCGCCGGCATGATCTTGCTGCCGTACCTGCTTTCGGCCGCGTATTTCGCGAAGGTCGCCTTCACCGAGGCTGATTCCTTCAAGGGCAAGCTGGGCGTTCCCGTGCCCGTTTGGCGCGTGTTCGCCGTTCTCGGCGTCATCTACAGCGTGTTCCTTGCGTGGGCAAGCGGCGCCGTCGGCGTTACACTCATGTCTATCCTGTATGCTCCTGGCATCTTGCTATATATCAAGGGCAAGAAGGAGCGTAGCCAGCCGTTCTTGGAGAACACGCTCGATCGCGTGGTTGCCGCCGTCATCCTCATCGCGGCCATCGTGTCGATCGGCCTGCTGGTCACGGGAACGGTTTCCATTTAGCGCAAGCCGCATGGTATAGGTAGGAATCGGAAGAGGGACAAGACAGTGGAACTGCTTGAAGAGCGCATCAGGCGCGACGGTGTGGTGAAGTCGGAAGGCGTTCTGAAGGTGGACGGCTTTCTGAACCACCAGATGGACATCAACCTGTTCAACGAGATGGGCAAGGAGCTCAAGCGCTTGTTCGCCGACGCGCCCATCAACAAGATCCTCACCATCGAGGCGTCGGGCATCGGCATCGCCGCCGTGGTGGCACAGCATTTCAACGTGCCGGTGGTGTTCGCGAAGAAGAGCCAGTCCATCAACCTTGACGGCGACGTGTACTCCACGAAGATCCAGTCGTTCACGCACCAGCGCATCTACGACGTCATCGTGTCGAAGAAGTTCCTGACCGCCGACGATCACGTGCTGCTCATCGACGACTTCCTGGCCAACGGCTGCGCCCTGAACGGCCTTATCGACCTGGTCGAGGAAGCTGGCGCCACGGTCGAGGGCATCGGCATCGCCGTGGAGAAGGGCTTCCAGCCCGGCGGCGACGACCTGCGCCGTCGCGGCTACCACCTGGAGTCGCTGGCCATCGTGCAGTCCATGAACCCCGAAACCGGTGAGATCGAATTCCGCCGATGAGCCTGCATATGAAGCCCTTCGATCACGACGAGCTGCTCAAGCTTGACGGCGACGTCCCGTTCGTCCGTTCGGTGCCGTACGGCATCCAGCATATCCTGGCCATGTTCGTGGCCAACCTGGCGCCCATCATGATCATCGCCGGCGCCGCCGGTCTTGATGATGTCTCCACCGGAGGTATGATCCAGGCCGCCATGCTGATCGCCGGCATCGGCACGCTCATCCAGCTCTTCCCCATCGGCCGCCTGGGCAGCGGCCTGCCCATCGTCATGGGCATCAGCTTCACCTTCGTCACCGTGCTCGCGGGCGTGGTGGCCACCTACGGCATGGGCGCGGCAATGGGCGCCATTATCGTGGGCGGCTGCATCGAGGGCGTGCTGGGCCTGTTCGCGCGGTATTGGCGCAAGCTCATCACCCCCATCGTCGCCGCCGTGGTGGTCACTTCCATCGGCTTCTCGCTGCTCTCCGTGGGCGCTACGTCGTTCGGCGGCGGCAGCGGTGCAGCCGATTTCGGCAGCCCGCGCAACCTGCTGCTCGGTACGGTGTCCCTGGTCGCCTGCCTGGCGTTCCAATGCCTGGTGAAGGGCAAGCAGAAGCACCTGTCCGTGCTGTTCGGCCTGGTCGTGGGCTATATCGTGGCGATTCCCCTGGGTGCTGTCGACTTCAGCTCGTTCTCCGACATCAAGCTGTTCGCCGCGCCGTCCATCATGCCGTTCACGCCCGAGTTCGACCTGGGCGCCATCATCTCGGTCACCCTCATCTTCCTGGTGTCTGCCACCGAGACGCTCGGCGACACTACCGCCGTGTGCCAGACGGGCCTGAACCGCAACGTCACCGACAAGGAGCTCTCCGGCTCCATCGCCGCCGACGGCTTCGTCTCCGCGGTGTCCGGCTGCTTCGGCTGCATGCCCATCACGTCGTTCTCGCAGAACGTCGGCCTGGTGGCCATGACGAAGGTGGTCAACCGCAAGGCCATCGCCACGGGCGCGTGCATCATGATCCTGGCGGCGTTCTGCCCGATCATCAGCGCGCTGTTCAGCAGCTTGCCCGAGCCCGTTTTGGGCGGCTGCACCATCATGATGTTCGGCAACATCATCGTGGCGGGCTTCCAGATGATCGCTTCCGCCGGCTTCTCGCAGCGCAACATCGTCATCGCGGCGCTGTCGCTGGCCATCGGCGTGGGCTTCACCCAGGTCGCCGAGATCTTCTCGTGCTTCCCCGAGTTGGTGCAGAGCGTGTTCGCGCAGAACTGCGTGGCCGTGGTGTTCCTGGTGGCCGTCGTGTCCAATCTGGTGCTGCCCCGGGATCGGGATATGGAGGTCAACGCCGCTGGTTCCGATGGCTTGTCGGACCCTGCCGGCGATGCTGATGCGAAGGGCGGTGAACCGGCTGCGTAGCGTGCTGCTGCTTTCGCCACGCTCGCCTCGGTGCCGGCTTTGGTCAAGGCCGCGGCTTCCGAGAAGCTGCAGGAGCGTGCCGAAAAGTAACGGTTCCGTAAAACGCGGTCTGACTTTTGGATATAGCGTAAAGGAACCCCGTGAATGCGGGTTCGCATGCCAAAATAGAAGAGCTACCTGATTAGCAGGCCTCCGGTGTGCTGGGGGCTCGGAGGCGGGCCAAGTGCCCGCCTCTTCGATATGTACCCGACATAAGGAGACCCGCTTTTATGCACATAGGCTTAAGCCTGATTCTTGTCGTTTTGTTCCTGGCCATGAACGCGTTTTTCGTTATCGCCGAATTCGCTTTGGTGCGCGTTCGAAAATCCCAGCTCGAGCTGGCCGTCGAGCAAGGCAAGAAGGGTGCGAAAAGCGCCATGTACATTGCCGAGAACGTCAACCAGTACCTGTCCGCCTGTCAGCTGGGCATCACGTTGGCGTCGCTGGCATTGGGCTGGTTGGGCGAGCCCGCGTTCTCCGCTCTCATCCGCCCGCTGTTCGAGATGCTGCACCTGCCCGAGGCCTTGATCAGCGTGGTGGCCGTGGCCATCGGCTACTTCATCATGACCACGCTGCACGTGGTGGTGGGCGAGCTGATCCCCAAGTCGTTCGCCATCTTCGCCACCGAGCGCTATGCGCTGTTCACGGCTGGCCCGCTTATGGCGTTCTACAAGATCACCTACCCCATCATGATCCTGTTCAACGGCATCACCAACGGTGTGGTGCGCCTGACCGGCCATGATCCGGCCAACGAGCGCGAGGTGTACACGGGCGACGAGATCAAGCTGCTCATCGACGAGTCTACGGAAAGCGGTCTCATCGACCCCGAACAGAACGAGTTCGTGGACAACATCTTCGATCTGGGCGACAAGGACGCCGAGGCCATCATGACCCCGCGAACCGACCTGGTGTGCGTCGACCTTGAGGACTCCCTGGAGGAGAACATGGCGCTGGTCACGCGCTACAAGTACACGCGCTACCCCGTGTGCCGCGAGACCAAGGACCGCATCGTGGGCTTCGTGCACGTGAAGGACCTGTACCTGATGCAGAAGGGCTCCACCATCGACGATCTGCCCGTGCGCACCATCGAGGCTGTGCCCGAGAGCATCCCCGTGGCGAAGCTGCTGCAGGTGCTGCAGGAGGGCTCTACGAAGATCGCCGTGGTGGTCGACGAGCACGGCGGCACGGCCGGTATCGTCACCATGACCGACATCATGGAGCAGATCGTGGGCCACGTCGATGACGAGTACCGCCACGCCGACAGCGAGCTCGTGAAGAAGCTCACCGACGACACCATGATGATCGACGGCGGCATGGCCGTGGGCGACTTCGAGGAGCTTATCGGCTTCACGCCCGAGGACGCCGAGGACTGCGAAACGCTCGGCGGTCTGATCATGGACGTGCTCGACCGCATCCCCTCCGAGGGCGAGAGCCTGACGCTCGAGGGCAAGGAGGCCACGGCGAAGCTGACCGTGGTGCGCATGGACCGCCATCGCATCGACCGTGTGAAGCTGGTGCTCACCCCGAAGCCCAAGCAAGAGGAAGACGAATAGCAAGAAGGCCTCCCAACCGGGAGGCCTTCGTTTTGCCGTGCGTCGTTTTCCGTCCGGCGCTCTTGCCGAGCTCGGCGCGGAGCGCGCCTTGCGGAGAGTCGGGGTTCGGGGCGAGCCGACCCGGCAGCTGCACATTCACGGCTTCAGCCGCGCGTTCGCCCTGCTACTCGACCTTCACGCCGGCGAAGCGCTCGGCGTTGTGCCATAGGATGTTCTCCAGCTCGTCCTCGGTGAATCCGGCCGTGGTGAGCGTACGGTACTCCTCGGCGGGGTCCCACATGGGGAAATCGCTGCCGAACATGATGCGGTCGGTGCCCCACATGCGCGTGAGCTCCACCGTGCGGCGCTGTCCCAGGAAGAACTGCGAGCTGGACTCGTCAAGGAACACGCGGTCGTTCATGGCAACCTCGTGCAGGATGTCATAGCCCACCTCGTAGCGCGACCAGCAGCCGAAGTGCGCGGCGTCCACCACCAGATCGGGGAACGTGCGCAGGATGTTCACCAGACGGCGTGGGTGCGAGAAGTCGTAGCGGTAGTCGCCCGTGTGGATGACCACGGGCAGCCCCAGCTGCTCGCAGATGGCGTACACCTCCATGAGACGCGGGTCATCCATGTCCACCTTCTGCGTGTCGGGGTGCAGCTTGACGCCGCGCAGGCCCAGCTTAACGGCGCGCTGCAGCTCGGCTGCGGGGTCCTCGAAATCCTGCTGCATGGCGGCGAAGCCGATGAACTCGGGGTGCGCCTGGCACTGCTTCGCGATGAAGTCGTTGATGGCGGTGACGGCGTGCGCGGTGGTTGCGACGGAGTGCACGATGAAATGCGTGATGGGCGCGCGGTCCTTCGCCGCAAGCAGGCCGTCGGCCGTGCCATCGCCGAACATGCCAACGTTGTAGAAATCTCCGACGGCCTCCACGGCCTTCGGGGCGATTTTGTCGGGATAGATATGCGCATGCGCATCGATAACGGCCATAATGCAACTCCTCATCTGAAAACTTCCCCGATTGTACGGCAGCGCAAAGCCAGGTTCCCCGGACATTTCGGGAAATCTGCTGGCAGGGGCGATCAGGCTTTTGCTGCTGGAATGCGCAGGGGGCGCGGC
>CAKUJT010000055.1 GCA_934661765.1 uncultured Senegalimassilia sp.
GCATTATGCCACTCGCCGCTTCGCCGCTCACGCACCGGCGTAACGCAAAAGGCCGCATGCGGGGCAGCGGGAGTTTTGCGCCCGCTGCCCCGCTTCGCTCGCCTTGCCTAGCCCTTCACCAGCGTGACCGCAATGGTGTTCAGGTAGTCGAGCGCGCCCGCTTTGACGGCCGCCCTGTCGCCGCGAGCGTATTCGTTTTCGCAGGCGATCCAGTCGGCCCATGCCTCGCGCGTGCACGTCATCTGATGCATATCTTCGATAACCACCCCGGGCGTTTTGCCGATCATGGCTTGCCACCAGGTCATATCGTGCATGTACTCAAGCTGCTCGGGAGTCCACGAGGCGAGCAGGCACGCCGGCAGCTCATCATGGCAATCGCGCACCATGCCGGGAATGGAGAGGTAGATCCTCCCGCCCGGCTTCACGTAAGGAAGGAGCTTTTCGCCGAGATACCGTGGATCGCGGCCGAAATAGTTGTAGGAGTCGATGCTTACCACCGCGTCGAAAAACTGCTGTTCGAACGGCAAACCTTCCGCCACATCGGCCTTGACGGGGTGGATTTGCCCATCCGGCACGCCCATTCGACGAAAGAAAGCACAGTTTTCGGCGGGGTCGCTCCACAGATCGACGGCGTAAACATCAAGTCCGTACTCGCGCGAGAGCATCACGCTTGTGATGCCGGAGCCGGATCCGAGGTCGCATACGCGCGATTCTTGTGCGAGATCGGCGCCATGAAGCAGCTCCTCGCAGAGCTTAAGCGGGTTGGGCCCCATGATTTTGGAGCGGACGAGATTAGCGTCAAAGCTATTTGCTTTTGGGAAAGTATTCATTGTTCTTCCTGTTCGTTGAGACGATATTGAAAACAGGTTCGGAACGGCGCAATAGCACAAGGCCTTGCTACGGCCTTCTTCGAAAACGCTATGCGATTAACCGTTCCCTAAAGAACAATGACCAAAAAGACATCCCCTAAGGTGTATTCGTTCGAGGCGTTTGCCTCCCTTGAATGCGGCGCACTGCAGCCACGGCGACCACAATTTTCCGCATTCGACTAAGTACACATTACCACGTTTTGCCTTCGATTATCAGTCTTGTCCCAGCTATGTAATAGGTGTATTAGGCATTATCCGACAAATGGAAGGAGTGCTATGAACGCATTATTCCCGCTTCCGAGAACCTTGCTGGAGCAAGGCTCAATCCCACCGCAAACGATAGATGCGCTACGATCCCATGGGATAGACCTTTCCCCAACGCAGGTTCTGCAATTAGAAACGCACCGAAAAGAGCAGTTAGCGGAACACGAACGCTTTGAGTTCGACACATGGGGGCTTTGCGTCTTGCTCGAGGACCTCGCAAGCTGCGAAGCGATCTGCCCGAACGAATTCGCAGGCGTGGCCCAGTCGGCGATCGCCTTGTTCTATGAAGTTCGCGATATGGTCGATCCCGCTATCAGCGACGAGGAAATTGCGGAGTCGATCGTCGGCGAAATCGTTCAACATCATGGCTGCACCGAATGCCTCGACTCGTTTGAGCTTGCCTCTTCCTTGTCCAAGCAACCCTCCCTTGCCGAGGAGCTCGCACAAGACGCAACGGAATCGAATTATTGCTGGAACAGCGAAGACTGGGAGTACGACGAATATGCGCCCGGGTGGGATGGCGAAGCATGGGAGGGCGACTGTGAATAGCCACGCAAAACCCCTAGCGAACCGACCTCGGCACAAGATTCGGGAAAAAGCCCTTCAGAACTTCGACTACCTTTATCGCAAGCTCATCCGGCTTTACACAATGGGGAGCACGGGGTCGGTCTCGAAGCTCGAGGCCGCGCAGATTGCAGAATCTCTATCGTTCGTGCTGGGGATTCATGGCGACAGCGATCCTAAGGCGCTGGAAGAATTAGCCGAGCAAGATCCGGATACGCTCTTTCAGCGCAAACAAGCCGAATTGTCGACTCGCGTCGACCGCGCCCTAGAGACGTGGCGCGCGATTTGCGTGACCATGCCTCCCATCAACAACGTTGCGCTTCGCGATTCGCTTGCGAACATCGGGAACCTCAAGGCGCTTTACGACACATACTTCGCCGCGCATGAAGTGCCGCTAGACGATCTTCAGTACCAGCTGAGCTCCCCCGTCAACGAGAGCCTTCTTGGAATCGAACACGTTCAAGCGTGGCTCGATCAGCTTTTGGTCGAAACGCGCTATATTTCGCAGTTCACAACGGAAAGCTGCGTAGCCGTGCTTGAGCGAGCGTGCCCCGACTATAAGGGTTTGCACGTGAACCTATACGACCTGCTGGCGCCCTACGAAAATCAACTTGAGCGCAAAGCAAGGTCCCTATAGCGAAAGAGCGTTCACGTTTCCGAAGGAAGGTGCCGTTTTCCAGCGGTGGCAGCATCATGCGCTTCGCGCGATAATGGAAACCTGCTGGTCAACCGTTTTGGAGGCGCATCGTGCAACTTTGGCTTGTTGCGGCTTTTGCGTCCGCGCTGTTCGCGGGCATCGTTTCCATCCTTGCCAAATGCGGGATCAAAACCATTGATTCCGACGTTGCCACGGCGCTTCGCACCTGTGTTGTGGCCGTTTTCACCTGGGTGATGGTAGCCGTGGCCGGGTCCGCCGGGACGCTTGGCGACATCTCTCCGAAGTCGTGGCTGTTCCTTGCGCTATCCGGTTTGGCGACCGGCGGCTCGTGGATCTGCTACTTCAAGGCGCTTTCGGTCGGCGACGTCAACAAGGTCGTGCCCATCGATAAATCGAGCACGCTTATGGCCGTCGTGCTTTCCATCGTGCTGTTCAACGAAACCGGCGATTTGGGTCTTCGCCTTGCCGGCACCGCGGTGGCAACTACGGGAACGTTCCTGATGATCGAGAGGAAATCGAGCGATGCGAGACGCGCTAGCGACCACGATTACCGCGCCAGCATCGCCTATGCCCTGGCCGCCGCCGCGTTCGCCGCGCTTACCTCGGTGCTGGCGAAGGTGGGCATCGAAGGCGTTGAGAGCAACCTAGCCACCGCCATCCGCACGATGTTCGTGCTTGCCATGGCGTGGGCGATCGTTGCGGGCAAGGGCAAGATGGGGCTGGTCAAGGGCGCGGATCGGCGCGAGCTTACGTTTCTAGCGGCATCGGGCCTGGCTACCGGCGCGTCGTGGCTGTGCTACTACTACGCCATACAGATGGGCCAGGTCAGCGTGGTGGTTCAGGTCGACAAGCTGTCGCTTTTGGTTTCGATCGCCTTCGCCACGGTCGTGTTCGGCGAACGGCTTTCGCGGCGCGGCGCAATTGGCTTGGCGCTCATTGTAGTGGGCACCGCGCTTGTTGCGGCATGCGGATGAGGTGCCGAAGCGCAACCAGCCGTTGCTAGGATATGCGCCCCACCGCGCGTATGCTGACATTATCGAAACGACCCCGCCGAGAGGAGCACTCGTGGCCTTCGCAGAAAAACTCGTCGCCGTGCGGCGCGCGCACAACCTTACGCAAGACCAGCTTGCCGAGAAACTCTACGTCACCCGCCAAGCCGTGAGCCGCTGGGAGCGCGGCGAGGTCACGCCCGGGATCGACATGATGAAGCTCATTGCCGCCGTCACCGGCGAGCCGCTAGCGCATCTGCTGGAGATGCCCGAGCATTATTGCGAAAGCTGCGGCATGTACCTTACGCCCGACGATTGCGGGACCGATGCCGCCGGCCAAAAAACCGACCATTACTGCAAGTGGTGCTACGACCGCGGCGACTACACCTACGAGACCACCATGGAAGCCATGATCGAGGATTGCGCGCCACGACTGGCGAAGAGCACAGGCATGACGCTTGATGAGGCGGTCTCGCTTATGGGGGCGGTTTTGCCCCAGCTTGAGCGCTGGCGCGCCGTGCGCGAAAACGAGCAGCGCTACGGAGCGGAAGCGCGCGAACGATACGGCGACGAAGCCGTCGACGCCGCGAACGAAAGAATCCTCGACATGGACCCTGCCACCTGGAACGACATGAAAGAACTCGAAAAGGCTATCTTGGGCCAGCTCTCCATTGCGCTGGTCGATGGCGATGCAACCGGTCCTGAGGCCGCGAAACTTGTGCAGATGCATCGCCGCTGGATCGGCCTGCAATGGGGAACCGAGCCCGAACGGGATATCTACCTGGGGCTTGTGCGCGGCTACCTGGCAGACCCCCGATTCGTTTCATACTACGACGAGCCGTGCGGCAAAGGGGCAACGGCATTTCTAGTTGCAGCCGTGGAAGGCGCGCTGGGAGAATAGTCCCCGGCAACATCGCAGGGGCCTTTGCGAAACGCGACGGCCCCTGCAGCTGCACGCTTTAGCGCCAGCCGTAGCCTTTTGCGTGGCGCGCCACCAATCCGATGGTCAGGATGCTGGCAGCGGCCTCCGCCACGATGATGGACCACCAGATGCTGTCCGCACCGAAGATCACGGGCAGCAAGATAACCGAACCGAGCTCGAAGACGAACGTGTGGACGAAGGAGATCAACGCCGAGATCTTGCCGTTCTCCACCGCCGTGAACATGACCGAGCCGAAGTAGGTCACGCCCATCAGCAGGAACGCGATGCTGTACATGCGGAACGCGTGAATCGTCAGCGCCATCAACGCGCCGTCGTAACCCGTGAACGCAAATGCCAACGGCTGCGCCAAAAGTTGAGCGACCAGGAACGCCCCAACGCCCATCGCCGCCGTAAGCGTGGCGCCGTTGCCGAACAAGCTGCGCTTCTCGTAGTTGTTTCCTGCACCGTGCTGATAGCTCATCAGCGGCGCCATGCCCTCGGTAAGACCGCCGAGCGCCGCGCCGATCAGCATCGATGCGTACTCGATGACCGCATAGGCAGCCACGCCGTCGGGGCCGAACAGGTTCATGAGTTGCAGGTTGTACGCCGCGGCGACCACCGACATGGCAGCGCATCCAACCATCTCGGAAACGCCGTTGACGATCGAGCGCGGCAACACGCCATGCACCCAGCGAGGACGCACGAGCTTCAAAACGCCGACTTTGCCCCGTGCGAACAGGACGACCATGAGCGTTGCCGACGCATACTCGGCGATGCAGGTTGCGATGGCGGCACCTTCGATCCCCATACCGAACACACCCATGAGCACGGCATCCAAGCCGATGTTGACCACGCCCGCGGTAAGCGATGACAGGAACCCGAAGCCGGGCTTGCCCGCCACGGAGCAGAACATCTCGAACACATAGGTGAGCATGAACATCGGCAGGCATAGGAATACGATCTTTCCGTACGTTGCGGCCATAGGCGCCATCTCGGCAGACGCGCCAAGCAGCACGACCACCTTATCCATGAAGGCTATGCCCAGAACCGAGCAAACCACGCCGACTATAAACGTCGTCCAGGCTATGAGCGAGAACGCACGGTTCGCGCCCTTCCCATCGCCGGCGCCCAGAAGCTGCCCAACGACCGCGCTGCCGCCCGAGCCCATCATGATGCCCAACGCAGACAGGATAACGGTGAACGGCAAGACGATGGTCATCGAGGCCAGCGCATCTTTGCCGACCAGATTGGAGACGAACAGGCCGTCGATGATGCCGTATGCCGAGCTGACGAACATCATGGCCATGGTCGGCAGCGTGTACTTCAATAGCTTGCTTTTCGTGAAATGTTGCGAAAGGACGTCCATGCCTTTGATCCTTCTTACGATCGTGACGGTGCTGATATCGAACTGACGACCGGTCATATTAGTCTAACCGTTGACTGTTTAGTCTATTGTTTGACCTTTGTCACCAATCAAGCATGGAAACCACACAAGGCGGGAACGGAGCATCGAGGGACTTGGCGAAGGGAAAGGCCGGCCGTCCTACTCGATCAGGCCGAGGGCCGGGGCTATGACCTTCGTGTAGAGCACCAGCCAGATGGTCGAGACGCAGAAGCCGCCCAAGACGTCGCTGGCGTAATGGACTCCCAGGTAGATGCGGCTTATGCCGACCATCACGATGACCAGGGCGAACAGGCACATCAGCGCGATGCGGCGGCGGGGGTTGCGCTCGTAGCGCCATACGCACCACGCCAGCAGGCCGAAGACTGCCATCGCGGCCATGGAATGCCCCGAGGGGAAGCTGAACCCTGATACGTCGACCAGGCGCAGCACATCGGGACGCGGACGTTGGATGACGAACTTCATCGCCTGGTTCAGCAGCACAACCAGGCCTAGGTTCAGCACGTTGCACCAACCCGGGCGCTTGACTGGAGTGAAGGCCGCGGCAACGCCGAGCACCACGAGCAACGTCACCGGCGTGGCCAGCGCCGAAAAGCTTTCCATGATGGGCGTGAGCCACGGTTGGCGCAGCTGCTCGCCGAACAGCCACCATGCCGCCGCATCGAGCTTCATGTTCTCCTGGTCGAGCACGTTCTCCAGCAGCATCACCAGCACGATGGCGCACACCGACGTCACCACCAGCGTGCGGTTCTCCTTAACGTAGCGCGAAAGGCTTCGCGCAACCCGGCCGATCCCCGACGCGTTCCCCACCCTGTTCAACTCCTTCGCCCGGCCACCTGGGCCGATATCGCAAACGGAAAGCACGACAAGGGGTAGGGCGGCCCCGGCCACCCTACCCCTTGGATTTCGCCAGAGCGAAGCTTACCGCATATGCGGCCGCGTTCGGAGTTCCGGCAACGAGTCGTTATCCTCGCGGCAACGGTTTTGCGCTCTTGCGACACGAATTCCGCGCATCTTCGGGACAACGGTGTTTTGCGTTCTCGCAGCACAGCGACGTCACGCATTCTTGCAACACGGGCCCCGCACATCCTCGGGACAACGGCTCCGTCTAATCCCGTGGCAACGGTTTCACGCTCCAAAACGCCAAGTTTATGACGATCACGACGAGGACGACCGCGGCAGACGCAGCCCGTATAAGCTCGCGACTCTGGACGATCAGGCGTGCGGCGGTTTCAAACAGGCATCAGCCCGGGCTTGCCCTTGGCTACACCTGCGCTTGCGCAGCAGATACCCCCCCAAAAAGCCCGCAGTCTGGGGAAAACCGAGATTGCAACGCTGTCGGCCGGGCATCAGCTTTTACTTGCCCCTGGCCACACCCCGCCTATGTCTACTATCATGGAAGTGATAATCGAATTCCCAAATCGGCAGATTCAATCGGCAAGTCCCCAAGATCGCCCCGCCCCATACAAGCGGGCAGAACATCGCGGAGGCCTTGGCGGCATCGCTTCGAAGCCGCGCGAAGGCATGCGCCCATCTTGGGGAGTCGGCAAACCGTACGCAGGCGAAAGGCGGCATCCCATGGTACGCGTTATCACGGACTCAACGTCATCCATCCCCGTTGATGTCAGGAACAACCTCGGCATCGAGGTGATCTCGCTGGTCATCAACCGCGCAGGGCAAAGCTACGTCGAGGCCGAAACCGACCTGGACGCCTTCTACCAGGACATTTACGAGATGATTGACGACATCCCAACCTCAAGCCAGCCTTCGCAGCAAGACGTCCGGGACGTGCTGGAGCGCATCCAAGCCGATGGCGACGACGTGCTCGGCATCTTCATCAGCAGCAAGATGTCCGGCACCTTCGAAACCTTCCTGCGTATCGCGAAGGAGGTGGCCGCCGAGCACCCCGGGTTCAAATTCGCCGCCATCGACAGCATGACCAACTGCATGGAGCTGGGCCACGCCGTGGTTGCGGGCGCAAAAGCCGCGAAAAGCGGGCTGGGGCTGGAAGATTGCGCCGCCGCAGTCGAGGACAGCCTGCACTCCTCGCGCTTTTTGTTCACCCCGGAATCCTTGAGGTTCCTTGAGAAGGGCGGGCGCATCGGAAAGGCCGCGGCCCTGATCGGCGGCGTCATCAACATCACGCCCATCCTCACCGTCAAAGACGGCGAGGCGGCAACGGCGGCGAAGACCCGCTCTCAGAAGAAGGCCATGGCGAAGATCGTCAAGCTTTTCGAAGAGGACATCGCCGCCTACGGGCTGAAGAACCTGGTCGTCCACTACATCGGCTCGAAGATCCCGGCGGAGAAGTGGGCCGAGGAGGTCATCAACCCCCTTGTCGGGTTCAAAGCCAGGGTGGTTCCCGCAAGCCCCGTCATCGGCGTGCACGTAGGACCCGCCGTGGGGGTCGCGTATGAATGCAAGCAACGCATAGAAGGCAAGTTCACCGGAGCCTCCCCCGAAGTGGTCCTCTAGCGCCGAACGCGCGAAAGCGATGAGCCCACGTTCTTTACAGGAGGTGGCTGACTTTGTCGGCCGCCTCCTTTTGCGCCACCAGCCAAAATGATGCATTGACCTCGGGATCTGCGATTGGGATGTTTACGCGGTTCTCGCCAAGGTCGCGATAGCAGCGCTCAAGGCTCACATCAGTCGAAAAGCACGGCAGCGTCGATGTACGGATGAGCTCGGCAAGGGCAAACTCGTCATCCTGCACGAGAAAACGCGATGCCGGAAGGCGCTTTCGCACAACGTCGTTCCAAAACCCCAGGTCGGTTCCCAAAAGGAAATTGAGCCCGTTCATATCCTGAAGCGACACCCGATTCCGTCCCGCCAGCGCATGGTCGCGCGGCACGCACAGGAGCAGATGCTCGTCCATGATGTGCGAGCAAATGACCCCCTCCCCGTTCGGACGATACGGCAGCACCGCAGCATCGCAATCTCCCGCTGCCAGCGCCTCGCGCGTTTTCTGCAGGTTCGCCACGCGCGTAGTGAGCGCCATGTCGGGATATCGCTGCGACACGCGTGGCGCCAGAACCCAAAGCGGGGCGGGAGCGCACGAGATAAGGTCGATGGTTCGCAGGCTGCGGTCGTAAGCGCGGACCTCCGCAACCGAGGCGTCGATCTCGCGCAAGATGCGCCGAGCCCCGGCAACGGCAAGCCGACCGGCTTCGCTGAGCTCCACTTTGTTCTTGCCGTGCACGAAAAGCTCGACGCCGTAACAGCGCTCGATGCGCTTCATGGCCCGGGCGACCGTGGGCGTCGAGACGTAGAAACGCCGAGCAACCTCCGAAAACGACTCCAATTCGCCAACGGCAACTAGCTGCTTGAGTTCCGTGACATTCATAAGCTTCGCCTTTCATTTCCCGTTAAGCGGCTTACAGATTATCTGAACTTATGAGCAGGTTATCGCTCCTATAGTTTGCTTATCAGCTAATTCGGCATTTCATATAGAGAAAGGGAAACTCATACAGTATGTCACCTTCAATAACGGCATGAAGATACCGCAAGCAGGCCTTGGCACGCATCTACCGGCCCCGACGATGCGCAAGCTTCCGTCCCTTACGCGCTGAACAACGGTTACAAGCTCATCAACACCGCCAACACCTCCGTGAACGAGTACGCCGTCGGACGAGGCGTGCGCGATTCCGGCCGTGCGCGCGAGGAAACCTTCCTTGAAACGAGCTGTGGCCGTGTTTTTACGAATCCGACACCGCCGTGGAGAACCAGAAGCAACGCCTCCGGCGATCTGCCGCTTAGGCAAAAGCAAGCGAAAAGGAGCATCCCCCTTCATATGACGAAACAACGCGATCAGCTCGACCTGCTGCACGGGTCGTTATGGAAGACCGTGCCTCTTTTCGCGATGCCCGTTGCCGCGACGAGCGTCCTCGAGCAGCTCTCGAACCTCATAGGCACGTTGATAATCGGACGGTTCTCGCCCGACGGCGGTGCGATCGGCATGGCGGCGGTCGGGTCGAACCTGCCGCTGACCAGCCTTATCATCCAATTCTTCGTAGGTATCTCACTTGGAGCGAACGTGGCGATTGCCTATGCCGCGGGCGCCGGGGACAAGCAGCGCGCGAACCGCTGCGCGCATAGCGCCATCGCACTGTCGATCGTCGGCGTTGTGGTTGCCATGGTGATGGAGCTCGCCTCGCGACCCATGCTGCAATGCCTGGGCGTTCCAGAGGATGCGTTCGACGAGGCTTTGATATTCCTTCGCATATTTTTGATTGGTGTCCCCGCGATCTTGCTCTACGATTTCGAAGCCGCTATTTTCAGGAGCGTGGGCATCACGCGCATGCCGCTTTTCGCGCTCGCCGTGTCAGCCACGCTCAACGCGCTTCTCGATGTGCTGTTCGTACCCGTGCTCGGATGGGGCGTCGCCAGCGTTGCCTGGGCAATGGTGATCAGCTATGCAGCAAGCGCGGCGTTCCTGTTCTTACAGCTGCTCAAAGCCGACGACCCGATTCGAATCGACGTTTCGCGCCTGCGAATCGACCACGATTCCGCCGCCTCCATCATCCGCATCGGCCTACCCGCCGGAATCCAAGGCGCGGTTTTCGCAATCGCCAACATCGTCATCCAGACCTGCATCAACAGCCTGGGCACGCAGGTGATCGCCGCGTCGTCCGCCGCGCTCACGCTGGAATTCGTGTGCTATAGCCTTTTGAACTCGTTCAGCCAAGCGTGCACCACGTTCGTCGGGCAAAACCGCGGCGCAGGCGATTTTAAGCGCTGCAAAAAGGTCCTGAAGGTGTGCCTTGTGGAAGACGGGGTCATCGCCTTCGCCATGATCACCCTTATGGTTTGGCAAGGGCACGCCGTATTGTCGCTGTTCAGCACCGATGCCGAGGTGATCGGCATCGCCTATGTGCGCATCTGCACCATATTCCCCGCATATGCGCTCAGCATGGCCTACGAGAACATGTCAGGATATTTGCGCGGATTCGGCATCTCGATGCCGCCGTCTTTGCTCACCGTGCTGGGCGTATGCGGCGTGCGGCTGTTCTGGGTTGCCGCGGTGTTCCCGAACAACCCCACCTTCGCCACCATCATGACGGCATATCCGGTAAGCCTCGGGGCCACGGCGCTGCTCATCGCCGGAGCGCTCGCGTTCTTCCACCCCGCAGCCGCCGCGCAAACCCGACGATAGCCCAAGCGGTCTGGATGCTCGGGGGGGGACGAAGTACGTGCCTGGAAGCCGCCGTGGCACCGCGGAAGCAAGGCGTTATACGCCCGAGCTTCAACCCTGACGCCGGCCTTTTTCCAACGTCTCGCGGCAGGACGATCCAGCCGCGAGAAGCCGCTCAACCGGAAACCGTTAGCGGGCTAGCCCGCCCGAAACCCGGGCACTTGACGCTACGTCCCCCAATCGTCAGGGCTAGGCGGTCGCTTCTGCTGCTTCGGCTGCAGCTGCTTCCTCGGCTTCTTGGGTTCCTTTGCTGAGCAGAGCTATGCCCGCCACCACCGCGATCATGCCGATTCCCACGACAACGGAGAACGGGTCGTTCCACACCACGATGCCGACGAGCGTGGTCAAAAGCGTGCCGACGCCGCCCCAGATGCCGTATGCCATCCCCAGACTCAAATGCTTGAGAGCAAGCGTCAACAGCACGAACGACGTGATGTAGCACACGGCGGTGGCCAGGCCGAACACGGGATGGGTGAAGCCATCGGACAGCTTCATGAACGTGGTGCCGAACACCTCGGACACGATGGCGAACGACAGCTGCGCGATCGACGCATTCTTCACTTACATCGCCCCCAATCGCAAGCACGCCACACCGAAGATGACGAGCGCGATGCCCGCAACCTTCTTCGCGTTGAACTTCTCTTTCCAAACGATGCGGCTGACCACAGCCGTCAGCGCCACCGCCGCGCTTGTCCAGATTGCGTACGCCAAACCCAAGGGCAAAGATGCGAACACGTGCGAAAGCGCGTAAAACGACACGGCATAGCCCACCGCAATGCCGATAATGGGTAATTTGCGGCGGAAACCGTCGGAGAGCTTCATGCAGGTGTCTCCGAACACCTCGAAGAGCACCGACAGCCCCAGAAGCGCATACGGGCTCATCGCTGCACCTCTTCCTGGAACGTTTTCGCGTACTGCTTGATCACCCTGATGAACAGCTCGCCCTCCTCGACGCTGATCGCGCCCGCGGCCTTCATCTCGAGCTCGCGCATGCGCTCGACGGGCAGGCGCCATTGCTCGCGCCCTTCATCGGTGAGCGCCATGATCCGCTCGCGCTTGTCGGCCTGGCTTGCATGCGCGACCACGACATCGCGCGCCGCCAGACGCTTGCAGATGGCGCTGATCGTCTGCTTGCCCATGTCGCACACCTCGCAGATCGACCGCTGCGAAAGGCCTTCGGGCTCATCCCACAGGGCGTCCACAACGTATAGCTCGCTAGTGTCGACCCCCATCTTCTTGGCGAACGTGCCGTACGCGACCGACACGTCGCGCCAGCAATCCCACATCTCCTTCGAGAATTCCTCCGACAGCATCTTGCCTCCGTTCGGATTGGTCTACTGGTTGACTATCATAGTCTACTGATTGACTTTCTCCACACAGCCGCACGGAATCCACACGAGGAGCATGGGGTTTTGCGGCTTGCCCCGCACGCCAGATACGGGCGAAGAAGCCCGGGAGAAGCAAGGGGGCAAGGCGGCGGCTTCGGGCGGGGCCCAAGGAGCCATCCGATAGCGGCTCCCTGTGAGCGTGCGACAGCTCTACCGGCACTCAAGGAGCGGGCAAGGCGGCAGCTTCCACAAAGCAGCATCGTCTGCAGGAAATCCATCAACAATTGGCATACATTACTGAAACATACTCACAATTCTGTGGCAACACGATACAATTAGAACTTCAAGCCAACCGGCCGTTTGGCCGCATTCAATCAGATGATCCACCAGCTATTCAACATGCGCTAGAGGGGGTTAACGCACATGAATATCAAGGAGCTTGTGCCGGAGAAGGTGGAATCGGAGATCAATTCTCCCGACCATCCGACCCGCAGGTTCGTCGGCTTCGCTTTGCTGCTTGCATGGCACTACAACCTATGGTTCCTGCATGACTCGTTCGTCGGAGCGCAGCTGCTCGACGATTGCGTGACGCAGTCGTGGCTGATCGCACTCGTCTCCGCCGCGGTCTCTTTCATCGTCATCGCCTTCGCCCTAGGCAGGAAGCACCGCCTTTGCAATATCCCGTGGTTGCTTTGGACCGCCACCGCCGTCGCCGTCATCTGCACGCTCGCGCTGACCCTGTTCGCGTTCTCCTTCCCCACCGACCTCATCGCGTACGCGCTTGCCGCACTGGTCGGCATCACGAACGCCATCCTATGGATCATGTGGGGCGAACTGTACTCGCGAACGAAGACGTCGTTCTCCGTTTCCTATATCGGCACCACCGTCGGCCTGGTCACGCTCGTGTGCTCGCTGATCTGCTTCGTCCTTCCCACCGGCGTCTCCTCGGTGTTCATCTCGCTCATGCCGCTTGCGGCGGGCCTGCTGTTCGCGCGCGGCGTCACCATCGCCAAGGACATGCCCTACCCCACGCTGCTGCCGAAAAGCACCGCGAACCGCGCCCTGAAACCCATGATCGTGGTGTGCGGCACCACGTTCGTCGCATCGGTGGCCTGCTATTTCCTGGTCGCCATCATCCCATGGGAGAACCTGCCGTACGGCGAGTACGCCTTCACGTTCGGCTCCATCGGCGGCGCAACCCTGCTGTGCATCATCGGCGTGATTTGCGGCCTGACCAATGACCGCCTGAACATCTACCGCACCTTCCCCTGGCTTATCATCATCGCAATCGCTTCGTTCGCATTGTTCCTGATGGGCGATAGGTTCTTCGTCCCCTCGTTCTTCGTGGTGCTGGCCGCCGTATCCATCTTCGAGGTTCTGCTGATCATGTACTTCGGTGTGCTGGGAGTGAAGGGATACGTGCCCATCGGCTTCGCGTTCGGTTTCAGCGGGGCGTTCATCCGCCTGGGCATCGCCGTGGGCAACTCCATCGCGCTTTACTATGAGGCGAACCCCGCGTTCGCCAAGGTGGCAACCGATCCCATGTCGCTGATATTCGTGTGCATCCTTGCCGCCGTCATCATCCCGCTGGTGCGCCAGGAGTACAACATCACCCAGCTCATGGCACCGCCGGCAACGGAATCCAGCCAGGAACATCGCATCAAGGAGCTGGCCGCCGAGTTCTCGCTGTCGGCACGCGAGACCGAGATCGTCATGCTCATCGCCCGCGGCTTCACCACGGACAACGTGGCGAAGAAGCTGGTCATCTCGCCCTACACGGTGAACACCCACATCCGCCATGTCTACGAGAAGGTGGGCATCCACAAACGCTCCGAGCTGATCGACTACATCAACCGCACCGGCTCCGAAGATGACAAGAAGGCCTAGCAGCGTATTTGCGATACCAGCCGATAATCGGACCCCGGGGGGATTCCCGCGAGGAAACCCCTGCTAGGGAAACCGGTCCGCACGCAATCGCCTCCCGCTTCATAGCTGTAACTGCAGCACACGAAGCGGGAGGCGATTTTTTTGCGCAGGGGGTCGCGCGGAAAGCCTTGGTCGCAGAACGCGCAACGCGCAGGTCGCATGCGGGAGGGTATGCACTACGTAGGAATTGCGCGAAAGGCCCCAAGCACGGGGCGCAACGCGTAGGCCGCACGCAGGGGGGGCATATGCCGTGCCGAGTCGCGTGTGGGGCTTGCAAAACAGCTGTCGCGCCCGAGAAAAAGCGTCACGCTTGATCGCGCGCGTACGAACAGTGAGAGCAACGCAACCACCGGAAACCCAGAAGAACCCGCTCCGGCACCCTTTACGCCTCTTGCCGCCAAATATCGCGCGAGTGCGTGTTTGCCGCTGTTTAGGATCTCACCAACGACAGCTTTTAGGTAACGAACGCAACCTTCTTGCGAAAAGGCGCGGGGATACGCCGAGAATTATGCCCTCCAATGACACCCCGACCGCATTTCCGCACGCACTCGCGCGTTTTTTTGGCAGCAAAAAGCCTTACTCCTTTCTGAATAGCTCTGACGTGAACGGAAAAATGATGCGCTGGATGACCGAACGCGCATCTAAACGCAAAGAGAGGGAGGACCCGAAGGTCCTCCCTCTCTTGAGGCCCGCTGCCCGCTGAAGCGGGTGCGGACGATATCGCGCGGAGCCGTGCCTCGGGCCGGGCGATCGGCCCGGGGCGGCGCTCCGGGGCGGAGCAGATGCTAGCCGCAGCGGTACTCGATGCCCATCGTCGGGCCGGGGTTGACCCACTTCTTGACGATGGTGCCCTCGCAGGCGATGCGGCAGGTGCCGCACTCCAGGCAACCGGCGTAGTCGAAGGACTTCACGCCGTCCTCGTCGACCTTGTACAGGGCCGCAGGGCAGACGCGGACCAGCTTGAGGAACTCCTCGTTGTAGGCCTCGGAACCGTCGTCCTCAGCCAGCTCGATATGCGGAGTCTCCTCGTCGACCTCGTACTTGTTGACGGACAGCGCCTCGTCGACGTTGACCGTGATCTCGCAAACCTTGCTCACAGCGCCTTCACCGCCTTCATGACCTCGCGGCCGAGCTTGAACATGCCGCGCTTCTTGATGATGGGCTTCATACGCTTCATCAGCGGCTGCTGCGGGGCGCCGTCGACGCTGAACATCGCGTTGAAGACCTCCTTGACCATCACCGGGTAGTCGGTGAACATGCTTGACCACTCCTCCATGACGTGCGGCCACTTGGAGAAGGTGCGCAGGTCCCGGATGACGAACGAGCCCTCCATGGCGCTCTTATAAGAGGCCAGGCCCGCAGCGGAGGTGTCGCCGGCGTCGATGGCGGCCACGGCCGCCTCGGCGGCCATGCGGCCCGAGGCCACGGCGAAGTCCATGCCGCGCACCTGGTAGCCCATGTTCATGCACAAACCCGCGGTCTCGCCGGCGATCAGGCAGCCGTCGAAGACGTACTTGGGGATCATGTCGTAGCCGCCCTCGGGCACCATGTGGCCGGAGTGCTCGACCATCTTGGCGCCGCGGATGATGGGGGCCACGGCCGGGTGGCTCTTGAAGTCCTCGAGCATCTGGTAGACCGGCACCTCGTTACGGGAGCCATCGGCGGCCAGGGAGATGGTGGCGACCAGGCCCAGGGAGATGGACTCCTTGTTGGTGTACAGGAAGCCGCCGCCGACGCTGCCCTTGGTGCAGTCGCCCACGAACAGCATCGCGGCGCCCTCGCCCTCGGGGACCAGGAAGCGGTCCTCGATGACGTTGGCGGGAAGCTCGAAGACCTCCTTGATGCCCACGGCCATCTGGTTGGCCTTGGGACGGGCGTTGCCCAGGCAGCGCTCGGAGAGCATGGAGTTGGTGCCCTCGGCCAGGATCACCACCTCGGCGGTGATCTCGTCGTCGCCGGCGCGCACGCCGGTCACGCGGCCGGACTCGTCCTTGATGAGCTCCTCGACGGCGATGCCGCAGATGTACTCGGCGCCGGCCTCCTCGGCCTTCTCGGCCAGCCACTGGTCGAACGGGCCGCGCAGCACGGAGTAGGAGTCCTTGCCCTCCTCGCCCAGCTCGGAGGAGGTGAAGTCGATGGCCATCTGCGAGCTCGGGTCCAGAAGCGCGATGCGCTCGTGGGTGATCTTGCGCTCGACGGGGGCCTCGGACTCGAAGTCGGGGAAGACCTGCTTGAGGGAGTGGGAGTAGATGCGGCCGCCGGTCATGTTCTTGGCGCCGGCGAAGTTGCCGCGCTCAACGACCAGGACGGACTTGCCGGCGGATGCGGCCACGTAAGCCGCCACGCCGCCCGCGCAGCCAGATCCCACGACGATGATGTCGAAATCTGACATGTAGATATCCTTTCATTGGCGGCCGAAATCGGCCGCCAATTCATTAACTATCGAGACTCCCGCACCGCGCTCCGTAAAAGATGTAAAGGGGTCATCTTTTTTGGAGGGGTCGAATCTTTGGAGGGGTCGAACCTTAGGAGAGGTTTTCGCACAAGGGTTGCGCTGAAGCGCGATGCGGAAGGAGTCCCCTTACAGGGCTGCGGTGATGGCCGGCAGGACGTCCTTGATGTCGCCCACCAGACCGAAGTCGCACTGCTTGAAGATCGGGGCGTTCTTGTCCTTGTTAATGGCGAAGATGGCACCGGAGCGGTTGCAGCCGACCATGTGCTGCATCTGGCCGGAGATGCCCACGGCGATGTAGGCCTTCGGGGTCAGCATCAGGCCGGAAACGCCGACGTAGCGCTCGGTCGGCAGCCAGTTGACGCCCTCGGTCAGCGGACGGGAGCAGGCAAGGCCGGCACCCAG
>CAKUJT010000056.1 GCA_934661765.1 uncultured Senegalimassilia sp.
TTGAGTAGATTTTGGATTTAGGGTGTTTTCATAAATATATTGCTTTTTATGCATATATAAATTGTTGTAAGACAAATCCCAGTTTGACAATTTCATATCCATACACACAAAGCAGTTAGTCTTAGGATTGACTGCTTTTTAAAAAGACACCATTTAGGTGTAATGATGTCTTTTGGGTGTTATTTTATAGGTCATATCAAGGCTCATTCAATCGTGGTAAATTCGTGGTAAAATGAGTTTTTTCTATACTTCAAAATACTTGAAAGTATAGTGTTTATGCGGATAATCGAAAATTAGATATAAAATTTATTTTAAATTCTTTGCACAAATGCTTTACTGTTATAAAAAAATCAACGTCTTCTCTCCGTTCTGTTGAATCAGCAACTTTATTGTATTTACTTATGCACTCATCTAAATTTTCTTCACTTAAACTTCTCTTAATTGTTTTCAATTGATTAAGGGATTCTTCAATATCTGAAATACGGACAGCATAATTTGAACTGTTATTTATTAACGAGTATGCTAGCATTACAACTGAAAGAATTATTCCAAAATATTCTGATAATTCAGTATTAAAATATTGCGGAAAATATTTTCCTGTCAAAGTATTTACAATCAAGAAAATACTATAATAAATCAAGACTAGATTCGAAATCTTTTGTTTCCTGCTTAGCCTTTTTATCATATTTGCGTAATTGCTCTGTGTTGTATTTATAATTTTTCTCCACTTATTCGAATCGTACTTTTTTGAAGAGTGCACTTTAATTTCTGCCATCTATTCTTTTCCTCCCATGCCTAATAAACCTACTTCCATAATATCCCAAATCTCGACATTATACAACAGAAAAACACCCACACATTATCATGCAAGTGCTTCTTGGGTTTTATGCAAAGAGAGGGCGAGCCGCAGAAATTCATCCTTTGGCTCAAGTATTATTATATATGTGATTCGTGTGAATTGTGTGAAAGTTGAAGATATCTATCAATTTTCTTGCTTATGGTACTCCGTTCAACATAAAGCTCTTTAGCAACTTCTGCCTGGTTTACCATATTATCTCCATCTATGTAATACTTTCTGAAAATATTATGCAACTGAGGATCTTCGATTTCTTCAACAAATCTTTCTATCTCTTCACATTCTTTTTCTAAACGCTCCTTTCTTTTTAAGTCCTTCTCTTGTAATCTCTCATACTTTTCTTGATCAAATCCTACTATGCTTTGCGGTATTGGATATCCTTTGCTATAATCTAAAATTACATTATTCTCTATCATTGTTTCTGATTGCCATCGATTGTTTAGAATGTATTTTAATGACAATATTTCTGTCTTGTTATTTCTGTACGCTTCCAGTCTTTTCTTTGTCATTGTCTCCATTGGCATCATCTCCTATCTTGTACTTCCTGGCTATGTACTCCGTTACATCTCCATGCCTCATCTGCTGCCCCTGCGCTCTGATCAGATTGCCTGCTTGGTATGCCGGACTTCTTCGTCTGTCTGTACTTTGTTTCACTGCTCATCACTCCTACATTTCTCTTCTTCCAACGATGTAATCTATGGACACATTATATATATCCGCACATTTGATTGCCTCTCCTAACGTCAATCCTTTCCTTCCTGCTTCAAGATCTTGCAATCTTTCTTCCTTGATGTTCAACTTGACTGCTGCCTCTTTTCTTGTCAGTCCTCTGATTTTTCGTAGATACTTCAGACGGTTTCCTGTTGTTCCTACTGGTCGTAATATAACCATTGTAATCAATCCCTCCTTTCACATCCCATGCGCAAATATCACAATCTTCAGGACATACATTTGCTTTTATTGCTCTTTCGCACATCTCCATTCTTGTTCTTATGTCTTCCTCATAGTCCTTTATAATTCCAAGTTTCCTTAGAATCTTATAAAACAGTGACTTTTTTCTCACGTCTCTTTTTTCCTTCCGTCGTTCTTTCCATTTCCGCAGCCACTCAAGCTGTGCTTGATCCTCTTTCTCTTGTCTTGTCATTTTCCACCTACCTTGATCTGCTCCATGCACATTCTCCTCTTCCACCCTTTTCAACTTGCATTTAATCTCTTCTTTTTCTTCGTCATCATACGACATATTCCAATGTTTTTCCAAATACTGAATATGTTTAATTTGCTCATCCGTCAAAAGATACAAGTGGTCAAGTACAACCTCTCTGATTTTTGTTCTGTCTGGATGACAGTCTCCTGCAAATAAACACTGACACATTTTCAACTCGTAATTACATATTGGACATTTATCTTTCATCTCTCTTACCTCTCTTAACTACCGGAATATCCGAGAATACCACCGTAGCCCTCTCGTTTTCGGATGCCGCTACAATCACAATCTCTATGTCATCATATCCAAGCATAAATTCCGGAATGAGGTAAATTCCGTACTGCTCGACAGCTCCGTGATTATTTCTCATGTAGTCAGATACAAATTCTAACTTTTCATCCAACAGATTGTGTGCTTCCTCTTCATCGTACCGCTTTGTCAAGTGTGTGATTGCCTGCTCTATGTTCAAGCTTCCTGTCCACCAGAAAAACGGCTTAATTTCTTCGATATACTCAAACTTACTATCTGCTATAATCTCTTTCATCTGTTTCTCTCCTTCCGCTTCGTCCACCTTACGCATTTTCTTGATATATTCTCGAACTGTCTGGATTGTTGAAAGTACTCCGTCATAAAAAGGATCGATTCTTTCATGTTCTGCAATTGTTGCTTTTGTTTCCTCTTCTGCCTGATCCAGCCAGTCAACCAAATCTTTTGCGTCTCTTTCTGTCATATCTTCTCCTTCTTTCCATCTCATCTCTTTCTTCGCAGTACATGAGTCCCACGTACTGTCCATAGCTCATTCCTTCCTGTCTTGCTTTTGCATTTATCTCAGCCAACTCACTTTTCCAAGCTGTTGATCTCTGTCTTTTTGGCACTTGTCTGCTCCTTTCTCCTCCCTGCCGCATCCAGGGAGGAAGTCTTTGTTGTCATGTTGCAGTATTGTGACATACTTTTATCTCCACGCCATTCAGCGGAGGTAACTATAAATAATTTTTCTTATATCTCGCCATCCACTCTTCTCTCGTATGTGTCTGCTCATATTCCGTCTGTGCTATTCTGCAGAGCAGTTCCCGCATTTCTCGGTTATTGTGGACTGCTTCCGGTCCTTCTTTGTGATGATTCCGGCACAGATTTACTTTGAGTCCATCTGCCTCAGATAGTTCACGCTGGCCGGATCCGAACATGATGTGATGTTCTTCTGTATATTGCTTGGAAAAATCGTCATAGAGTATCAAACAGAGATAGCAGACTCCCTTTCTACTCTTGAGGATGCTCTTTTTATGCGATTTCCTTTTTTTCTTACAAGCTAATTTTGGAAATGCCATGTCGGAATAATCGATGCTCATAATGTAATCACCTTATTTCTTACTGATTTCATCTCCATTTTCATCTACCTCTGTTTCTAACCATTTCTTCCAATACTCTACTGAGTTCAACATCATGTGAGGCATCTCTTTCACGGACGCTGCCATATACAGTGCCATTTTGTATGGTTCCATTGTCTTCATGTATTCCCATCTGCTGCCGGCCGGATTCTGTTCTTCTTCTGACTTATCCACCGGTTCTGAATCGGCTTCCGCTTCTGTGTTTCTCGCATTTTCTTCCATCTGCTCTGAATTATCCACAGGTTTTTCCACAATCTCCGCAGGTTCTGGCATTGCACTGGTGCAATTTTCCTCTTTGTTCTGTATTTCCGGTGTTTCCCCTGCTTCCGGAAGCATTTCCGGAAAATCTTTCTCAATCTCTGTCTGTCCTGGAATGTCGCTTGGAAGTTCTACGGGTTTCTCCGTTTCCTGTTTCTCCGTTTTTTTTGGTTTTGGTAGCTTCGCCTTTACTACCTTCGACTCTTTTCTTTTTTCTTTCTTCGGTTGCACTGGTGCAATCTGTTCTTTTTCCGGATATTTCTGTCCGTAGAGTTCCTCCCAGTTCTGTTTTGCGTCTTCCTCTTCTGTGATCAGGACGAGATAACTTAAAATATTCTCCCATGCAAACTTTTCTTTCAGTCCTTGTCTTACTACCTGCAGTATGACCTCGTCCTTCTCATCATTCAGATAAAGCATAATTCTTCCGCAGCCTTGTGGTCTTACACTGTATAGCTTGTCTCCGTCCGGTGCTAACACCTCTTTAATCTGTCCTGTTCCTACGCTTGTTCTGACTGCCTCATGCAGTTTCAGATACAGTTCCGGTTCATCCATGCAGATCTGATGGATTGCTTTTTCCAGATTGTCGAGTTCTTTCTGTTCTTCTTTCTCGCCTTCCAAAATGACTTCGATATCTGTGATCTTCTCTTCGCTTTCTATCTCTTCTTTGACTGCCTGGATCTCTGACTTGCTATATGCCGGTGTCAGCTCTTCTGCTACGCTTTCCGGAAGCGTCAGCATTAGTGCCAGCTTCGCATAGCCAAATCCTTTGTAATGCTCCTGCAGTCTCGGAGAGTAGCCACCCTCCGAGAATCTGTCATTGATCCTGATGTATCTGGATACCTGTGTGGCTTCAAGCTTGTATTCTGCCCACGCAAATTCATTGACATTGCTATATCCTGAATCCTTTAAGATATCGCTATCTCTTCCCTGCTTCAGCAGATATCCAGTCATGACAAAATCTTCTACCGTTCTGTTCAGTACGGTGTTCATTGCCTTTTTGTATTCCTCATAATCCTGGTACTGTACTAATTCCATTAAACCGCCTCCAGTTTTTTTCTATCTCTTCTGCTTCAAGGAAATCTTCCGCCAATCCCTGAAGGACTCTTATATTCTTTTTCTCTTCAAGCTCTGCAATATTGGCTTCTCTCTTGATCTTGCTGATCTTGGCCAACTTCTTATCTTCCTCTGTCAGACGTTTTCTGATTGCCTTCTGCCAGCTTTTCAGGAATACCCGGATTTCCTCGATCCCTGGCTCTTCGTCATAATAGCTTCTGTGCTGTCTGATTGTGCCTCCCGGCTCTACTTCAATCGTGTAGAATGGGATTCCCGGTGTTTCCTGTCTTCGCAGGAAACAGATATATGTCTCTCTGCTCTCGATCCTGTCAAAATATCGTTCACTGCTGCCGGCACAATGATGCAGTGCACGTCCTTCTTTCACGATATCCACTAACGTGTTCGGTACAATGATCTTATACTCTTCGTCTTCGTACTCATATCGGCTCTTGATCTCTTTCAGGATCTCTTCTGCTTCCGGAAACTTCTGCCGCATTTCCTGTGCGTAGGCTTCTTTTCCCTCTGCATTGTTTTCCAGTTCTTTCAAGATCTGTATCTGCTGCCGGTCTACAACGACTTCATCATGCCTGCGTTTTAGTTCTCTTGGACGATAGACCATCTCGTCAGCCATATTTTTGCAACACGCTTCACACATACTGAGATAGTCTTTATATTCTTCAAGAACAGCTTCTGCCGTCATTCCTGCATATTGTTCCTTTTTCTGCCTTTCGATGTAGTTCATGATCTTCTGTGGACTCATATATTTTTCCAGTCCCTGGATGCTGCTCGGTTCTATCTCATTCTTTATCATCCACTGCACCGTCTCTTTCGAGATCTTCTGCCCTGTCTCGTCCGAATACTGCATCCAGCGTACCATTCTGTTCCCGCCATGTTCGTCACGGATCCGGTTGATCTTCTGACGGTCTTGGATTCTGAACATTCCCTCAATGCTTTCCTCTCTCATGTCCAGTGGTCCATAGTATTGTGTCGGATATCCCGGATAGTCTGTACAGCCGATCGTATCTCTCAGCAGATTCCAAAAACGTCCTTTTGCCAGGTACTCGATCTTCTGTGCATATCCTTTCATCTGTCCTGTCCCTGCCACAAGTCTGTTGTAGTTCAGTTCCATTCCCGTCTTCGATAAATGCTCCAGGACTCTTGTTGCTTCGCTGTAAGTGGTTCCGTCTAATATCTGGCCAAATTCTTCCGGATACAAGTATCCTTCTCTTGCTCTTAGGTTTTTCCGGTTTCCTTTTGTCCATCCATCCCAGGAGTCCTCATAATAGATCATGTATGTCTTCTTCAATTTTCTGTTGGAGTAGACCTTGTACAATAAGATTCTGATTTCATCTCCAAGCTCTACATAATGTCTTCCATTGTCCCATCCGACCTTTGCTTCTATGATCCGAAGCACGCTTGTATCTTCATCTACCGGCTGGATGAGATAGCAGCTCTTCCATTTCTGTTCGATATGGTCTGTTCTTGTCTTTGCCTGCACCAGTTTTCCACAGGAAGGACAGAATACCATGTCATTGTGCCGGATCTTCTTTTCTCCGTCCTGCCGCTTGATTTCTTCCGGCCAGCTGGATTCTCCGCAGTTCGTACAGGCAAATTCTTTCGTTTCCCTGTTCCGAAACATATAATCCTCTCCTGCTGCCTGTTCAAAGAACCATTCTCTTAGATTCTTCGGACGACCTGGAACTTTTCTCATCAGGTTCATGAGTCTCATTTTCCGGTTTGTTTCACATCTTTCCCTGATCTCACTGTTATAGCTATGTTCCAATCCGTTGATTCTCTCCCACGGGCTGTTGTTCCACGCTCTGTGTCTAATCAATTCTTTGATCCTGTTTGTGTCTTCCTCCTGCAGTTTCGGATAATTGTCATATGTTCTCCATTCCCAGTCTCTCCAGTCCTCGTTCAGTGCATTCAGGATACCGCCTTTTCTCCAACCATGTTGCTCTTTCCAGTATTCATGTTCGCCTGTCTTGTAATTGATGCAATAGCGGACCAGCAGTTCCTTTTCCTGGTAAACATTCAGAATCAGAATTTTATCCAGTTCCTGCAAGGTGGCCACAAGTCCTTTTTTTCTTGTCTTTTTCGGTGCAAAGCACTCAATCGCTTTCCGTCTCATACATGCACCTCCACCCATCTCCTGTCCGGTGTCAGCGTGTAATATTGGAAGTCTTTCGTCCGCACATCATCCACTTTCCGGATGCTTGCCGCGATAATCTCTCCGTCAGCATTTTCAAGGATCAGTCCGATTACGGTTCCACGATTTCCAGCCACAACCGGGTTTTTGCCTCTCGCAATTGCAATCTTATCCGTTCCGATCGCCTCCGCATCATCTTCCTGTATACACACACCTCTAGTGATCACGCGCCAATCTCTTTTCGGATGCTCGATAATGTATCTCATTGCTACTAATGCGATTTCTGTCAGATTCAGCTCTTTTTCCAGTGTCAGCTCCGTGGATACGACCATTGAGCAGCCCTCTTCTTCGTCTATGCTCCCACCTGCCTCGCACCGGAAGAAACGGTTCTTTCCGTCAAGTGTGTACCAGTTCAGACAATCCATGATATATTCTGCCGCATGGAATCCTGTGGATCTTGTCTTACTTTTCTCTTCCGTGTAGGTCTTTCCCGGTTCATACTGGAATGTTCCATTTCCGTGGGTTGCCTGCAGCTTCTCGTTGAATCCCTTGTATACGATCATTTTTTCTCACCCAGATAGTACTCTCTCACGATCTCTTTGATCTGTGCCTTTCCCGGAATGCTGATATACAGTGGTGGTCTCAAGTCTGCTGCCTTGGTGATTCTGTCATCTAGCTGTGTCTTTTCCCCGAACGCTTTCTTCAAGATCATTGCCATGCAATCTTTCAACGACTTTCCTTTTCTTCTGACTGCAAGAGCCATCTCTTCATCCTCTAAACATAACTGCTCGATAAAATTCGTCCAGTCTCTCAATGCTCCTGTTAGACTCAGATCTTTCGCTTCCAGTTCCAGTTTTCCCATAGCTGCAAGACTCGGTGTTGTTAGCTCCTCGATTGCACCGGTGCAAAAGTCCTCTGCGTCTTCCGGATCCAGTCCATTCTCCTCTGCGATTGTCTTGATTGCTTCTAAGTCTCCCTCTTCCAACTGTGCTTTGGCCGTACGGTTGATCTCCTCGTAAGAATCAAATTCTCCAAACTTCTCAAACATCTTTATACCTCTTCTCCTTGTAAGTACGCTTCAAGCGTCCTTTTATACTCACTGTTGTTTTCGTATACGATCTCTATCTCGTGTTCTTTACTCTCTTCCAGGAACAACTGCCACAGTTCCTTGTTCTGTATGTCTTTTCCATCCGACTTTCTCCACTCTGCCCGTCTCCACTTTTCCGGATTGTCTGCCTGAACCATGTCGCGGATAAATGTATTCCCTGTGTAGAATATGATATGGCATGACTCTGTGAACCTCTGCATTGCCCGAACCATGGCTAATAGTACGCTACGGTTATAGGTTGTTTCCTGTTCACTTCCTTGCAGGAATCGGTCTTCCGTCTTCCCGTTTTTCCTTGTAAACGCTAAAGCTGCCGCATATTTTCCATACTTCGGTTTTGACGGACCTGTGATTGTTGTCTCTATGTAGACTTTCGCTGTCTTCATGTCTTCAAATCCTCCTGTTCAACCGGATCAATGTGTATCTCCGGTACTTGAACCCAGTGGCCGGATTGATTCCTTCATAGCTCTTGGCAATGTAATAGCCGTTCTTTTGTTTGATCTCTTTTGGCCATCTTACCAGTTTTTTCTTCTTTGGTGGTTTCAGTGGCATATTCCTTGATGTGCTGTAACTGGATTCGCTGAGTCTTGGCTTGTCCCTCTTTCCGTCTTCCCTCTTTTCTCCCACTTTCTCGTTTTTGGTGATGTAGGATGCAAGCTGTGAAAAATCCTCTTCGTAGTATTTGCTTTTCTCTAACTTCTCTGCATAGATTCCACCATGTGGCCAACATTCCTCCACCCAGCGGATCGTATCCCGGCATCCGGTGATGACCATGTGAATGTGCCATGCTCCCTTGGTTCCTTTCTCAATGTTCCGGATCCAGCGCAATTCGATCTGCTCTTTCTTGTATCTTGTTCTTAACTTGTTTTTCAGATTTGTAAAATCTTTCTTTGCTTTCGTCATGTCCGGAGGTCTTTCTTCAACCCTGTATGTCAGTGTCAGAAAGTAGTCTCCCTTGCCAAAGTACTCCAACAATCTGTGTCTGGCTGTCTCTGCCTTATTCATGGCGTTCACTACTGCCATCTGCTCCGGTGTCGGCTTTCTCTTCTTTTCTCTTGGCAGCCCTCTTGCTCCATACCTGCCGTCATGGTATTCCTTCACCTCCAGGATGTCTCCCTTCCGGAAGGTGTGTGTTACTCTCTTCGTTGCCATCGTATACCTCTATCTTTAATATCTTAATCGAGTATTAAAATGGGGCAGAACCCCCGTTTTTCTTGACTTTCTGCCCCACAGATGTTAAGATAATAATGTCTTTAATATCTGCGAGACAAAAGTCTTGCATTCAACACTTCCGTTACCTCCGGAAGTGTTATTTTTTTATCTGTTTTTCCAGTGTCCTTGCGATCGAATTCAGCGCGTAGAAGCTTGCTGATACAGCCAGTCCGATCAGGACGCGCTCCAGCGTTGACTCCGGTGCTTTGACCGATATGGAATATGTGATTGCTGCTCCGGAAGCATAGAAGAGTCCAACAAGCATTCCAATGCCCGTAATAAACCTTGTCCTCCAAAGGCTCATTCTAATATGATGTATTCTCCTTTGTTCTTCTTCCTGGCGTACTCGTTCGCCTCTTCCCATGTCCCAGAGCAACAGCCCAGTTCCTGTGTTTTCGTCCATCTGATGATCCATATGTGATCCTTCTCCCTTCTTCCTCGTTTTTGGCTCATTTCTCATCCTCTGCCATCAGTCGATCCATCCCATCCAAAAGAAAATCGTCATACATCATCCGTTCTTCCTCTGATCTCAGATCTGGATAGACCGCCATCCGGATCAAATCCGCTGCCTGCTCTCCCGTAAACTGCCAGTCCTTTTCCTTCTCAATCTGCTGGATCAGGCAGGAACGGAAAAACTTGATCTTCACTTCCCCGTTCGGAATGTCCTGCAATTTTCCCGGGATCAGACTCAGTAACCTTCTTTTGTATAAAGCAAATTCTCTCTGTTGCACTTCTTTTTTCTCCTTCCTTCTTGTATGATGCGCACGGATAACAGCGACTGCGTTCCATACAACTGTTTCTGTGTTGACAGTAGCAACAATCCTCCATGCTTGTCCTTCTTTCCACCGCCTAAGCGGTTTTATCCTTTCTTGATCTCAGATGCTCGTTTATGATAGTCGATACATCATTGATTACCTTTTCATGCTCCTTTTCACTTTTTCCCATATAAGCAGCATCATCAAATTTATATGTGCATCCGCTTTCTGTCTTTTTAATCTCTACGATCACCCGCATCACCTCCTAGAAAAGTTTATGTGTTACGGTTTGTACTTGTTGCTATTTTGTTTTTCTCTGTCGGATATCTTTAGTTTAGGCATTGTTTTCTTCTATCTAATCATCCTCATAAGTTCTTGGAATAAAATCCTCTGTAAGTGCATAGAACTCGCTGATGTAGGTTCCTTCATCTGTAATATTCAGGTCAACAGCAACGTTGTGATCATTCATCAGCATGATGCTTGTTGCACCCTCTTTGTCGATATCTCCGCACCCGACTCCGACAACCTTAAATCCTTTCAACGGACTTAATTCCTCTGGATATCCGCTGTATCTCTTGTGGTTAATGCTTCTCTTCATTACGTTCACCTCTCTTGCTATTTTCTATTTCTTCTCCTATACTTTTCTTACAGGCTCCTGCCAGAGCTGAGTAAAAAAGAAAGGAGACTTTGATATGAAACTTAATCCTGATTTAATCCGTGATATTTTAATTGCTGTTTCAGAATCTCTTGTTCCAGATGAATATGGTGATATTCCTCCCATTTACCCAATTGAATTGACAGAAACAAAACTTTCTCAATATTCCAGGAATGAAACACTATACTGGATTCGCCAATTAATGGATTGCAATATTATAATTAAAGGGAAAAAGTACATTGATGAACCTTTGCCAAACATAAAAGACTTATCCCTTGCCGGATATCAATTTATTGAGAATACTTCCAAGCCTGCCATTTGGGAAAAAATTCGTACTCAACTTATTGAAATGGCAATTTCTAATCTTCCCGGCGTCATCCGATATGCAATCGAAGCAGGAAGTGCTCTTATCTCCTAGCGTCCTGACATCCATTTTTAATGACAGTTCTGTAGGGCTGTCATTTTCTTTTATGGAAAATTCGCATTCCCGGACACCTCTAATAATTATCCCATCCAAAACAACATGTCCTTCTCTTAATTCAAACAAATGCAATTTCTTCATCTCTTCTCGCCTCGCTTTCATTGTTGATTGTCTTTAAAATTATTCATTGCTTTTTATCTTGCATCGCTCTATACTCCTTTTACGGGGTGTTCCAATACCCTAGTCTTATAAGAAAGGAGATTTCATATGACACAAATACGTTTGTGTATTGGCAACTACTCTGGTGATGTTCAGACGCATCTTGATTACATATCTGATTCCAATGTTTATGATGTATTCACTGACTCTTTTATGTCTGAGTTCACCAAAGCTTCTAATTTCACCGAATTTTGTGAAATGATTGGCTGTGATATTGCTTCACAATCTGATCTCGACAAATTGCAAGACGATGCCTGCTTTGATAAGGCTATTCAAAGTAATTCCCAATTTGCATCATGGCAAGATATGGTCGAGACTGCATATCAACGACTTCTTGATAAAAAGTAATATCGTGCAGGGCATTATTTTTCGTGCCCTGCTGCCGTGAGGCGCACATCACATTCCGCATATCCTTTCTTGATTTTGTTCACAGATAAGTGTGCTCTCGGCGCATCTGCTTTCTTCTCCGAATCTCCCTTTTCCATTGCATCTCTTGCCTTGAGTACTTCCACACTGCCTTTTACAACCAGGAGACTCTCCTTATCCAGATGCTTCAGGTTCTCTACCGTTTCTTCGATTAGTCTTTTCTGTTCTTCACTCATTGCTTTCTTTCCCTTCTTTCTCTTGTAATAGCCATTCATTTCTCCTATACTTTAGATACAGGCTCCTGCCAGAGCCGAGTATTTACGAAAGGAGTTGTATCAATGGATTTTAATTTAACTGTCACAATTTCTGCTATTCTTGGAATTGCTGCTGTTATTTCACCGATTGCTACTGCAATTATTAATAATCGCTATCAGTTAAAACTCAAAAAACTTGAACTTGAGCAATACCATTTAGATAAAACAACCTATTATGTCCGTTCTATATTTGAGAATTATCTTCGCTGTGCAGGTAAGTGCATAAATAACGGCTGTCGTTCTACGGAAGAAGGTTATGGAGAATATTATTTCTTAGCTCTTGTTTATGCTCCGTCAGATATTTCCAAGGATCTCATCGATGTCAATTCATTCATTATCGATGGTGATTACCACAACGCCACAGCTCTTCTGGAACAACTTAAACCAAAATTAGCTCTCTTATTGCAACAGCTGTAACCAGCAGGCATATTGCAATTACATACACTAGATACAACTCGAATGATTCCGGTTGTATCTTTTTCATTTTGTAGCAACATATGATTCCTGCAATCCACAACGTTCCAACAACAACCCAGTTAATCACTTCTTCACCTCGCTTTCATTGTTGATTATGAGACTATTATATGTCGCAATGCATCTTTTGTCAATAATTATTTTGTTGATGTTGCGACATTTTCCTATTGTAATTTTCTTTACTGTGTGATATGATGGACTTGCAACGAAAGGAGGTGCAACATGAACGAACGCATAAAAGAGCTCCGGAAAAAGCTCAAATTGACACAACAGGAGTTTGCCGATGCTCTTAGCATAAAACGAAATACTGTTGCTACTTATGAAATGGGGCGTAATGAGCCTATTGATGCCGTAATAGCATTAATATGTAAAACGTTCAATGTGAATGAGGAGTGGCTCCGATCCGGAGCTGGCGATATGTTCTTAGAGCTTCCTGAAGAAGACGAAGAAGCCGCTTATGTATCTGAATTGCTGGAAGACAGCGATAATGATCTATATAAGTTGATTAAGGAAATCATGCATACGTATCACGATCTTACTCCAAAATCAAAAGAAGTGATCCGTGATTTCAGTGCAAAACTGCGAGAGAACATAAAAAAAGGAAGCTAACGCTTCCTTTGAGCTCTTTCTAAATGTCTTTTCAGAATGGTATAAATCTGACGAAGAAATTTTTCGTCCGAATCATCGATTCTCTTTACCATTTCAATGATTAGTTGTTTAGATACCTCTTTCATATGTAAGTCCCTCCGTTCCCAGCAAGAACACGTTCGAAATCCCTTGATTTAATGATACGACAACCGTTTCATTATTTCAATAGTTTTATCGAACATTCGTTCTTTTCTCTGTTTACTTGTTACTATTATACAAAGTAAACACTGGTTTTGCTGGAAAATTACGGGATATTTTTCAATCGTCCACTATAGTGGACACTTATTGATAATCTGATTCGTACAGGTCTGAAATCTTACATTTCAAGCCTTCTGCCAGTTTCTCAAGCGTCCTGATCGTTGGATTAGAATCCTCGTTCATGATCTTCTGAACTGCCGATTTTGTTATGCCTGACAAAATCGCAACCTGGCGAACAGATAGGTTTCTTTCGTACATGATTTTTGCTAATAGTATTTTCATACTGTTATTTTGCTTAATTATACAAAAATTATGTCTGGAATTTTATGGTATAACCGCTTCGGCGTTTATATGAGTGTGTGGTGTACTCAAAGGGACAGGCTTTTAGAGAAAGAGAGGGATAAAAAAACATGGGTTTTTTAGACAAATTAAAAGGAAGCTGGGATAACGCTTCTAGATATGCTGACTTAAGGCAAAAAATAGAAAATAATGAAATTTCTACATTGACTGAAGACGACCGCAGCTTCTTTGAAGCCACTGCCAAAAAGACTCCTGAAGAACATTTAGCTGATTGGGAGAAGCGACAAGCCGAAAAGGCTGAGCGCGATCGCATCAAAGCCTTAAAAAAAGCTGAAACACAATACAATATAGGTGGTTTAAAATTCCGTAAAGATGGAAATGGTTTATATTATTTCGGAAATTCTTTTCAGGAAGGCGCTGGACACTTTAAACTGGTTGATTTTATTTGGGATGGTCCTCAATACAATTTAATCAGCAAAACAACCGGAAATAATAAAACTCACGGTCGTGCTGGCAGCGCACTAATTGGTGCTGCAGTTGCTGGACCTGTCGGTGCCGTCGTCGGCGCATCCCTCGGAAAGAAAACAAAAGTCAACACAACTACTACGACAAAACAGCAGGAATTAGATACCGTTGCATTTTTAGTATTCGAATCTACAGAAACAGGAACGAGAGTTCAAAAGGAAATCAAATGTAATACCAATACTGCAAATGAAGTTCGCAGACTTTCTTTTAATTAATACCAAAAAAGAAACCGCTCCTGCGCCAACAGGAACGGTCAACTGGGAGCACACGCCAATGTGCTTTTGAAATACCTCCGAAGAGATACTCACTTTCCAAAGAATATTGTATCATCTTCGGTGCAGTCGCACAATCAGAACTTACGTTCTGTGTATGGCTGTTATTTTTGTACCTTTTTACATAATATATACGGAGGTGATATCATGTCGTATTGTATTTATTTGAGGAAATCAAGAAAGGATCTTGAAGCCGAGCAGCATGGTGAAGGGGAAACTCTTGCCAGACATGAACGTGCACTTCTTTCTCTTGCTAAGAAAAATAACCTTATTATCAGCAATATTTATCGAGAAGTTGTGTCCGGAGAAACTATAGCTGCACGCCCTGTTATGCAACAGTTGCTTCACGAAGTAGAACAAAACCTGTGGGACGGTGTGCTCGTTATGGAAGTAGAACGTCTTGCTCGTGGTGATACAATAGATCAGGGAGTTGTACAGAGAGCATTCCAGTATTCCAACACACTAATCATCACGCCTTCCAAAACCTATGATCCTGCCAATGAATTCGATGAAGAGTATTTTGAGTTTGGATTATTCATGAGTCGTCGTGAATATAAGACGATCAAGCGTAGGATGCAGAACGGACGTTATGCCGCTATCTCTGAGGGAAAGTGGCCATACAACTCCGCACCATACGGTTTTCGGAGAGTGAAACTTGAAAAAGAGAAAGGATGGACTCTTGCTTTTGATGAAAACGAGGCTCCTGTTGTGCGGCTTATCTTTTCTATGTTTACCGGTCCTGAACGTGTCGGTATCCGGTCGATCACTCGTACTTTAAACAGTTACGGTACAAAGCCGCGTAATTCCAAGCTTTGGAGTGAGAGCACAGTCCGTGGAATCCTCTCTAATGTTGTTTACGATCAATGCGTTAAGATTGGCGAACGAAAAGTGGTCAGAACGGTTGAAAATGGTGTTCTCACAACCGCACGTCCGAGAACCAATGACTATACCATTGTTTCCGGTCGGCATCCGCGCTTAATCGATCACGATGTATTTGCAGAAGCTCAGAGTTATCTTGGCTGTGGATCCCCAAAGCCTGCCGGTTCTAACATTATCAAAAATCCGCTTGCCGGAATCATTGTCTGTAGTGAGTGCAAAAAGAAAATGATTCGCCGGCCGCCTTCCGGAACTGCAAGTCGTGTTCCTTATGATCTGATGTTGTGCAGTACATATGATTGTCCTACCATTGGCAGCCCTTTGGATCTTGTTGAGCGAGAAGTTTATAACGCGCTTTCTGACTGGGTTGAAGGATATCGTCTGAGTGGTCAGATGCCAAGCAAGAGTCTTATTCCGGAAAAAGAAGTTCTTTTGGAATCAGCTCAACAGACACTCGATCAACTTCTACGGCAAAAGGGAACCATGTATGATCTGCTTGAACAAGGTGTCTACTCGACAGAAGTCTTTCTTGAGCGATCTGACAGTTTACAAAACCGAATTTCTGAAGCTGAATCAAACGTTGCCCAGCTGAAACTCGAACTTGACAAGGAACGCCAAAGAGAAGCCAATATAGAACAGTTCCTGCCGGCTTGTGAAGATCTGCTTTCCTGTTATTGGGATTTATCTATTCCGGAACGCAACAGATTGTTGAAATTACTCATAGAATCTATAGAATACAAGAAATTAACGAAAAATAAGCGCGGTCATCTGAATGAGCCTAACTTTGAATTGACCATAAAGCCCAGAATCCCGCGCAAATAAAGGGTTTTTTGTTATTTCCAAAAGAAACGGGATTATTCTTCTGTACCAATATCAGTCAGTATTCCTGTTACCTCTTTATATGGCATCGTATATCGCTGTGAAAGATAACGCATAGATGCAGCCAATTCGCCATCCGGTCCACCGAACTGACTTATAAT